>JAQUSU010000056.1 GCA_028710085.1 Anaerotignum sp.
AGCAGCACAAAGCTGCATTCATATTTTTAAAAAGCAGATGCCATGCGACTTTGACCGCATGGCATCTACATTTACTAAATTACTGGAGCTACTGGTGGGAATCGGACCCACAATCCCTTCATTACGAGTGAAGTGCTTTACCATTGAGCCACAGTAGCATATTCAATTGTTATTACTGTTTTTACCAATGAAACGGGATGCCAAAAAACGTGACATCGTTGCTATTATAACACACAGCAAGATAAAATGCAATCATTCATTGCATAACTTTGTAAATTTACAACTGAATTTTGTCTTTTAAGTAACGCATGGAAAAATCCGACTTCTTCTCAAAGGAGCAGAGGCACCCTCAGAAACAGCTTTCCACTATTTCTGGGGGCACCCATCTTCTGCGCCTGCAATGGCAGGGCAAGCGCCATGCACTGCATAATAAATTCACCATCTAAAGCAATTATAAATTATGCAGTGTAAAGTCAGTGTCCTTTATGCTTTTCCTTACGTTTTTCCTGACGCAATTCAAACTGTCTCTCTTTTTCAGCCTCTTTTTGCTCACGAGAAGATTTTTTTCGTTCCAGCTTTCCTTGCTCATGTTGAAGCTTCAGCGCTTGCTGTGCTTTTGTTCCGATGCCGTTATTTTGCAGCTGATTTTTTATTTCACGCTGCATTCGCTTCGGATTGATTCGCTTTTCAGCAATATGCTCAACCTCCATGGATTTACTGAATCGCAAGCTTTTCCAGTTTATGAGGAGAAATTCGAACACCTCATAATCCTTAGGCTCCGCTCCAAAGGTGATTTTGCAGACCTCATATTTTCCGTCTGCTTCACGCTCATAGATGCCAATCCAAAAGGGCTCCTCGAAAGTAACAGTAAGCTTTGCCGTCATTTGCTCCATATTTATCCCTCCTATTGATTCATCAAACAAAGAACGGACAACCAAGGAGGCAGGTTACTGACAGCTTTTGCTGCGTCCGGACTACCAACCGGAGCTGTGTTTTTATCTTTGCAATTTATAATTATATCATATTCAAAATTGTTTCAAAAGAAAATATTTCCTTTTAACTTCAGAAAAATTTCTCTTTTTGTAGAATTTTCTCGTTTATATCAAAAATGGACCATGTCCGGTTTATTCCCAGACACAGCCCAAAAATTTTTCTAATAAAACTAACAAACAATTATTTTCTGCAAAAAATTTCCCAAAGTGCCGTTCTTACCGGTTGACACCTAGCCTAAGCCAGGTGGGTAACCGCAGCCAAAGTATCTGCCTTCCCCCGCCCAAAGGGAATTATCTTGGGGCCTGACATAACTTTCGCCTATAGGAATCCCGAGTCAGTTGTGTAGGTTCAAAAATAGTAAGTTCTCGAACACTTCAGGAATTTGTATTTACATTATACAACGTAATTCGCAATTGTTCAATAGGGAAACTTCTACATATTTGCCGAGTCTTTCAAGGACACAATTCCCACTAAAATTGCACCCAGCAGCAGTGCTGCATCCGCAATATTGAAAATCGGCGCATTTTTTCCCTTATCAATGTATATGAAATCCGTTACATAGCCCTTTTTCCATCTTTCCAAAAAATTTCCATAGGCACCGCCAAGGCTGATCGCCAGAGGGAGCGCATACTTTTGCGAATCTTTTTTACCAAAACAAGCGAGAAGAAAAAACACGCTATATATTGCCGTTAACCCGCCCGTTAAACCAAGAATAAAATTCTTTTTCCCTGCAAATTTATGATATGCCATTCCGGAGTTCTTTATGTGCTGGAAATACAGGAGATTTTTGGATACTTTTTTTCTCTTGCCTCGTGGCAAGTGTGAATCCACCCACTTCTTCGTTCCCAAATCCAAACCCAAAACACCAATAAAAACCAAAAAATTCTTCAAACCACTTCACCTCAATCTTTAATTTTGTATTTTTTGCCAGAAAAGGCGTTATAACTTCTTAATTTAGCTTGCCACAACCTAGCTGCCGTATTATAATTTTATTACAGGTAACAATCATTTGTAAACAAAAAAAAGAAAGAGGTGTTTTAATATGGCGTTAGTTACAACAAAAAAAATGTTCGACAAGGCTTTTCAGGGCGGCTATGCCATCGGCGCATTTAATATTAATAATATGGAAATTATTCAGGGAGTGGTTGAGGCAGCAAAAGCCCAAAACTCCGCCGTTATTCTTCAGGTTTCCAAAAGTGCATTAAAATACGCTCACCCCAAATATTTAAAGGCTATGGTAGATGCAGCTGTGGAAGAAACAGGCTTGGATATCGCCTTGCATCTGGATCATGGTTCTGATTTTCAGGTTTGCAAGGACTGTATTGAATACGGCTTCACCTCAGTCATGTTTGACGGTTCCCATTTAGATTATGAAGAAAACGTGGTACAAACAAAGGAAATTGTTGAATATGCCCACGCAAGGGGCGTTGTTGTAGAAGCTGAATTAGGCAAGCTTGCCGGCGTAGAGGACGAGGTAAATGTTGATACAGCTCATGCAACCTATACAGATCCCGATCAGGCAATTGACTTTGTAAAACGCACAGGTGTAGATTCCTTGGCAATTGCCATTGGTACAAGCCATGGTGCATATAAATTTAAAGGCGAAGCAAAATTAGATTTTGACCGTCTGGAAACCATTACAAAAAAATTAGAGGCAGAAGGTTACCATAACTACCCCATCGTTTTGCACGGTGCTTCTTCCGTAGACCAGCGCTGTGTGGCAATGTGTAACGAGTTTGGCGGAGCTATTGCAGGCGCAAAGGGAATTCCTGCGGAAATGCTAAGAAAAGCCTCTGCAATGGGTGTTTGCAAGATCAATATGGACACCGACCTTCGTTTGGCAATGACAGCTGCCATCCGTAAATCCTTTGGCGAAAATCCTTCTGCATTTGACCCTCGTGGTTATCTTGGAGCCGGCAGAGAGCTGATCCGTGAATTGGTAGAGGATAAAATTAAAAATGTAATCGGTTCTACAAATTCCATGAACTAAATATTTTTGACTTCAAAATGAAAACCTTGCACTCAACACTCAAGGTTTGTCTACGCTCCGAGCTGCTCCGACAATTGGGGCAGCTTTTTTTGAAAAGGAGGGATTTTATGTACGAACTAATTCAGGTGGCAGAAAATACTTTTTATATCAACTGCCCCTCAAAAATTGGGATATACCGTGTTTCCAAGGAAGCTGTCTGGTTGATTGACAGCGGAAATGACAAGGATGCCGGGCGAAAAATCCAAAAAATCCTCGACCAACAAGGATGGCGGCTAAACGGAATTATCAATACTCACTCCAACGCCGACCATATCGGCGGAAATACTTTATTGCAAAGCAGATTGGGATGCCCAATCTATTCCACTCCAATGGAAAACGCAGTAATCGAAAGCCCTATTTTGGAGCCTTCTTTTCTTTATGGCGGCTATCCGTTTCAAAAGCTGCGAAGCAAATTTTTAATGGCTACCCCCTCCAAGGCTCAGGATATTTCTTTGGCAAGCCTTCCTGAGGGCATGGAAATTTTCCCGTTGGGCGGGCATTTCTGGCAGATGATCGGGGTGAAAACACCGGATAACGTATACTTTTTGGCCGATTCAGTTTTCAGTGAAATGATTTTGGAAAAATATCATATCAGCTTTAACTATGATGTTGCAGCATATTTTATAACCCTTGATTTTTTGGAAACCCTTGAGGGTGCGCTTTTCATTCCAGCCCATGCAGAACCTATGGAGGATATCCGCCCTTTGGTTGAAATCAATCGAAGGAAAGCGAATGAAATCCTCCAGGAATTACTAAATTTATGTGCCGCTCCAAAGTTTTTTGAAGAGCTCCTTCATTTAATATTTGAAAAATATGCTTTAACCATGGATTATGCCCAATATGTCTTGGTGGGAAGCACCATTCGCTCCTACCTATCCTTCCTTTATGATACAGGAAAGGTGGAGGCATTCGTGGAAAATAATTATCTTTATTGGAAAACAACCACCCCTGTTTCTCCAATGGAATAGCGCATACTGCATGCGGTTTCCTTTGTCCCCCTCAAATTCATATTGACAATCATAATATATCGGCGTATGATAGTTTATTATCGCACAAAAAAGCCAATAAGGATTAAAAAAGCGCTGTTTCGACAGCGCTATCATTTCGCAAATTTTACAACTATATTGAGATTTTCAATATGGAAAAAGGGGGTTACATAATGAGTACCATTGCCACAGAAATAAAAGAAAACAAAATGGGCACGATGCCTGTGAATAAACTGCTTTTTACTATGTCCGTACCTATGGTTATATCTATGCTGGTACAAGCACTATATAATATTGTAGATAGTGCCTTCGTTGCTCAAATCAGTGAAAATGCATTATCCTCAGTATCTTTAGCCTTTCCCATGCAAAACTTTATGATTGCCGTTGCCGCCGGCACCGGGGTTGGTACAAACGCCTTGCTTTCTAAAAGCTTGGGTGCGAAAAAGTTTGATACCGCAAATAAAACGGCCAGTGTCAGCATCTTTTTAGCTGTTATGAACTGGCTCGTTTTTGTCTTGATTTGTCTCTTCTTTACAACACCGTTTTTAAAGGGACAAACAGACGTTGCCGAAATTATACAAGGCGGAGAAGTATATCTGCATATTGTCTTAATTGGATCATTAGGCATATTTGTAGAGGTTGCCATGGAACGCTTATTGCAATCCACAGGCCGAACCTTTGATGCTATGATTAGTCAAGGCATTGGTGCTTTGGTAAACATTGTTTTAGACCCCATCCTTATTTTCGGTTTATTTGGCTTACCGAAAATGGGCGTAGCCGGTGCAGCTATCGCCACCGTGATTGGTCAATTTATTTCCTGCACGGTTGGTGTCACGCTGAATTTAAAAAGAAACCACGAAATTCATATCCGACTTAAAGAAATGCTGCCCAATAAAGCAATCCTGAAAAGCATTTACATTGTTGCCCTGCCCTCAATTTTAATGATTTCTATCGGTTCTATTATGATTTTTTGCATGAACCGTATTTTAGATGGCTTTACCTCAACGGCAATTGCTGTTTTTGGTGTATACTTTAAGCTGCAAAGCTTTATCTTTATGCCGGTATTTGGTCTAAACAACGGGATGGTTCCAATTATTGCTTATAACTATGGTGCAAGAAATAAGCTGCGTATTCATCAAACAATAAAATTGAGCGTGATTGCGGCAGTAGGCATTATGTTTGTTGGCTTCGTCATTTTCCAGATACTGCCCGAAAAGCTTTTGGCGATGTTTAAAGCCTCGGAAAACATGATTGCAATTGGTGTACCGGCTTTAAAAATCATTTCCTTTAGCTTCCTTCTAGCCGGGTATAATATCGTCGCCAGCTCTGTATTTCAGGCATTGGGCAACGGAATTTACAGCCTGATTATCTCCGTTGCAAGACAGCTGGTTGTGCTTTTGCCTGCTGCTTATATTTTGGCAAGCTTTGGCGAATTAAACACAGTTTGGCTTGCATTCCCCATTGCGGAAGTGGTGGCCTTTGCCCTTTGTTCCTTTTTCCTTGTTCGAATTATGAAAAGGTTAGATTTTTAATTCATAAAAACAATTTATTTTATCAATAAAAGCCCGTATTGCTTAGATTTGAAAAATCTTTCATAAGCAATCGGGCTTTTTCTTATGATTTGTTGGCAAACAAAAAAGAGTTATGACTTCAAAACCCATAAAGCATAATCAACATATAAATTACAAGAAAGCAACATTGCTTCCTCATCAATATCAAACAAACCATGATGATGGGCAACCCTTGTATTTGGATTTTCATCATTTCCAGTGCCGATAAAAGCATACATTCCCTTTGCTACAGCCAAATAATCAGCAAAATCATCGGCACCCAAGGCTTTCTCATAATCCGTCACAATATTAGAACGCTCGATGAGCCCTTCGGCAACAGCGGTCACTTCTTCCACCGTCTGGGCATCATTCACCAAGGGGGCTGCAAAATCCAAAAAGGTGACCTCTGCTTTTGCGCCATACATCGCGGCGGTTTGCTTTGCTATTTCAACCACTCTTTCATTAGTAAATGTGCGTACCTCAGGCAAAAAGCTTCTGGTTGTTCCTTCAATTTCCGCTTTTTCCGCAACAATATTATACTGTGTGCCTGCCTTAATTACGCCAACGCCTACCACTACGGTTTCCAGTGGTGCCGTGCTTCTTGCCACGATGGACTGCAGATTCACGACAATCTGCGCCGCAATATAAGCCGCATCCACACCTAGGTGGGGCGTAGAAACATGGGCACCCTTCCCTGTGATTTCTATTTTAAAATAATCGCAGCTGGCACACTGAGGACCTTTCGTTAAGGCAACCTTTCCGCTTTGCAGTCTGCTGGCAACATGAGCACCGTATACCCTTTCGCATCCGTCGAGCAAGCCTTCCTGAACAAAAAGCCTTGCACCTTGCCCAATTTCCTCTGCCTGTTGGAAAAACAGACGAACCTGTCCCGAAAAATCATTCTCCATGGATTTCAAAACCTTTGCCGCCCCAAGTAAGGTTGCCGTATGGGCATCATGACCGCAGGCATGGCAAAAGCCCTTCCTTTGGGAATGATAGGGAACGGTTTTCAAATCCTCCATGGCAAGGGCATCCATATCACCCCTGAGGGCAACAATTTTTCCTTGTGGCGATTTTTTCCCGTCAATCCATGCATATACACCCGTTTCCCCTACTTTTCTATGGGGAATTTCTAGGGCATCCAGCTCCTTCTCAATTTTCTTGCTAGTTTCATATTCCTGCAAGCTCACCTCAGGATGGGCATGAAAATGCCTTCTTAACTGAATGATATAATCCTTTTCCTTTAAAATATAATCCTTTAGCGCCATATCCTTACCACCTTTTCTTAAACGCAACAGGTTTAAAATCAAAAACACAAAACAGACGAGTCATCAGCAACGGCCGAGTAACTCATCTGTTTTTATTGGATGGGAAATCCCCTCCTGTAATTCAATGCAAACCGCTATTATAAAACCCCATACTTATGAATTTTTTCTTCAAAATTTAATTTTTACTTTTCCCAAGCACAAATAAATGCACCTTTGTATTCATTGTCAATAGTTGTTTTTACCTCTTCTGTTTGATACGCTTCAACTACCTTCTTATACACTTCGTTGTCTTTATCTGCTGTGCGGGATACAATGACATTCACCAGCTTAGGAACTGCTTCGTTTACCGCTGGATCAACATCCTCCGTAGCAATTGTATCCTCAATAGGATCTAAGCCTGCTGTATATGCGTTGCCGCCGTTAATAATTGCCGCTGCGCAATCGGGCAAAATGTTCGCCAAGGTTGCGGATTCAGCTTCCAAAATTTCGATTTGCTTATTGTATTTTGTAATATCCTGCTTTGTAGGAACATAGCCCTTTGCAGGATCACATTCGATCAGACCTGCTGCTTCCAGTAATTTCAAAGCACGACCGCCATTTGTTAAATCACTGGGGATTGCAATGATGTCGCCGTCTTGAATATCCTCAATGGAAGAAATTTTGTCTTTATTGTAATACATTGAGATAGGAGAAATGAAGGTATCGCCAATATCTACAATATCGTAACCCTTTGTTTCAATTTCATTTGCCAAAAATGCTTTATGCTGGAATGCATTCAAATCAACCTCGCCATCGTTTAACGCACGGTTGGGCGCTGCATAATCTGAAAATTTCACCAGTTCAACTTGAATATTATCGTCTTTCAACAATTCATTTATGGTTTCCCACTGGGCATTGTATTCGCCCACTACACCAACCTTTACAACTGTTACCTCGGCGCTGTCCTCTGCTGCCGGTGCCGCTTCTTCTGCGCTTCCCGCGGAGCCACAGCCTGCCAAGCCTAACACAACAGTAGTTGCCAATGCCGCCGCAAATAATTTTTTCAAATTCTTTTTCATCATACATCTCTCCTTTTTCATATATGTTTTCTTATTTTTTCTATGCTTAAAATGTTTCCATTAAAGAGCCAACCGTTAGTGTGTTGTTTTTTTAATAATCATATTTCCGATGCCTTGGAAAACAGTGATAATCAGCAAAATAATTGCAACCGTTACCCAAATAATATCTCTGTATCCCATTTGATGGCCGTAGCGAATGGCAAAATCGCCCAAACCGCCAGCACCAATTGCCCCTGCAATGGCAGTGATGCCAATTAAGCTTACAAAGGTAATCATGGTGACACGGGTAATTCCTGGAATACTTTCCTTGAGATAAACGCTAAAAATAATTTCCCTAGGGCCAAAGCCCATTGCTTCACTAGCCTCAATTAGGCCATAATCCACATCCGCTAAAACCGCTTCAATCTGTCTTGCAAAAAAGGGAACCGTTCCTCCAATCAGTGCAACGTAAGACCCAGTAACACCCGACCCCGTGCCCACAATGGCACGGCTGATGGGGATCAAAAGTACCATCAGAATAATAAAGGGAATGGAACGAATGATGTCAATGGCTTTATCCAAAAACTTATATAATACAGGATTTTGCATAAGTCCGTCATTTTTTGTAACAATCAGAAGCACTCCAAGAACCAAGCCTAGGATAAAGGCAATTGTTCCGGAAATAATCAGCATTTGAAAGGTTTGCTTCGTGCATTTTAATAATTCTCCCTGCAAAGGCTCTAAATTAGGCGCAATGTTATATAAAAAACTCATCCCCGAATCACCTCCATCTCAACATTTCTAGCCCGAATATATTCCAGTGCTTTTTCCATATTTTCAGCTTCTCCGCTTAAAATGACAACCAGCTTGCCAATGGGTTTATTCTTTAAAATATCCACATTTCCAAAAATAATATTTGCCTGAATTTGATACTTCTCCGCCAAATAGGAAATCAGAGGTTCTCCGGCGTTTCCACCCGAATAGGTGAGCAGCACCAGCTTTTCGCCCTTCTTTATCTGTGTTAATTCATTATTTTCCTCAAGCAACTCGTAAATTTTATTAATGTTGCTCGCCGTATCCATAAAATCTCGGGTTAGCTTTTCCTTGGGATGGGAGAAAACATCGGCTGTTTCCCCTTCCTCCACCACATATCCCAGCTCCATAATGGCAACCCTGTCGCAAATATCCTTTACTACTGCCATTTCGTGGGTAATCAAAACAATGGTAATGCCCAATTCATTATTTACCTTTTTTAATAGGTTTAAAATAGATTTTGTGGTTTGGGGGTCAAGCGCACTGGTTGCCTCATCGCAAAGCAAAACCTTTGGATCGTTAGCCAAAGCCCTTGCAATGGCCACTCTTTGCTTTTGTCCGCCCGAAAGCTGGGAAGGATAGGCCTCCTTTTTATCTGACAGTCCCACAAGCTCCAACAAAGACAATATTTTTTTATGCTTTTCTGCCTTTGACAGCTTGCTTTTTCGCAATGGAAACGCAATATTTTCATAAACCGTACGGGAACGCAAAAGATTAAAGTGCTGAAAAATCATGCCGATTTTCCGTCTTTCCTCTCTCAAGTGAGCCTCGGGTAAGCCCATCAGGTCAACCCCATCAATGAGCACGTTCCCTGCCGTCGGTCTTTCCAAAAGGTTAATACAGCGAACCAATGTGGATTTTCCTGCACCTGAAAAACCGATAATCCCAAATATTTCGCCTGCATCAATGTTTAAACTAACTTCCTTTACCGCATGAATTTCTCCGGCACCTGCACCAAAGGTTTTACTTACCTTCTCCAGCTGAATCATACCGTTTTCCCTCCTTCTCCTTTGTAAAACGAATCAATATAAAAAAACCCCCGCCCCCAATGACCTTCATCATTAGGGCGAGAGCATAGCTTCGCGTTACCACCTAATTTTGTTTGTTCCTCACAAAACAAACCTCAACGAGTACGTCCAAAAATATGGATAATACTCCGGCACGATAACGGGTGCGCCCGTCATGGTCTAAATCAATTCGACCATACAACTCCAAGACCATCTTCATAAGCCTATCTTTATCCTCTTCCACCAAACGAGGACTCTCTGAAAAAGCATCCGCCTACTACTCTTCTCTTCCATGTCTTTCACTTTTTAATTGGATTAATCATAATACAACAAATTTTTCTTGTCAACATCTTTTATTTGTCGATTTTAAAGGATGTCCCTTTCATTTATGCAAAAATTACCGAAAAACACAATCCTTATTTTCTCAAAAATATACATATTGCAAATTTTTTTCCCATGTTTTCATTCTTATGACAACGAAAACACCAGTCCTCTTGCAATTTTTTTACCGTATTTCTATATTTTTTATATGAATCAAACAAGCATTTACCACTGACGTTTCAGTTGTTTCTCGGGCAATGGAGTGGCTTTTTCATAAAAAAAGCCCTCTTGCAAATGCAAAAAGGCATTCATTTTACTTTTTCATATACCGTTCATTACAACGGGAAAGAAAAAAAACACAAACAGCCAATAACGCAATAAATATCCAATAAAACACCTTATGCAAAGGAAAGGCAACGTCGATCAAGGCCTTACCCACAAAAATCGTCCCCACTACCATTTGCAAGGTCCCGATTTCCTTTAAATATGCAGGTAATTTTTCAGGCTCTATCTTCTCCAGCGAGCGCCGAGTATACAAGGTCGTCTGTCCAAACAATGCAAATATTCCCCGTGCATAAAAATATATTCCTACAACAAAAAACAATGACATAATATTCCTCCCACTGCGCCGTCTGTTTATTGCATCTAAAACAGTTTCATGGTAAGATGTTTAAGCAATATTTCAATTGGAGCGCTTATTTGCTCTTTTATTCAAGCTGGTGTGACGCTCGTTTGACTGCTTAGCCCAGTCCTTCATTTTTTCTTCAAAATCCGTAGTCGCACCGACAGCGGATTGAGGATGAAAAAATTCATCAGCAGGGCTTGCGGGCTTTTGTGTCTGATTTGGCTTACGGAAAGGCTTCTCAGTTTTGTGCTGAGGCTTCGGCTGACGTTCTTCCTTGGGTAACGCATCCCGTATTGATAATGCAATTTTATGGGATTCTTCATCAATAGTGAGAACCTTAACCTTAACTATATCTCCAACCTTTACATGGTCGTTGATATCTTGTACGAAGCTGTTGGCAACTTGAGAAATATGCACTAACCCTTGCAAAGAACCTAATGAAACAATTGCACCAAAGGGCTTAATGCGTACAATCTTTCCTTCAACGATACTGCCTACTTCTAATTTTTCAGACATTCCAATATACACTCCCGTTCAGAATTTTAAGATTACTGGAACAGTATACCATAGATTATACTTGAATACAAACAAAATATAACTACTTTCAAAGGAGAATTTATGAAGAAAAAAGACGTAATTACCATCCACATCGAGGATGTTGCCTTCCCAAATAAAGCCTATGGTTTTGTTGATGGCGAAAAGGTCATTGTCAAAAACGGTGTTCCCGGGCAAACCGTCGAAGCCCAAATCATTAAGAAAAGAAGCAGTGGCATTGAGGCAAGACAGCAAACCGTCTTAGAGCATTCCCCGCTGGAAAGAACGGAGGGCGTCTGTTCTCATTACACCCTTTGCGGCGGCTGCACCTATCAAACCCTGCGCCACGAGGAGGAATTAAAACTAAAGGAACATCAAGTAAAACGCTTATTAGAGCAGGAAAAAATAGACATAATAAGCTGGGAAGGCATTGTTCCCGCTCCCTCGGAAAAAGGCTACCGCAACAAATGCGAATTTTCCTTTGGGGATGAAGAAAAGGATGGCGATTTGGCTTTGGGAATGCGCAAGCGCATGAGCCATTACGAGGTCGTATCTTTAAAGGACTGCAACATTATTGATGAGGATTATTTGAAAATCATTCACGGGACTTTGGCGTTCTTTCAAAAAAGAAACGTACCTTTTTATCATAAGCTGCGCCACGAAGGCTCTCTACGCCATTTAGTGGTTCGCAAAGGCATTGCCACTGGGGAAATTCTGGTGAACTTGATTACAAACAGTGAAGTTCCCTTCTCTACAGAGGAATTTAAAAATATGCTTTTGGCGCTGCCCCTTGAAGGCTCTCTTTGCGGCATCCTTCATTCTGTAAACGAAGGCGTTGCCGACGTGGTTCGCAGTGATGAAATGACCGTGCTTTACGGCAGAGATTATTTCATGGAAAAGCTGTTTGATTTGGAATTCAAGGTTTCCGTTTACTCCTTCTTCCAAACCAACACAAAGGGTGCCGAAAAATTATACGGCATCGTCAAGGAATTCGCAGGGGATGTTTCCGATAAAATGGTGTTTGACTTGTATTGCGGTACGGGTACCATCGGGCAGATTATGGCAGAAGCAGGTTCAAAAAAGGTTGTCGGCATCGAATTGGTTGAGGAAGCCGTTGTTAGTGCCAACGAAAATGCCGAGAGAAATGGGCTGACAAACTGTACCTTTATTGCCGGAGATGTTTTACAAAAGGTGGACGAATTAACGGATACCCCTGATTTAATTATTGTTGACCCCCCGCGGGATGGCATTCATCCAAAGGCAATCTGGAAAATCATCGCTTTTGGTGCCCCTGAAATTATTTACGTTTCCTGTAAACCAACGTCCTTGGCAAGGGATTTGGTAATTTTTCAGCAAGCAGGATACAGCGTGGAACGGGTGAAATTGATGGATATGTTCCCAAGGACGGTTCATGTAGAAACCGTAGTATTATTATCCCGTAAAAAATGATGTCCGTTTAAAATTCCTGAAACCTACCACCTTCAGTGGATACGCCGTATAAAATTTTAATTGGAGGAAGCCCTATGGATAAAAACATTTCTTGGTTTATTGAAAAGCAAGTTGAAAAAACCATTCATGCACTAAACCAAAAAAACATGAAAGGTATTTTTGTGAAAGACGAAACAGAATTAATAGAAGTCATTCAAAGCCTTGTGGCAAAAAATTCTGTTGTAGGTGTCGGGGATTCCGTTACCCTTTCAGAAACAGGTGTGCTGGATTTATTACGCAATGGCGACTACGCTTTTTTGGATAAATATAAAGAAGGCATTACAAGTGAGGAAAAAAAGGGGATTTACATACAAAACTTTTCTGCCGATACTTTTTTGTGCAGTACCAACGCCATTACAGAGGAAGGCGAGTTATATAACATAGATGGAAACGGGAGCAGAGTTGCCCCTATGATCTATGGGCCGAAACAGGTTATCATTGTAACGGGAATCAATAAGTTAGTACGAAATAAGGAAGAAGCCGAAAAGAGAACCCGAAATTACGCCGCTCCCCTTGATGCAAAAAGATTACATAAAGATACGCCCTGCACAAAAATGGGCCATTGTGTGGATTGCAAAAGTCCAAACAGAATTTGTAATGCGTTTGTCACCATATCGGGACAGCTTGTAAAAGACCGAATCAAAGTAATCATCGTGGGGAAAGCGTTGGGATATTGATTGCAAGCACGGTTTGCATTTCTGCTGAAAATCCATTGATGCGTTGGGATATAGAAAATATTTATAACCGCTTGCTTTTTGAAAAAACTATCGGAGGGAACCAAATGGAAATAAACTTTGAATTGACAGAAGAAGATTTTATTAAGTTTAACTTATATCATATGGAAAACTCACCATCGCAAAAAAAGCTGTATCTTTCTTTGCGGTTTGCGCTTCCCCTTCTATGCGCCGTTCCCATATATCTCATTGAAACGGGGGTATTCAGGCAGTCGGGTCTATCCTGGCTTACGATTTCCATATTATTTGCAGCGGGATGGATTTTTTTCTATCCAAAGCGTCATAAACACATCTTAAGGAAACAAATAAAAAAATTGCTTCATGAGGGAGATAATTCTTCCCTATTCGGCAAAAAAACGATGCTGATTGATGAAAAATATATTAAAATATTTGATGAACATTCTTCCGAAACAATTTTAAAAAATAATATTAAATCGGTAAAAATTTATGACGATCTGATTTTGATTTACCTAAGCGCAATCACCGCTCATATAATACCAATCAGAAATTTGGATGAAGCAACAAAAAAACAGCTCATTAAGGAATTGGATTGATTTTAGTGCCAAAAAGTATTATTTCGAAAAATGACTCCACCAAGGAGAGTGCCTATGCTTCAAAAAATCAGTAATCATAAAACAGCCATCATACTTCTACATGAAATATATGGCTTAAACCAGTTTGTTGAAAAAAAGGCTACGGAGCTTCACCTACAGGGCTTTGATGTGTTCTGCCCGAACATGCTTCGCAGAGAAAGCTTTCCTTATTGCAAGGCCCAAGAGGCGTATCAATTTTTTATAGAAAACGTAGGGTTTGATTCTTGGAAAGAGATTATAGATTTATCTGCCCAGCTAAAGCTTACCTACGAGAAGGTATACTTGCTTGGCTTCAGTGTGGGCGCGACGATTGCTTGGCGGTGCTGCGAGAGTAGCAGCTGCGATGGGATTGTCTGCTGCTATGGCTCTCGCATCCGCGATTATTTATCCCTTCAGCCCTCTTGCCCTACGCTGTTATTGTTTGCCGAAGAGGATTCTTTCGATGTGCCCCATGTAATAAAACAGCTTTCGGACAAGCCAAATGTGGCAATATTTCAATTTCAAGCCAGTCATGGCTTCCTAGACGAATATTCTTATTCTTATGACCCAGTACAAGGACAAAAAGCAGAGGCGTATATCGTAGATTTTATAAAAAAAGAATAGCCTTACATTTTCAAAAAAGGAGGGATACAGAATGGTAAAGCCAAAGAGATTGAAGCAAGGTGATAAGGTTGCAATTGTCAGTTTGTCATGGGGTGGCTTGGGGGACGATGCATTCCTTCATAAATATCATATCGCAAAAGAACGGTTGGAAAACGACTTTGGGTTAACAGTAATGCCCATGCCTCATGCCCTCAAGGGAAGTGCTTTTGTGGCGAACCACCCCGAGCTGCGTGCCAAGGATCTCATGGATGCTTTTGAAGACCCCTCGATTTGTGCAATCTTTTGTGCTATTGGCGGAGATGATACCATTCGCACCCTGCCTTACATAAACCTTGACATCATTCGCAAGCATCCCAAAATTTTTATGGGCTATTCCGACAGCACCATCAATCATTTTATGATGCACAAAGCAGGGA
>JAQUSU010000127.1 GCA_028710085.1 Anaerotignum sp.
CCTTTTTGAACGCGTCTTTCCTGTTCAAAAAGCTCTTTTACACTCCAAAAGCTGGAGAAACCAGTAACCCCTAAAAGAGACGATAAAAATTGATTCTCTATGAAAAAGGCTATGAACAAACACACAGTTCCTGCGATAATAAATAGCGGATAAATGCGCTTAGAAAAATAGTATTCCGCCTTTATGACAATCGGATGAAATAAGCCGATGAGCAGAAAAGAGCAAAGTCCAATTAGTATTCCATGCATTAAAAGCTCCCTCCTCCTCTAAGGAATGCAATGCGGCATCCTATTTATGATACTTACCGGTACACTCTGAAACCTGAAGTTTAATAACGGCGGTACCCTTTACCATATTCACAGGGAGTTCTTTACCGGTAAATTGAGGTGTGTATTTTTCCACCAGCCGGTTCAGCACTTCGCGCTTGTATTCAATATCGTGCAGTATTTGTGCGGTACCGGTCAAAACTACGCTATTATAGATGGCTTCTGTATCACAAGCCACCTTATCGCCAGGCTGTAAACCAAGAAGTTCATCCACCTCAAAGCATGCCTTTGGATTGCTGTTGACATTATCAACTTTTAGTCCTTTAGGTAAGCCATGCATATAAATATTACCATTATAATACACAAAGTGCATTGCGATCACATAAGGATAACCGTCTTCCCGTATTGTACCTAAACGACCGCATTCTGCCCTTTGCAGCAATTCGTCAATCTGTTCCGGAGTTAGCTGGAAATGTTTCATTCTATACTGCATTTATAAATCCTCCTAATTGTTTTCTTGTTTTTACAAGACTTTTTTCATTCCTTGTAAAATAAGCTATTTTATTATACAATACAAGTGATCCTATTAAAAGATACACTTTTATATAGAACTCAGGGTACACTTCGGAGGAAATAGTATGGTTTACATTGATAAAGACGCAAGTGCTTCTTTATATGAGCAGGTTTATCTGCAGCTGAAAAGCGGAATTGCTTCCGGAAGTATTCCAGAGGGTACACGGCTTCCTGGAATACGAACACTTTCCAAAACACTTGGAATCGCACGAAACACTGTAAACAAGGCCTATACACAGCTGGCTGTGGAGGGGTATATTTCTCCGCGTAAAGGCTCTGGATTTCTGGTAGAAGGTGGATCGGATACTCCTTTTAGAAAAATGGAATATTCATCTACATCTGAGTCCGGCGGCCATGACAATCTATCCCAAGAAAATTCTGAAAAGATAGAATATGATTTTCAATATGGAAATTTCCCGCATAACTGTTTTCCAAGTTCCGCGTGGAAAAAGCATACCTCAGCAGTGCTACGTGATGAAGATACTTCCTGCCTCACGCAGTATAGCAACAAACAGGGAAATTTATCTCTGCGGCAGGAACTGCGAACGTATCTGCATCATTCCCGGGGCGTGTGCTGTTCGGAAGAACAAATTGTGATTGGCTGCGGCTTGCATTATTCCTTGGATATTCTATGTAAGTTGTTTGGGAACTGCAAGAAAATTGCAATGGAAGAACCCGGCTACTATGGGGCAAGGGAGCTTTTCAAGAATAACGGATTCTCATTTTATGCCCTTGTAGCGGACAAGGACGGGCTGGATTTGGATTCTTTGAAATTGGCTGATGTCTGCGCCGCCTATATCACGCCATCCCATCAATTTCCCTTTGGATCGGTTCTTTCCGTATACAAACGCAAAAAGCTATTGAAATGGGCGACGGAAAGCAATTCCTTCATTATTGAGGATGACTATGACAGTGAATACCGATATGATGCTAATCCGGTGCCTTCTCTGCAATCACTCGACAGCAATGATAGAGTCATCTATATTGGAACTTTTTCAAAATCTCTATCGCCATCACTGCGTGTTAATTACATGGTACTTCCCAAACGATTGCTTGCGGATTATCATCGCCTGTTTTCCTCTTACTCCAGCCCCGTGTCCTGGCTGACACAGGAGGTGCTTGCAAGATACTTGGCTACCGGCGGATATGCACAGCATGTTCGAAAAATGTGCTCCGTCTATCGAAAGTGTCACGATGTGTTTGTGCAGGAATGCACGGAACAATTTGGCAATCAGGTTGTGCTCCATGGGCGGGGAGCGGGCCTGCATTTTTTGCTGGAGTTTCCGGGCGGGACAAGTATAGAGCGCCTCATTAACAAGGCAGAAGAAGCTGGGGTTCGGGTATATTCCGTGCAACCCTTTTGGGATTGTCCGGATATTTCCTCAAACAATTTGATTTTTATGGGCTACAGTTTGCTGGATGAGAAAAAAATATGCGACGCTATCCGAATTTTACGCCGTGTTTGGATAGAATGAGAAAAAATCTTAGTGATAAAGAGAAGACGATTTTTAGCCTTCTTTACCTGTTTTAAAGGAGGAAGACATATGTCCATTGCAGATAGTGAAACGATTTATATCAAAGGTGCCAACGAGAATAATTTGAAAAATGTTACCTTGCACATACCAAAGAAAAAGATTTTGCTGTTTCATTCAATGGTGCAGCAAGGGAACACTATGTTTTTGGTAGAGTACAATCTGGATATATTAAAGGCGGCAGATTATGTGATTGAGCTTGGTCCGGGAGGTGGGGCGAAAGGAGGACATCTGCTCTTTTCCGGAACTCCGCATGAGATGCTTTCCTCAAAGTATTCCGTAACTGCACCTTTTTTGAAACAGGAAATTTCGCCTGGTACATTGGATTAAATATCTGTTTTTTCATGGCCGTAGGTGAATTCATTCCAAGAATGTACTGAAGAGTCACAATTGAATGCGGTTTTTCAGGACGATTTTCTTATCTGCCATAGTCTATACTGAGGTAAGAAAGTCGGAGTGCTTTTCGCATTTTAATAGCTTAATTATATGCTGTTTGCGCTGGACTCACCATCTTTCCCAAATATCAATACTATCGAGTACTCAAAAGCCCACGACTGTACGAACAAAGAAAGAAGGCTTGAAAGAGCAGTACACCTTCTGTCAGAAACAGATATGAATATTTTGGATATCGCACTTTCTTCCGGGTTTAACAGCATGTCAAATTTTTATGGAATATTTAAGAATAGCTATGAGATGTCACCGACGCAGTATAGAAGAAGCGAAAAAAGCAAATGAAATTGAATGGTGCAAAATAGGAAGACAGATTAAAAAAAATAAGGTATATTAAAAAAGCAATTAATAGATGCGGCTGTGTTTTAGTGAAACGGTTTTAGTACCGTGCTGTAGATTG
>JAQUSU010000057.1 GCA_028710085.1 Anaerotignum sp.
GCGGGGAAGCAGCTAAATTAGTCTGCGAGAAAAGCGGCATGAAAAAAATGTTCTTCGCCAATAGCGGCGCAGAAGCAAACGAAGGCGTGTTTAAAGCCGCTAAAAAATATAGCTTCTTAAAATACGGCAAAGGTAGAAGCACCATTGTTGCTCTGGAAAACTCCTTCCACGGCAGAACCTTGGCAACCCTTTCCGCAACCGGTCAGGATCATTACCATAACTATTTCTTCCCATTTGTGGAGGGTATTGTATTCGCCAAAGCAAATAATGTGGAAGATACACTTTCTAAATTGACGAATGACGTTTGTGCTGTTATTATGGAAATGGTTCAAGGCGAGGGTGGCGTTGTTCCTTTGGATAAAGAATATGTAAAGGCTGTTTATCAGTTCTGCAAGGAAAAGGATATTCTTTTTATCGTAGACGAAGTACAAACAGGCATGGGCAGAACTGGCACCTTCTTTAGTTATCAGCAGTTTGATATTAAACCCGACTTGGTTTCTTGCGCAAAGGGCCTTGGCGGCGGCTTGCCCATTGGTGGCGTGTTGTTTGGCGAAAAAACCGAAGAATGTTTATCCCCCGGTGACCATGGCACAACCTTTGGCGGTAATCCCGTGGTTTGTGCCGGCTCCGTTGAAATTTTAAACCGTTTGAACGATGATTTTTTGGCAGAGGTTCAGAAAAAAGGTGAATTCATTAGAAATCAGGTTTTAACCATGCCCCATGTAACGGGTGTTGCAGGAATGGGTATGATGCTTGGCGTAAGCCTTGATGTGGATGCAAAAGAGGTTATCAATCACTGTCTGGATAACGGCTTAATGGTTCTTTCCGCAAAAACAAAGGTACGGCTTTTACCACCTTTAACCATTACCAGAAAAGAATTGGAAAAAGCACTTTCCATACTAGCAAATGTATTAAAAACAATGTAAAATAGAATTAGGTTATTCCGCAAAAACGCAGCTTCAGGCTAAGTGGTTTCAAAGCAATTCGATTTGCTTTGAATGAAAAATCCCACCCTTGTCCTCCTGCGTTTTGCGCTGTATATATTACAATTTCCCATTAGAGCACAAGAAAGAGAGGCATGAACATGAAGCATTTTTTAAAGCTGTTAGATTGTACAACGGAAGAAATCATCGAGCTTTTAGACTTGGCTGATCAATTGAAAAAATATGTAAAAGAAGGAAAAGAACATCATTTCCTAAAGGGCAAAACCCTGGGAATGGTTTTTGAAAAATCCTCCACTCGTACCCGCGTTTCCTTTGAAACAGGAATGTATCAGTTAGGTGGACATGCCCTTTTCATCAGCTCTAAGGATGCGCAAATTGGCCGTGGCGAGCCCACACAAGATACTGCCCGTGTGCTCTCTCGCTATTTGGACGGAATTATGATTCGTACCTTTGAACAAGAGGAAGTGGAAACCCTTGCAACGTACGGCTCCATCCCCATTATCAACGGCTTGACCGACTTCTGCCACCCTTGCCAGGTCATGGCGGATTTGCAAACCATTCGTGAGCATAAGGGAAAATTAGACGGACTTCGCATGTGTTACATCGGAGATGGGAATAATATGGCTAATTCCTTAATCGTCGGCGGCTTAAAGGTTGGCATGATGGTAAGCATCGCTTGCCCCGAAGGCTATCGCCCCGATCTTAGCATTTTGGATTTTGCCAAGGAATACGGCGATCAATTCATCCTCACTGACGACCCTAAGGTTGCCGCTACAAATGCCGACGTTATCCTCACCGACGTTTGGGCTTCCATGGGACAAGAGGAAGAACACGCCATTCGCGCGAAGGCCTTTGACGGCTATCAAATCAACGCCGAATTAATGGCACTCACCAATGCGGGCTGTATGGTGCAGCACTGCCTGCCTGCCCACAGAGGCGAGGAAATTACCGCCGAGGTTTTTGAAGCACACGCAGACGAAATATTTGATGAAGCGGAAAACCGCCTTCATGCACAAAAAGCAATTCTCGTAAAATTAATGGGCTGATAGGATGTGAATACCAATGAACAAAGCATATTTAGTTCTGCAAAACGGAAAAGTGTTCTCTGCAAAGCGTTTTGGTAACCAAGGCGAAATTACTGCAGAGTTAGTTTTTACAACAGGCATGGAGGGTTATTTGGAAACCTTGACCGACCCCAGCTATCACGGTCAAATTGTGGTGCAAACCTTCCCACTGATTGGGAACTATGGGGTAATTCCCGATGATTTTGAAAGCCAATCCCCTTCTCTTTCCGCATATATCGTAAGAAATATCTGCGATTTGCCCTCTAATTTCAGAAATGAGGGTACCTTAGGGGAATATTTGGAGAAACAGGGAATTATCGGTCTTTGCGATTTGGATACCCGTGCCCTGACAAAAATCATCCGCGAATACGGTGTGATGAACGCCGCTATCGTAAACGAAATCCCCCAGGATATGGAGGCCTTCGCAAGAAGCCTTTCCAATGCCGCCTTAAGCAGTAGCGTGGACAAGGTAACCTGCAAGGAAAGCTATGTGAAAAACCCCCAGGGCAGCAAGCACGTTGTGCTTTGGGACTTTGGCTATAAGAAAAACATGGGTGATGAATTAATCAAAAGAGGCTGTAAGGTAACGGTTGTTCCGTCAGAAACCTCCGCCGAGGAAATTTTGAGCCTGAAGCCCGACGGAATTTTACTTTCCAACGGCCCAGGGGACCCTTCCGATAATAAAAGCGTTATCGAAAATATCGGCAAGGTTGCCCAAAGCAAGGTTCCTGTGTTCGGCATTTGCCTTGGACACCAAATGCTGGCTTTGGCAAAGGGTGCCATAAGCACAAAGCTGAAATACGGTCATAGAGGTGCAAATCAGCCTGTACGCTACACCCCAACAGGCAGATTGTATATCACCAGCCAAAATCACGGCTATGCCATAAAATCCGAAACCTTGCCCCCTTTGGCTGTGCTGTCCTTTACCCATGTAAACGATAACACCTGCGAGGGCATTGAATACACCGACATCCCCGCCTTTTCCGTACAGTTTCACCCCGAAGCTTGTGGTGGGCCTAGGGATACCAACTTTTTGTTTGACCAGTTTATGAGTTTAATGGGAGGAAAAGAAAATGCCGCTGAATAAAAAATTGAAACGTGTTATGATTATCGGTTCCGGCCCAATTGTAATCGGCCAGGCGGCAGAATTTGACTACGCAGGCACACAGGCTTGCCGTGCGTTGAAATCCTTAGGCTTGGAGGTTATTTTGATTAACCCCAACCCCGCTACCATTATGACAGATAACGCCATTGCGGATAAAATTTATATTGAACCGCTGAAAACCGATGTCATCAAAAGAATCATCAAAAAAGAAAAGCCCGACGGCTTACTTTCCACCTTGGGCGGACAGAACGGCTTGACCCTCTCCATGCAGCTGGCAAAGGAAGGCTTTTTGGAGGAAGAAGGGGTTTTACTGTTAGGCTCCCGCTTGGAAACCATTGACAAAGCGGAAGATCGTCTGATGTTCAAGGAAACCATGGAAAAGCTGAATCAGCCCTGTATCCCCTCAGAGGTTGTAACAGATATTGAAAATGCCTTGAAATTTGCGGACTTTATCGGCTATCCTGTCATCGTGCGTCCTGCCTTTACCTTAGGCGGCAGCGGTGGTGGCATCGCCAACAATAAAGCGGAATTGGCAGAAATTGCCCACAGCGGCTTGGAGGCTTCCCCCATTCGTCAGATTTTGGTGGAGCAGTGCATTTCCGGCTGGAAGGAAATTGAATTCGAGGTAATGCGTGACGGCGACGGCAACGTAATCGCCGTTTGTTCCATGGAAAACTTCGACCCCGTTGGCGTGCACACAGGGGACTCCATCGTTATTGCCCCTGCCGTAACCTTGGCGGATAAGGAATATCAAATGCTGCGTACTGCCGCTTTGGATATTATCACCGAATTGCAGGTAGAGGGTGGCTGTAACGTACAGTTTGCCTTAGACCCCGAAAGCTTCCGGTATGCTGTAATTGAGGTAAACCCCCGTGTTTCCCGTTCCTCCGCCTTGGCTTCCAAGGCAACAGGCTACCCCATCGCAAAGGTTGCGGCCCTCATTGCCGTTGGCCTTACCCTTGGGGAAATTGAAAATACCGTAACAGGCAAAACAAGTGCATTCTTCGAGCCAACCTTGGACTATGTGGTGGTAAAGCTGCCCAAATGGCCGTTTGATAAATTTGTTTACGCAAAAAGAAAGCTTGGCACCCAGATGAAGGCAACGGGCGAGGTTATGTCTATCGCTCCTAGCTTTGAACAGGCACTTTTAAAGGCGGTTCGCGGGGCAGAAATCTCCATGAATACCTTGAACCTAGCTATTTTGGAACAAAACACCACAGACGAAATCAGAGAAATGCTCTTTGAAGCCACCGACCGCAGACTTTTTGTGGTATACGAAGCCTTAAAACGTGGGATTTCCATTGAGGAAATTCACGAAATCACTCTGATTGACGAGTGGTTCTTGGGCAAGCTTGTAGCTATTTTAGAAATAGAAAACCGCCTTGCAAAAGAAACGCTGACCGAGGAATTATATGTTTTGGCGAAAAATACAGGCTTTTTGGATAAGACCATTTTCGCCCTTTCGGGACAGACTCATCCCCACAGAAATGCGGTTTACAAAATGGTTGACACCTGTGCGGCGGAATTTGCGGCACAAACCCCGTATTTCTACGCAACCTACGATACGGAAAACGAAGCCGCAGAATTCATTGAAACCCACAACAACGGCAAGAAAAAGGTCATTGTTTTCGGCTCAGGCCCCATCCGTATTGGTCAGGGCATTGAGTTTGACTATGCTTCCGTTCACTGCGTTTGGACATTAAAAGAGGAAGGCTACGACGTGGTTATGGTAAACAATAACCCTGAAACCGTATCCACGGACTTTGACACTGCCGACCGCCTTTATTTTGAACCCCTCACCCCTGAGGATGTCATGGATATTATTGCAACAGAGCAGCCCTACGGCGTTGTGGTTGCCTTCGGCGGACAAACGGCAATCAAGCTGACAAAGGCTTTGTCTGAAAACGGTGTGCGTATTTTAGGCACCTCAGCGGAAAGCATTGATGCGGCGGAGGATAGAGAAAAATTTGACGCCATCCTTGAAAAGCTGCAAATGTCCAGACCCAAGGGCTTTGGTGTGATGACAAAGGAAGAAGCCTTGACAGCGGCAACACAGCTTGGCTACCCCGTTTTGGTACGTCCCTCCTATGTTTTGGGCGGTCAGAATATGATTATCGCCTTTTCCGACGAGGAAGTGGAACGTTACATGGATATTATTCTGGCTGGGGGCATTGAAAACCCCATTTTGGTGGACAAATATCTCATGGGCACCGAGGTTGAGGTGGATGCAATTTGTGACGGCGAAGCAGTGCTTATTCCAGGAATTATGGAGCATGTGGAGCGTGCAGGCATTCACAGCGGTGACTCTATCGCCGTATACCCTGCTTGGAATTTAAGCGGCCCTCTTACACGCCGTTTGATTGAAGCAACGGAAAAATTAGCCTTGGCATTGGAAACCAGAGGTCTGATTAATATACAGTATGTTATTTTTGAAAACGAAATCTATATTATTGAAGCAAATCCTCGTGCTTCCCGAACGATTCCTTATATCAGCAAGGTAACAGGCTTGCCTGCGGTTGATATTGCCACAAAGGTCATGCTGGGCAAAAAGCTTGCGGATTTGCCCTACGGCACAGGCTTATTCCGCCAATCCTTATTCTCCGCGGTAAAGGTTCCCGTATTCTCCTTTGAGAAATTGACAGATGTGGATACCCACCTTGGCCCCGAAATGAAGTCCACAGGCGAGGTTTTGGGCATCGGGCGCACCTTGGAGGAAGCAATTTACAAGGGCTTGGCTGGCGCAGGCTATCATATGGAGCAGCGTGGCGGTGTATTGCTGACGGTGAAAAAGCGGGATAAGGTAGAGGTGGTTCACCCTGCAAGAAAGCTGCACGAATTGGGCTTCCAGCTTTATGCAACGGAAGGCACTGCTTATGAACTGAATAAATACGGCATTCCTGTAACAGAACTGCCCACCATGGTGGAGGGCATTGACGAAATCATGGCATTATTGGAAAGCGGAAAAATCCAGTACATGGTTTCCACCTCCAACAAAAGCACCCTGCCGCAGCTTGCCAGCGTAAAAATTCGTAGAAAAGCAACGGAACGTGGCATTTTCTGCTTAACCAGCATTGATACCACAAACGCTTTGGTAAACGCTTTATCCAGCGGCTTCCATCTAAATAATATGGAGCTGATTGATATTGCCCATCTCCCCAGAGAAAAGGAAAAACTGCATTTTACAAAAATGCGTGGCAGCGGCAACGATTACATCTATTTTGATTGCTTTGAGCAAGACATCAGAAACCCCGAATTCTTAAGCGTATGGCTTTCCAGCCGTCGTAATGGCATCGGCGGTGACGGGATTGTTCTCATTGAGTCCTCCAAGATTGCAGATGCAAAAATGCGTATGTTTAACGCCGACGGCACAGAATCCGCCGTGGCAGGAAACCCCATTCGCTGCGTTGCAAAATATCTTTTTGACAAGGGAATGATTCAATCCGAAAGCGTAACCATAGAAACAGGAAACGGCGTAAAAAATCTGGAGTTGTTTGTTCGTGAAAATGAGGTTTATTCCGTTCTGGTTCATATGGGAACGGCTGATTTTAACCCCAAAGCAGTACCCGTTACCCTTGGAGAAAATCCTGTCATTCATCAGGCAATCACCTTGGGGGGAAAAGAATATTTCATCACCTGCCTTTCCATGGGCAATCCTCACTGCGTGATTTTTACGGAGGATGTGGAATACATTGCCTTGGAGGAGGTTGGGCCAATACTTGAGCATGCGCCCTTCTTCCCTGAGCGAGCAAACATTTCCTTTGCCGCGGTGGAGGATCGCACAACGCTGCGTATGCGTGTATGGGAAAGAGGCATTGGCGAAACCATGGCGTGCGGCACAGGTGCTTGCGCTGTTGCGGCGGCGGCGGTTCGGTTGGGTCATTGCCCCGACAATCAGGATATTACCGTAAAGCTTCGCGGTGGCGATTTGATTATTCATTGTGATGAAAACAATATCACCATGACGGGTGATGCACGGAAGGATTTTGAAGGCATTATAGAAATTTAAAAAATGAACGTGGTATCTCAAAAAGATATCACGTTTTTTTAAAAATAAATAATTTATTAGTTGACAATGATTATTATTTAATATATAATAACCATATAAAAGAGAAGTAACCATAATATAAAAAAAATACAAAATTATTTCGGAGGTGTCTTTATGGATTTAAAAGGAACTAAAACAGAAGCGAACTTACAATCTGCATTTGCAGGTGAATCTCAAGCTAGAAATAAATATACATACTATGCAAGCAAAGCAAAAAAGGAAGGCTACGAGCAAATTGCAGCTCTTTTCTTGGAAACAGCCGCCAACGAAAAGGAACACGCAAAAATTTGGTTTAAGCTGTTGCATGAAGGCGATGTACCCGCTACCGAACAAAACCTGTTGGATGCAGCTTTAGGCGAAAACTACGAATGGACCGATATGTATGCTTCCTTTGCAAAAGAGGCAAAAGAAGAAGGCTTTGACCGTATCGCTTATCTTTTTGACGCAGTAGGAAAAATTGAAAAAGAGCATGAAGCAAGATATCGTCAGCTTTTGGAAAATTTGAAAAATGCCAAGGTATTCTCTAAAGACGAAGAAACTGTATGGCATTGCGAAAACTGCGGTCATAAATATGTTGGAAAAGACGCACCCAAGGTCTGTCCAGTTTGCGGTCATCCTCAAGCATATTTCCGTTTGGATTCCAAAAATTACTAAGATGTATTTTTTACGCAGTAATGCTTAAAATACCATTAAAAGTAACATTGAAAAAACATTCGACAATTCAATTTTGAGGGAGGCTTACAATTATGACACCAAAATTTTTTAGATGCGATCACTGTAAAAATATTATTCTCAAGGTAGAGGACAAAGGCGTTCCCGTTGTTTGCTGCGGAGAGGAAATGAAGGAATTAAAAGCCAATACTTCCGATGGTGCAACAGAAAAGCACGTTCCTGTTGTAACCGTTGATGGCAATAAGGTTAAAGTCGTTGTTGGCAGCGTTCAGCACCCTATGCTGGAAGAGCATCACATTGCTTGGATTTATTTAGAAACAAGCCAGGGCGGACAGCTGAAGTATCTTGACCATACAGGTGCACCTGAAGCTGAATTTATGTTGACTGAGAATGAAAATGCGGTTGCAGCATATGAATACTGCAATTTGCATGGACTTTGGAAGCACGAAGTATAAAAAGGAATACCCTTTACACTTAATTTTTAAAAATATAAAAGCCCGTATTGCCAGAATTTGCAAAGCAAATCCTGATAAGCAATCGGGCTTTTTTTCTTATGCGTCTAAAAAAAGCTTGAACACCCCCAGCTTTTTTCATTGAACCTTCAGCCTTTCAGTCGATGAAGATATTTTTCCTTGGTGGCCATACCGCCTCTAATGTGGCGTTCCGCTTTGTTGACTTCAAGCACACGGCGAACTGAACGAGCCAAATCCGGATCAATGCGTTCTACACGGTCTGTAATATCCTTATGTACCGTGGACTTACTAATCCCAAATTTTTTCGCCGTTTCTCTCACAGTGGCATTGGTATAAATCATAAACTTTGCCACTTCAACCGCCCTCTCCTCAATATATGTTTTCAACCTTTGCACTCCCCTAAAGATCATCTTGAATTATTTATATGCAAGCACTAACGTCATATATGAACCTTTTTGGGGATTTCTTCAAGAAGTAAAAAAATCTTTCATCAAACACAATTTATTAATCTATTTTAGAACGTAGACAAACCTCCGCTTTCGTCTAAATCTTTTTTTTGTTTGCTTTTTCCTAAGGTAATACCGCATAATTCTGTGCGTCCAACTGTGCAGTCAAATTTTTCGTCAGACAAAACAAAAAGCGCAGTGAATACTGGAGGTATTTGCGAGCATTTTTGTGCAGGCTGACGGAAAAGATGCAAGCAGATGGGCGTACAAGGCTTCAGCCGCGAATTGTGCGGTGTTACCCTAAAACTATTTACAGAAATTTATCGGCAAAGATAATTTTATTTTTCATGCCATATCTAAAAAGATTAATAATTTTTTGTCAAATTTATTGTATTCCTTCACCGTAGCAAGTATAATGTGTTTAAAAAAAAATATTTTTTTATAGGAGGTTATTATGGAGATGAATCATTCGTCCCAGGGCTTTCGTTCCTTTTTAAAGCGGAAGGATATTGAATTTTCCGCAAAACGCTATGGAATTGAAGCCTTAGGCGCAATGGCACAGGGGTTATTTGCTTCTTTACTGATCGGTACCATTATTTCAACCCTCGGGCAGCAGCTTGGCATTGAAATTTTGGTTGAAATTGGCGATTTTGCAAAAGCCGTTACCGGCCCTGCCATGGCAGTTGCAATCGGCTATGCTTTAAAATGTCCACCCTTGGTGCTTTTTTCATTAATTGCCGTAGGCGGTGCAGCAAACAGCTTGGGCGGGCCAGGTGGGCCTTTGGCTGTGCTTGTGGTTACCATTTTTGCCGCAGAGTTTGGTAAAGCCGTTTCCAAGGAAACAAAGATTGATATTTTAGTAACACCCTTGGTCACAATTATCATAGGGGTTTTGTTGTCCATGTGGTGGGCACCTGCGTTGGGCGCTGTTGCAAACGGTGTCGGACAAACAATTATGTGGGCAACAGAGCTAAGACCATTTTTGATGGGTATTTTAGTTGCGGTGATTGTGGGAGTTGCTTTGACACTTCCCATCAGCAGTGCAGCAATTTGCGCCACCTTGGGGTTGACAGGCCTTGCTGGCGGTGCTGCGTTAGCAGGCTGCTGTGCTCAAATGATCGGGTTTGCAGTCATGAGCTTTCCAGAAAACAGATGGGGCGGTTTATTTGCCCAGGGCATCGGCACCTCCATGCTGCAAATGGGGAATATCGTTCGTAATCCAAAAATTTGGATTCCCCCTACCCTTGCCTCCGCAATCACAGGACCCATTGCAACCTGCTTTTTTCAAATGAAAATGAACGGCAGTCCCGTTGCCTCGGGCATGGGCACTTGCGGCTTTGTGGGACAAATCGGTTTATACACAGGCTGGATTAACGATATTTCCGCAGGAACAAAAACAGCCATTACCGCCTTTGACTGGCTGGGCATGGGAATGATTTGCTTTCTATTGCCTGCTGTTTTCACCTTGATTTTTGCTTATTTTCTAAGGAAAATTGGTTGGATTAAGGAAAACGATTTGAAATTAAATTTGTAAATTCTTTCGTTCTATAAAGAAAAGCCCGTATTGCAAGGCAAATATTGTCCAAGCAATCGGGCTTTATTTCTATTGTATTCTCATTGAAAACAATTTATTTTCCTATTTTATACCTTTATTGAAAATTTCTGTTGCAAGCTTTCGGGCATTTTAGCCAACGCATTTTTAAAATCCTCAGCCTCAAGAAGCCCACCTGATTTTGCCACCACTGCCGCAGAAATATAATTTGCGGCTTCTATGGCCTGTCCAAAGGTTAAGCCAAAGCGCCTTGCGGCAATCACTGCACCCATGTGGGAATCTCCCGCGCCAATGGTATCAACTACCGTTGCTTTTACAGGAGGTGCATACAAATCCTCTTTCCCATCAAAGCAATAGGCGCCCTTTTCCCCCAGCGTTACAATCACAGGGTTTTGGGTTTTTTCATACAATTTTCTTGCACCCATTTCCACGGAACTTGCAGCTGTAAATTCCAATAATTCCTTTTCATTTAAATGCACAATGGGGTGAAGCCCTAAAACTGCCGTCATTCTTTCTGGCTGAATTTTCATGATTCTTGGGCTGGGCGAAAAATAAATTTGATATTCAGGATGCTTCCTCAAATATTCAATAATATTCATCCCTGTTGCTTCCTCAATTTCCAAACCGCAAATATAAACGGTATCAATGGATTGTGTATCCAGCTTTTCCAAATAAGCCTCATAAAACGTATATTCAATTCCATGGTCTACAATGAAGGTGCGCTCGCCGCCCTCTTCTACCATGCAATAGCAGCAGCCATTTTCCTTCTCCTGACGGCGCACATAAATAGGTACGCCCCGCTCCTTTAGCTTTTGCAAAACAAAATTGCCATAAATTCCGCCGCCAACAGCTGTGCATAGACTATAGGGCGCCAAAAAATGACGCAAAATATCCGAGGTTAAATATGCACAGCCCCCTAGAGAACGGCTTTGCTTTGAAATATGCACATCCTCCCCCGTTACAGGCAAATGAGGAATATTTACGATAACATCCACCACAGCAGAACCAATTACCAATGTTTGTTTCATCACTTTCTCTCCTAACTCAATTCGCTCCTCCTAGTATAGCATAAACAATAAAAAAATCGAATCTTTTCTTTTTTTTGGGAACTGTATAAAAAAAATTCCGTCTATTATAATGGAAAATATTACTGAGTATTAGAAAGGGGCACTATAAATGAAAAATTTGAAAACTTTAATAATTACAACCTCTCTTGCTACTATCCTTGCCTTTGGCTCTGCCACCTCCGTTTTTGCCGCTGAGGCTGGAACAATCACCACCAACGGCACAGGCATCGTAACCGTTCAACCAGACATTGCCACGGCCTCCCTCTCCATCCAAACCAGTGGGAAAACCTCAGATGCAGCACAAAAAGAAAATAATAAAATATCCGCAAAGGTTATAGATAAATTAGAGGAAATGGGTGTTCCAAAGGATAAAATCATCACAAGCTATTCTTCTGTACATCCTTCTTACGAATACGACGATATTACAGGAAAAAGAACAATTAATGGCTATCAGGCAACCTTAAATCTTGAGGTAACCGTTAAGGATATTGATAACGTAGGCACCTATATTGATGCGGCATTAAAAGCAGGCGCCACAGGCTTTAACAACGTAGCTTTTTCCTTAGAGAATCCTAACGAGTATTATATTCAGGCCTTACAGGCAGCAGTGAAGAATGCTTCCATTTCCGCCAATGCCATTGCAGCCGCTTACGGAAAGCCCCTTGGGCAGATTCAAGCCGTAGAAGAGCATGCCTCCTACGCTTCTTACCAAGAAGATTCAGCTGTTTATAATGAAAAAGCGCTTTATGGCAACGCCACAGGAAGCAGCGATAGAGGCACGGAAATTCAGTATGATAAAATTCAGGTTACAGCAAGTATTACCGCGATTTATGGACTGTAAGAAATAAAAACAGAAAAGCCCGATTGCTTGGCAGTTTGCCTTGCAATTCGGGCTTTCCATTTGGCAGCGAGGGAATAAACTTTCAACCTATTTTTTGATAGGTATATATGCCCAGCCGATTATTGAAAATATACATCATAGGTACCAACAGCTTTTTTGCCCCCGGCAGCATGTGCTTTAATTCATCTGTAAAATTGATCAGCCCTTTTTGCTTTAGCGAAGAGCATAAGGCTACAACCTCGCTTCCGTCCTTCACGCCCCAGTTGAATTGGGCACTGGTTTTTTTCAGTGTATCATGCATTTTTGCTTTATTCACAAGCCCCTTATATAACAGGTCAAACTGGGCTTCAAAGCTGTCAAAGCCATTGGTCAAAATTTGCAGCAGCTGGCTGATTTCGTTTTCCTTCAAATACATCAGCATTCCTTCGGAAATAATCAGCAGCTTTTTCCCCTCCGTTTTTACATCCTGTGTCCATGTATCATCCAACGCCGATTTTGCAATATTTATTTCCCGCTCATTTTTTTCGAAAAAAATCTCCCTCTGTTCAATCACTTCTGGGAAATCCAGATTATACCACTTTATCTTGCCGTTATCCACCCTTGAAAAGCGGGTATCCAGCCCGCAGCCTACGGAAACAATGACACAATCGGGATTTTCCGTAATAAATTTTTTTGCCTCTTTATCCATAATTTTAGCCCTTGCCAAAACACCATAATAGGACATCTCACCGCTTTCAAACTTCTGAAAATCATAATCAATTTTTTGAATAATTTCAATTGCTTTTTTATCATGAATTACCGGATTGCTGCTCATAGCATCCTTGGCCCTTACATAAAGGGTAATCAGCAGCGTTTCCATCACCCCGTTTAATTTTATAGACATGGTTATCCCCCTTAATGCATTTACATTTTGTTAGCTTTGACTAACTCTTGATGATACTATACGCCAGTATTTTTTTATTGTCAAGCAGACAATAACAATTAATTTGCTTTACTTGTGAAAACTGCTGCAAAAGCAAGCACCCTGGAATAACTTTTTTAAGTGCAGCCTCGTGCACTTCGAAATTTGCGTAAAAAAAAAGAACCCATAACGGATTCTTTTTACGAGCTTCGCCGTATTAAGATGTCATTCAGTTTTCAAGTTAGGATTTGAACTAACACCTTTTAACAAGAATTTCAATCAATTCATAATCCAACTTTTGGGTTTTTAAAAAATGCTAGGTATTTCTGCACGTTTTATCATCCTCAAGTAAATGAGCAACAACTCACAGCAACTCTTGCAATACAGTAAGGTGACAACAGTCGTCACTAATCACTAAATACCCATCTTATCAAAAAGAACTTGATTTCGTTTCTTGGCATCATTCAAAATTTTGTCATACGATAGGATTTTAAAATATGCGTTATATGTCTTATTGAAAGCGAAATATCCCAGTAAATCTGGTGTTTGTGTAAAGCTAAACTGTTCAATAAATCGTTCCAATTTACTGGTAACATCACACACGGCATAAAGGTAATATTTTGTGGAGTCGCTTACCCTTATCGGGCGATGATATTTATCTTTAGCATCCCCATTTCTGATTTTTCGCACATAATCGTAAAGCTACGTAATCGGATTATCTGCATCGGTATAATCATCTCTCATTGGTTGTTTTAACTCAAAAATAATAATTGTATCAAAAACGGTTCCCTCATTATTATCATTAGAAACTGCTACGGGATTATCTAATACAAGAATATCAGAACGCTCTTGCTTATAGTCATTATCAAACGGAATATCAGATGATATAAAATTGCAGTAGGATAGCTTTTCGTCGATCAACCACAAATTATGTGCATCAAGAACAATGTCATCAGAAGTAGATTTCATTGGATAAATAAGATTGTGCATATACTTTTCTTTGTTGAACTTGCCGTCAACTTTTCTTCTCAAACCGCGTTCAAGTAGCTCAATAATAACACGTCTATGGATACATATTCTGCAAGTACCGCACTATTGGCATCGCTAATCTTTTCAATTTGACCTTGGAAAAAAGCTTCGTATTCATCAGTAGACATACTCGTTTCATTAAGCTGCTCAAACAGAACTTTCTGTTCTTTCTTTGCTGCCTTATCAAATGCCCTCTTAATTTCATATAACGCATCATCAAGTTTATCGTTATTAAGTTTGGGTTTAATTTCTGCAACTTCTTCTGGCATATATTTAAGTAGATGCCGGAATTGGGGGGCAACAGTAGTTACATATTCACGGATGCGCTTCGATTTTTCCTCAGAGATTGGCAATAAATATTCATTTAAATACTCTCTGACACGAGCACAAGATTCTGACACAATATCCTCAATGGAAACTGCATCCAGGAGGTTCGTTCCACTTTCTGAAATACTAAATGACAATCTATTCATATCAACATGATTATCAAGATAATCGCTAGTCAATACACCGATATACCAAAAACCATTTTTTTCAAAAAGCTGTCCATCAAGGTCTACTATCAACTTTTCCAAATCTTTATTATCTACCAGTCTATTGTTCGCACACAAATAAAGTCGATTTCCCGGAAAGGCTGGATCTTCAATTTTTGCATTAAGCAAATTAAAAGTTATGCCGTTAATCGAAAATCGGATGATATTATCTTCAGTCTTAAATCTTTCCTTAAATACATTGTTTAGGCAAAGAGCATCACTATCGTCTTTAATCACTATTTCTGGACATTTGGTAT
>JAQUSU010000128.1 GCA_028710085.1 Anaerotignum sp.
TTGGGCAACGCCCAAGGTCTTAAGGTCAAGGTCAGGACCTCGGGACTCTGTCCCGAACTCTGCAAGCCTTTAAAAAGGCTTGACCTAAACTTTATTTTCTAGAACCGCATGTATATGCGGTTCTCATTAAAAGTTTTTGCTCTTGCTTTTTTCAAAAAGCAAGCAGGTTTGGGCGGCGCCCAAGGTCTGTCTTAAGGTTTTATCTTTTCTGCTGCATAATATCAATAATGGTTCTGTCCATGGGTGCCATGCCCTCGGCGGAAATCCTCCCTAGATTTTTCGCCGTTTGCTCTGGGGAGGAGCCAATCACGCCTGAAAAATCGGGGACCTTGGTGCCGTTCATGGCAAGCATGGCTGATAGGAACGCGGAATATACCCCTGCCGATGCCTTAAGGGAGCAGCCGATGCTGCCGCCGTCGCAAATCATTCCCGTCAGGTTTGCCGCCATGTGGTTTATTGCATAGGAAACCTCCGTCGCACCTCCGCCCATGAGATACACAAGCCCCGCCGCCGCACCGCTTCCGCCGCCCAAAACACAGCCGCAAAGCGCAGAAAGCCTGCCTGTATAATGCTTGCTGTAAATTGTGACCAAACAACTTAACGCAACCGCCCGCAGGATCGCTTCCTCCGATGCTTCCACGCTTCTCCCATAGGAAACCACAGGCAAAGAACAGATAATGCCGTGAGAGCCGCTGCCCACAATGCTCATTGCCGGGAACGGAAGCCCCGAAAGCCTTGCATCCATGGCACAGCAGGTCAGCCTTTGGGCTTTATAAACCATATCGTCGCCCAAAACGCCTTTTTTGTGAAATGTGTCAAGCGTTGCTTTGATTGCCAGACCTACGCCCTTTTCCCCTTCCAAGGAGAGCTTGCAGTTCATTGCAATCATTTCCTTGATAAAAGTCAATTCTTCACAAGAAACAGAAACAGCATATTCCACCATATCCCCAATGGTGATGGAATCAAAATCAATGAGTTCTTTTTTCTCCTCGGCAGCCGTTTGCTCCTCCCTAAAAATGACTTCGTCATCCCTTGCCACATATGTAATTCGGTCGTGCAAATCTTCAATACGGGCAATGCCAATGCCCCTTGTCGTGGTAACCTCCGCCTGAATATAGATGGCGTCCTTTTCCTTGGCGATAAGAATATCCACGGGAAGGGCTTTCGCTTTTTGCACCTGTTCCTCGGTAACGCCCTTTAAGCACTCCAGCCCCAGCTGCCACTTGCCGCCTACAGCACCCAATGCCGCCGCCATTTCGCAGCCCAGCTCTTTGGTTCCGGGGATTCCACAGGAAAAGCCATTTTTAAACATTCCCCCGTTCATGTTCATTTCAATATGCAATACCTCGCCTCTTACGGCGTCATAGGCTCTTGCCGCCGCCAAGGCGATTGCCCCAACCTCTGTTACGCCCAATGCAGGGCGAATTTCAGATTTTAATCTCTGCGTAAAGTCTATCATCTTGGCCCTTCTTTCTGCTTTTTTTGTTGTTTTTAGTATACCGTTTTGCGAATTAAAATACCACTTTTTTCTAACGTTTTTCTAAGGTATTGAAAAAAAAATTCCACTTTTCTATGTATACAGCATATTCCCGCCATTTTACTTGTTTTTTGTGCCTATTTTCCCTATAATAAAAAGGCTATTATTTTTTACGGCGAAGACGCCGTTTATTTTAGGAGGGTATCATGAATCAACAAAGAGAAAAGTTCTCATCCCGATTGGGCTTTATCCTCATTTCCGCCGGCTGCGCCATTGGCTTGGGAAATGTCTGGAAATTCCCATATATTACCGGAAAATACGGCGGTGCAGCCTTCGTATTGATTTACATTTTATTTTTAATTTTACTTGGTATTCCCATTTTGGTTACCGAGCTTTCCGTTGGTCGTGCCAGCCAAAAAAGTGTTGCCATGTCCATGGATGTTTTAGAGCCAAAGGGAACAAAGTGGCATTTTTTCAAATATTTTGCCATGGCCGGAAATTATCTTTTAATGATGTTTTACACCACGGTTGCCGGCTGGATGCTATACTATTTCGTCAAAATGATAGGGGGCGATTTTGTCGGCTTAGATCAGGATGGCGTGGCGAATATTTTCGGCTCCATGCTGCAAAATCCTACCCTGATGGCGGGGTATATGATTGCAGTGGTTTTGATCGGCTTTGCCATCTGCGGACAAGGTCTGCAAAAAGGTGTGGAAAAAATCACAAAGGTCATGATGCTATTATTACTGCTTTTAATGGTAGTTTTGGCAGGTCGTTCCTTTTTCTTAGCAGGCGGAGAGGAAGGCTTGCGGTTCTATCTTTCGCCAAATTTTTCCGCTTTAAAAGAACACGGGATTTTAGAGGTTTTATTCGCTGCCTTAGGACAGGCATTCTTCACTCTCAGCATTGGTATGGGTGCCATTGCGATTTTTGGCAGCTATATTGACCGTTCCCGTTCCTTAACCGGAGAAGCCATATTCATTACTTTGCTGGATACTTTGGTTGCGTTAATGGCTGGGTTAATTATTTTCCCTGCCTGCTTTGCTTACGGAATCAGCCCTGATGCAGGCCCTAGCTTAATTTTTATCACCTTACCTAATGTATTTAATGCAATGCCCGGCGGTCGGCTCTGGGGCAGCTTATTCTTTTTATTTATGTGCTTTGCTGCATTATCCACGGTCATTGCCGTATTCCAGAACATTATTTCCTTCGGTACAGACCTGACAAATGCAAGCAGAAAAAAGGTTGTTAGCATCAATCTTGTGGCAATTATTCTGCTTTCCCTGCCTTGCGTATTAGGCTTTAACCTATTAAGCGGCATACAGCCCTTAGGCGCAGGCTCCTCTGTATTGGATTTTGAGGATTTTATTGTCAGCAACAATATTCTACCCCTAGGCAGTTTAGTTTACGTTTTATTTTGCTCCGTGAAAATGGGCTGGGGCTGGGACAGCTTTATCGGTGAGGCAAACAGCGGCAAGGGGTTGAAATTCCCCAAATCCATTCGATTCTATGTTCAATGGATTTTACCCCTCGTTGTATTATTCGTTTTTGTAATGGGGTATAAGTCGTTATTTTTTAGTTAAGGTCAAGACCTCGGGACTCTGTCCCGAACTCTGCAAGCCTTTTCGAAGGCTTGACCGAAACTTTATTTTCTGAAACCGCATGTATATGCGGTTTCCTATAAAAGTTTTTGG
>JAQUSU010000129.1 GCA_028710085.1 Anaerotignum sp.
ATTTCATATTCTTCATCCCGATCCGGGTGATTATTCGCTGTTACTTCATACGGCATGATATCCAGGCTAATCCGGCTGCCTGGCTCTTCCTTAAAAACATTCAATCCTTTGGGTAATTTTAGATGCCCGAATGAAGCTCCTCTAACTTGTTTTGCAGCGTTCCTAGAAACGGTTCCTTTAAATTTCTTTTTTGCTTTGGTCTTTTTCGCCATCAAATTCACTCCTTCTAAATTTTCGTCTAATCACCCATATCTTGCCTTCATAGGAGCAGGCGGATAAAAAGGCGATATACAGCGGAATAATAATTCCCATTATTAATAAAATTATTGCGATCCATAGAAAAGCGTAAATATTACTCTCCTCCTCCCTTTCCTCCCTTCTTCTTGCGTTGTGGTGGTTTTACTTTGGCATTATCCACTTTCCTTTTTGCATGGTCTAAGGTTTCCTGATATAAATCTCTAGGGGCTTGGGGGCCAGCAAAATAGGAAGCGGTTAAGAGCTTGACCAGATTTTCTAAGGCTGTTTTTCTCTGGTCGACGGCCCGGACAACGGCTATGGCGACATCGTATTCATACCGGGCTTCTTGATATTCTTTAGACAATTCCTGATATTCCTTTTGTAAAAGGATGGAGCTCTGAATGCTGGCTTCTGTAGCTTTGGAAAGACCATAATCTTCCGGATTTGCCCGGATATCCATTCCAATACGGGCTTGGCCTATTTCTAACCGCTCTTTAGCTTCATCCATTTCTTTTTTCATATCCGCCGCATGTTTAGCATATCGGCGCATAAGCTCTGGTTGTTCCACCCATTCAATGTCTAGGGCGTTAGGGTCGATTTTTACATCTTTTGCATAATCTAATGCCACTATCTTATCACCTCCTTAATTTATTATACGAAGCTCCTTGGTTTCATTTAAAAAGGCGCTTCTTCATTCCCATCAAATAAAACACTATAACAGGCGATGGTTAAACCAGGAAACCCTGAATTATAAAAAGGCTCGATAAATTCCATCATTATATTTGCCGCTGTTGGATTGTTTGCTCCATTCAATAATATAGCTTGACAATATCCCAAAACTGCTCGGCGTATTTGTTCTGGTTCCTCGTCTTTTAATCCTTTCAGAATCCCGCTCACCTTTTTCCAGGGATCACCCGATACCAATGCCCGGCAGAGTTCGATAGTTTTTGACTGAGTCTCCGCGGTTCTCTTCGCCACCGCCAGTCTTTTGTCCCCATCCACAGAAAGCACCTGGGCCAATACTTGCAGGGCGTTCCGAGGATGCCCCATACAATCCTGAATAATCTGTTCATATATTTCTTTGGAAAGGCTTTCCTTTTCTGCCTTCACCACCCTTCTTAACAGTATTTTCATTTCCTTGTCTGACAAAGGCCTGACCTGATACTGAGCACAGCGTCCCCGGATAGTCGGCAGCAGCTTCTGCGGATCGGTAGTGCAAAGTATGTAATAGATATGGCTGGGGGTGTCTTCCAAGGCTTTCAGCATAGCATTTTGGGCATCGTTGGTCAGCTTGTGTACTTCGTCTAGTATCCAAACCCGGCAGGGGCCTTCTAGCGGCTTGTAGGTGCTTTGTTTCCTGATATCCCGGATAGTATCAATTCCCCGGAAATCCGCAGAATCTACTTCCCGGATATCATTTCCTTTTGCCCCTAGCTCCTGGGCGACTATTCGTCCTAAAGTTGTTTTCCCGCATCCAGTTGGACCATGAAATAACAAGCTCCTGGGCATTGGTTGTTTGCTATCTCCACTGAGCTGTGTTTTAAGAATTTGAACAGTATCTTCATTTCCCATGACCGTATCCAGGGAATCCGGTCGATATTTTAAATAGAGCACATCCATTATTTCCCCTCCTCAATTCCTAGTTTTTTTCTTAATTTTTTGATTTCTTTTTGCAAAACTAGCTCCTCTTGCCCCCAACGTATAAAATCTGCGTAAGTCATGGAAAAATGGGCTTTCTCGGCTGGTAGAATATCTTTCGGAACAGCTTTGGTCAAGTATTGGCAATGCAGGTTTCTACTCGCATCCATCTGCTTTTTTATCCAGCTCAACCGTTCCTCTAAATAAGTCAGTAATATCCTGGCTTCTGATTTCTTCATCTATTGATTCCACCTTATCTAATGGGACATATAAGCATTGCCCCATACTTACTGCTACAAGCCAACAGGTGACTATCCTTTGAGAGCAAAAATAATATCCGATATCCGAATCATAATCGGTATACCCTGCAAAATGGATATTTCTTTTTCCAACAATAAATCCTTCTTTATCACATTCTGTGAGAGAATATCGGATATTATCTCCATGCTGGGATTGAGGTTTTCTTCCATTTCTTTGGTAATGCCCTTTAATTTTTACTTTTTCCCCTAGTCTCATTTTCTCCTCCTTCCTGGCATTCTGGGCAGATATCACACCAGACTCCTTTTATTTTTTGGCTTTTCCAGCCATTTTCTTTTTGCTTTTTATAATCTACGGCATCATGGAAATCATAGAATTTTTCCGGGGCTTCCTCTCCACAGATATCACAAATAAGGATAAATCTTCCTTGCTTTTTATCAATCAATCTCATCTCCCTCCTTCTTTTTCTTATTATACAAATAATCCCTATCTTCAGTTAATCCAGGGGGAATCCACTTCATATTCATCCACTTCTATTTCTAATGGAACGATAATCCATTTCCAAGCTTTTGGTAGGATTTCTTTGACAATAGTCTGTAAGGCTTCTTTAATTCTAGGAAGTTCTTTTGGTTGGGCATCTAATAAGATGGAATCATGGATTTGTCCAACCAACATAGATTCCCATTTTTCCCGCTGGGCTATCTTATCCAATTCAATGAAAGTAAATAACAAACAATGGAAGGCGGCTCCTTGGATTGGATAATTGCTTATCTCATTTTTACGCATTATCCCAGAGCAAACAAAACCTGTATGGGTTCTCAGCCATCCCCGACGACGATAATCTCTGACAGATTTTTCTTTCCATTTTCCATATTGCTTAAACCGGCGATTCCAAAAGTCATCTTCTACTTTTTTCATATGCTCTGTAAATTGGTCGAAGTTTTTTATCCCTTTGCTCCGTAGATGGTCGGAGATATGAATTCCATCTTGGAGTTCCAAGCCCTGTCCCTTTTTCCAGTCTCCTC
>JAQUSU010000058.1 GCA_028710085.1 Anaerotignum sp.
AATTTTGGATTATTCCAAAGGTTTTATGATTATGTACACATTCATCGGGCTTGGGTTGATTGGCATAAACCTTAAATTTGCCCATTGGATTATGCATAAGTTTACGAAATGGCTATGTGGAATAATAAATCATTAACCAAATTTTTTATCAAGTGTGTTATAATACAGATGAAAGGAAATATATGGATTAATTTTTGGGAATTGCAAAGAATGGTTTTGCTATAAGATAGGCAACTAGCAAAATAATTATATGGGGGCGCTATGTTAAAAATAATAAAAAAAGCATTTACAATACTTATATTTATTTATATACTGCTTTGTGTTATTACTCCTTTTACATATGAAACTATGATTCGTTTCATTGGTAAGGATGAAATAGTGTATCGTTCCTTTGATGGGGAAAAATTTATGGTTTACCTTGAAGAGGGAACTGTAAACTTTGTTACGATTGAAAACGTGACAATAGATTACCTCCGATTGGCTACGATTCCAATCGTTGCTGATAAAATTTCATATAATTTGGAGGACCCGGAACAATCTCGAAGAAGCTTTAAATTTGATGGCAAAAAATATTTTTTGTATGATGAAAATAATTTATTGTCAAAGGGTATGGTAATTAAATGCATACAGCTAACCAATTACTATGGTGCGCCAGAATCATCGCTTGTGTATTTTGGTGTTAGCAAACAAAAACCAGAGGTGAAAGAAGGATTAATCGATATTAAAAAATACGATTCTCTAAATGAAAGTTACTATTTATTTATGTATGAAAGTGAAGAGGAAATAAAATTTGATGAACTTTGTAATGCATGTCTTTAAATTTGGAATTAATGCGTTGTGTTATACGAATAAAATTTGAGTATGAGGAGAAGGAATAGATGAATAAATCAAAAAAAGGAAAGAAATATATTTGTATTTTCCTGTCTGTAATTATTCTTGGATACATATCTTTGACACCCACGGGACCTTGCGTGCTTCGGTAGCTTTGTGTGGACATCCAATTTCCGCATTTACAATGAAGGTTAGAGTTGCCACAGCAGAAGATGTTGGACTGGTGGAATTAGATAATCCTGAAAATTCAACGATATATAGGATTGAAAGCCATATTCCTCATGAAAAACCAACAGATAGTGACTTGGAAAATTGGATTGTATATAAGCATTTTTGTTTTTATACAGCTAAGTACTATGGTTGGTGTTAACGTTCAATTTGCCAAAAAAACTGGAATTTTCGGGGACGAGCAATCCCACAATAAGCATTCAAAACAGCAGAAAATATCAAAAGCTTCCTCTTATTATCTGATATAGTGTTATAAAAATCAAATGAGGGAGGAAATAAAATGAATCAAGCAGCAAGTCGTATTTTTCTTTGTGGAAGCAATTACCAGGTTGGCAAACAAATAGGAGAGTTTTATAAAAATAGTGGCAGCCCTTTGATTAGGGTTTTGGTTGAAGGGCCATACATTTCAAAAGAAAATGAGCATCAGATGTATGGACTTTTTGATGAATTTTGTCCAGGAATTAAGGACGAAGTTGCAGGCTTTGCAGAGGCCTTGGATGTAGCACCCGAACAGATTTTGTATTATGCAGAAACATTTCTATGTCCCGGCTGTAGCCAGATGGCCATTCTTCCATCAATCAGCGCAAATGAGCATACAATCCTTGGCCGCAATTATGATTTCAAGGATGGCATAGAGGAAATGTCTATCGTTACGACAAAAATCAGTGGCAGAAATGCCCATGTTGCTTCGTCGGCATGGATTTTCGGGCGTGGAGACGGGTTGAATGAGCACGGACTTGCCGTGAGTCAATCCAGCATGGGCATACCAGTTACGAGAAATATGCCCAATACAACCAGAGCAGCAATAAAAGGCTTACAGTTTTGGGCAGTGATTCGGTCGGTTTTGGAGAATTGCAAAAACGTGGACGAGGCAATTCAGTGGACAAAAGCAATGCCCATTGCCTATAATATTAATTTAATGGTTGCTGACAAAGACAGCAATGCCGCTTTGATTGAAACCATTGATGGAAGAAAAGCAGTAAAGAAAATTGACGCTTCTACTTCGGAGCAATTTCTTTATGCCACGAACCATGTGCATTTGCAGGATTTGCTGCCTTATGGGCCGATGGCGTTGAAGAATTCAGTGAACCGTCAGAACATTATTTGCGACACCCTTTCGGGCAAAAATAATATCTCAACGGAGGATATAAAGCGGCTGCTTTCGGAGCAATATCCCATTGGATTAAACTGCCGTTATTACGATTCTTTTTTTGGTACACTCAGAAGTCAGCTGATTGACGTAAACGAGGGCACTATGTCTGTTCGCTGGGGAACGCCCGAAGGCAATGAGTGGCACACCTATAGAGTGAATGACGAACCATGCTATGAAATGGTTCCCGTCAAATTAATAAAGGAAGCCGCTCCCTTTGATTTTTATGAAATGATGAAAATTTATTGAGTTGAGGAAAGGGCTGCAAATGGATTATTTACATCAGCTGGAGAAGGCTGTAATATTTATTGAAAATAATCTTGATCAAACAATAAGGGTGGAGGAGGTGGCTGACATTGTGGGCTACTCCTACTATCATTTTCATAGGGTTTTTGAAGCGGTTTTGGGCGAAAGCATCGGGAATTATATCCGTACAAGACGTCTGAATCGTGCTGCAAATGCTTTGCTTTATACGGATAATAAAGTTCTTGATATTGCAATACAGTATCAATTTGAAACCCAGGAATCCTTTAGTCGTGCCTTTAAAAAGATTTACAGTGTGTCCCCGGGAACATACAGGAAAAATCGAATCAATACCATGATTGGAAACAAAAAGGAATTAACCGTAGATCATCTTAAGCATATTTATGAAGGAGTAACCATACATCCTGTGATATGCCAAGTAAAGGAAAAGAAGCTTGCGGGAATGCGCTTTCAGACGTCCTTGCGAAACAATACCCTAATTGGGGCGTGGGAATCTTTTGGTAATCGGGTTGGAGAAATCAAAAATCGTACAGAGCATTGGGAGTGTTATGGAATATGTGAAGCATCACCTGATTTTGAAATCATTGAATTTGATGAAAATACGATATCCAACCACTTTATCGGAACAGAGGTTTCTTCCTTTGATGAGTTACCCCAAGGAATGGTAGGGAAAAAATTTTGTGGCGGAAAATATGCGGTGTTTACCCATAAAGGTAAAATTGAGACACTGAAAATGACCTATGATTATATCTGGGGGACATGGCTTTTGTGTTCAGGGGCGGAGATTGATCATCGGGATGATTTTGAATTGTACGATGAAAGGTTTTTGGGTGCAGATAACAGCCGTTCGGAAATTGATATCTATATTCCGCTCAAATAAATTTATGCAATGTGCTGCTGATAAGGTGTGAAAAAGACAGTGTTTTGAAGTGATTTTAATTCAAAAGCAAACGGCGAGGGGATTTATGAATAAAACCCTTTGCCGTTTTTTGCTGTGGTGAAACAGAGATAATTATTTTGTTATCTTACGATATAAATTGGGTAAAATTCCTGTGTTTTTATGAAATAACTCGGCGAATCTGCTGGGATTAGAGTAACCAACCATTTTCGCAATTTGTTCAATTGATAAATCCGTGCGGGAGAGTAAAAACTCAGCTTGTGCCATGCGACGATTTTGAATATATTCGGTGATAGTGCACTGATTCATCATTTTAAAGGTTTGTTTTAGCTTTGTGGTGCCCATGCATGCTATTTTTGAAAGCTGCTCCAGAGTCAAGGGAAGGCATGCGTGGTCATTAATATATGCTGTAACATTTTGGATTTGCTCCGCGTCATTATTCGATATTATGGCTTTTTCATAAGAAGTGGTTTTTTGCTTTCGCTCAACAATCAAGGAAATAGCTTCTGTTACTTTTGCTTCGTAGAATAGTTTTGCGCTGAAGCCGTCACCGCGATAGTTTTCAATCTGCTTTAAAAGCACAAGCATTTCCGGAAAATTTTCAGTTTCATCAATTGAGAGAAATGCACTGCTTAAGTCAACAGCTTCATTCGAAAATTTTTTGCTTAAGTATTCTTTATAATAGTCAGGCGTAATCTCAATGCCAATGGATTTTATAGGAACTTTTTTGTGAATGAGGGCTTTAAAGGGCGTTTTACCGCCAAGATAGCTTTTGATACAATTGGCATTCAGTCGTCTGTAAGGAGAGAATTCGTCCCCCGATATAGACTCATAATAGGAAATGCTTAAGCATTCCGGATGCAAATAGTCCATCATAAAGTCTTCGTGGAAAGCAAAATTATGTATTTTAATATGAAAAAGGTTTTCCTCTGAATAAACCCAAAAATATCCGCTGCCTATTTCTTGGGATAATTTCCAAAGCTTACCCAAGGGGTTATACATTCCATTGGGGGCAATGAGGGTAAAGTCGTATTTGGAAAGATGTTCTTCATAAAACGGATTCATAGGATTCATGTTATACCTCTTACATACCTTGATTGGTCGCAAAAATGCCTTGATTAGCCGAGATTCATGGGAAGCTATTGCATATAAAAAAGCGTTGTGCTATCTTGAAAAACGGGGTTAGCAAAAACTAACTACATTTTATCACATGAAAGGAAAAGCGTCAATCGCTGTTCCGTTTCAATCATAAGGAGGATATATTTATGAGTAAACAAGCTGGTAATGCTACAGCGAAGCTTAATGTAAAGGACTTAATCACAACCGGTATTTTTTCGGCGCTTTTGTTTCTTGCGTTGCTGATTGGGGGAATTCCTTTTGGAATAAACCCAGTAACAACATTTTATATGCCCTTTGGCTCGGCGTTATTGGGAGGGCCAATTCTTCTTTTGCTAATAGCAAAGGTTAGAAAGCGTGGGGCAGTCATGATTGCAGGAATTTTAAGCGGTATTATATTTATTGCCATTGGGATGCACTGGGCAATCGGCTTAGGCTGTGCCTTGGGCGGTATCATCGGTGATTTCATTGCAGGCATCGGCAAATTTAAAAATATGAAATTAAACACTTTGGCGTATGTTCTTGTTTCATTAGGAAGCACAGGGACGTTTATTTGTTATTTTGCCGATCCCCAAAGCTGGAATACATATATGCTCAATGGAAAAACCTCAGAAGGCTATATTCAAACCATGAGTGCCAATGCCCAAGGCTGGATGCTTCCCGTAATACTTATTGGAACGGTTCTCATTGCTTGCTTTAGCGGTTTTGTTGGAACAAAGCTTCTGAAAAAGCAGTTTGAGAAGGCGGGAATTACAGCATGAAAGCCGTGAAATTTGATCCTAGAACAAAAATTGCCTTGCTTCTTTTTTGCATATTGTGTACCACGTTTTCTGGAACGCTGGAGCTTCAGTTGATTCTTACTTTTATGATTGCTGTGTTTGGGCTGCTTGCGGGAAAATACAAATATGCAGTGCTAGGGTTGGTTTGCTATGGCGTTTTATGGGGTACCTCCCAGTTAATTTTGCAAAGCCTGACAGGGATATGGCAAGCCATGTTTGCTGCTTTTTTTGCACTGGTGCATAAGGTTTATCCCTGTGGAATGATGTCTGGAATTATGATTGGTAGTACAAAAATAAGCGAATTTATGGTGGCGTTGTATCGATTGCATATGCCTAGGAGTATTGTAATTCCTTTTGCGGTGATGATGCGCTACGTTCCCGTTGTTTTTGAGGATTGGCAATATATTAAGGATGCCATGAAAATGAGAGATGTTACCCCCTCCATAAAGGGTCTTTTTACAAATCCATCTATGACAGTGGAATGCGTTTATGTGCCGTTAATGATGGCGGCATCAAAAACTGCGGATGAGCTTTCCATCGCCAGCGTTGCCCGGGGGATAGAAAACCCGAATCCACGCAGTAGCTTAATAGAAATACATTTTTGTGTACAGGATTGGCTTGCGGTTTTTGTGTTCCTTGCATTTTTTATGACAACGCTTGCACTAAGAGGAGGTTTCATATGATTCATTTTCAAAATGTTTCCTTTCGGTATGACGATAATGGCGACGGAGCGGTTAGAAATTTGAATTTTACGGTAAAGAAGGGGGAATGCGTTCTTCTTACAGGAAGAAGCGGTTGCGGAAAAACTACCCTCCTTCGTTTGGCAAATGGCCTGATTCCAAATTATTTTTCGGGAAATTTGGAGGGAAAAATAATTGTGGATCAAATGGAGGTTTCCGAAACACCTTTATATCAAATTGCGGAAAGGGTGGGAACGGTTTTTCAAAACCCCAGAACCCAGTTTTTCAATGTGGATACAGACAGTGAAATCGCCTTTGGAATGGAAAACAAGGGGATGGACAGTGCATATATGAAAAAGCGTGTCATTCAGACGGCTGAGGAGTTGAAAATAACAAATTTGCTGGGAAGAAATATCTTTTCCCTTTCCGGAGGTGAAAAGCAGAAAATAGCTTTTGCATCCATATATGCCATGAATCCGGAGATTTATCTCTTGGATGAGCCTTCCTCTAATCTGGATGTTATCTCCATTGAGGCGTTGCGGCAACAGCTGAAGCTTTTGAAGGAGCAGGGGAAAACAATTTTAATTGCCGAGCATCGGTTGTATTATTTGAAGGATTTGGCAGATCGCATTTTTTATCTGGAGGAGGGAGAGATAAAGGAAAGCTACAATTGCCAGGATTTTTTAAAGCTATCCGACAGGCAAAGAGAAGAAAAGGGACTGCGTATGATGGAATACAAAAACAGTTCATTTTGCAATCAGCCACAGCTTTTCCAGAAGCCTGTTTTAGAAATAAACGATTTATCTGTGGGGTACAAGAAGCAGGCGGTGCGTTCAAATATTAATTTAGCGGCAAGGGGCGGAGAAATTATAGCCCTTCTTGGCCAAAATGGTGCGGGAAAGTCAACCTTTTGCAGAACGCTATGCGGAATTTTAAAGCCCTTATCAGGAACGTTTCGGCGAAACGGTCAGGTGCTGACCCAAAAAGAACGCAGGGCAAAGGCCTATATGGTGATGCAGGATGTGAATTATCAGCTGTTTGCGGAAAGTGTGGAGAAGGAATGTGGCTTTGGCATAAAAAATCCTGATGAAAATAAAATCTGTACCACAATGCACCGGCTGGGCTTATATCCTTATCGTGAGAGGCACCCCAATACCCTTTCGGGTGGTCAAAAACAGCGCACAGCCGTTGCGGTGAGTATGATGTGCAAGAAAGAATTGCTGGTGTTTGATGAACCCACAAGCGGTTTGGATTTCGATGGAATGGCAAATGTTTCGAAGCTTATGGGTGATTTGGCTGAAAGCGGAAAAATAGTCTTTGTAGTTACCCATGATTATGAACTGATTACAAGAATATGCACACGCATCATTTATTTTGATGCCTGTGGCCAGATGGAGGATGCATTGGTTTCTAAAAAAACACTGCCTGACCTCATGGGTTTTTTCCCTACGCAGAAAGACCTATTTTTGTCTTGAAAATCATTAGAAATCAAAAATAGAAAAGAAAGGTAGTGAAAATATGAGTAAACAGAAAGATCACCCAATCAGACTGTTGCTTGATTGGGCGGGAAAGGATAGATACTATCTATATTTCGCCATTATATGTTCTTTTATTAGCGGCTTATGCACAATGGTACCCTATTATGGGGTATATCGTCTTTTGGATACCGCATATATGGGAAGTTGTACAAGGGAAGTGATTGTGCAAAACAGTATGCTGGTTGTGGTGGCAATCCTTTTAAGGTTTACTTTGTTTGGTTCCTCTGGAGCATTGGCACATAAGGGTGCCTATAATGCTTTGTATAAAGTGCGTTGCAGAGTCATTGAGCATATGGCAAAGGTTCCCCTAGGCGCACTAAATGAGCGCAATACTGGCGATATTAAAACTGTGCTCATGGAGGATATTGAGAAGCTGGAATTATTTTTGGCACATCATTTGCCGGAGCTGGTTTATTATATGTGCGGGCCGGTGGTGGTCTTTATTTATCTATGTTGCGTGAATGTGCCGTTGGCGCTGATTTCGTTGGTTCCCTTGTGTTTTGCAGTTATCACCATGGGGATCATGTTTCGAGGAATGGATACGATGATGGATCGGGCGAATCAAGCTCTTCGCGGATTGAATTCTGTTATTATTGAATATATCAGAGGGATGAAGCTGATAAAAGCCTATAACATGGGGAGCGAATCCTTTCAGAAATATGCCGAAGCAATAAAAGAAGAGAATGCGGTTTGGAATATGATATCAAAGAAAATGGGTCCCCCTTATGCTTCCTATGTGGTTATCATAGAGTGTGGGATGCTGCTTTTAGTTCCCCTTGGGGGCTATTGGTTTTTGCATGGTTCTATTACAGCCAGTGCATTTTTGCTGTTTTTATTTGTGGGTTCCTTATATTTAACGGAGATTAGACCACTTCAGGAATTAGGTTCAAATTTTGCCCAGGTGCTAAAGGGGATCACAAAGACGAAGGAAATTTTGGATATTCCTATCTATCAAGGAGAAGGAGAATTTCCTGAAAATCATAACATCGAGCTAAAAAATGTGAGATTTACCTATGATGGGGAAAAGGACGTTTTAAAAAGCTGCAATCTTACGATTCGTGATGGTAAAAAAATGGGCTTGGTTGGACGCTCCGGTGCGGGAAAAAGCACCATTATTGAGCTGATTACTAGGTTTTATGATGTAAATGAAGGAACGGTTTCCATTGGCGGTCGGGATGTGAAAAGCTTGAATTACGAAGCATTGCTTGAAAATATATCCATTGTTTTTCAAAAAACCTTTTTGACGAGAGACAGCGTTTTAGAAAACATCCGTATGGGCTCAAAGGTTTCCTTGGAAGAGGTTCGTCAGGCGGCAAAGCAAGCACAAATCGACGATTTTATCATAAGTCTTCCCCAAGGCTACGATACTAAGGTGGGTAGCTTTGGAACCCGCTTTTCAGGTGGTGAAAAGCAGCGCATTGCCATTGCGAGAGCAATTTTAAAGAATGCACCCATTTTGATTCTTGATGAGGCGACTTCTGCGGCAGACCCAGAGAATCAAGTGGAAATTGATAAAGCGATACAAAATCTTTGCAAGGGGAAAACAGTGATTATTGTTGCCCATCGCTTAGGCGTAATTAAAATGTGTGACCATGTTGCAGTTGTGGAAAATCATACCGTAGCCTGCGTAGGCACCCATGAAGAAGTGATTGAGAGGAATGTATATTATTGTCAGGCTTGGCAGGATTATGAGAAGGCGCGTTCCATTTCTTTTAAGCTGTAAAGGAGGGAAAACAGTGAATGCTGATAAAATATTAAAAGGGAATCGTCAATTTTATCTGTCATGCTTTTGTGTTATGGTGGAGGGGTTGCTATCAGGTTGTAATTTTATGCTGATTTATTTAGTATTTCAAAATCTTTGGAGGAGCACCCTAGAAATTCATTCGGTTTTAAAATTAACTGGGGGCTTGGCAATGATTTTTTTGCTTCGAATTTTTATTTATAGCTTTGGCTATGTGCAGGGGCAGCTTGGCGGCGCAGGAATCAGCAAGAAAATTAGACTTTTTATTGGGGATAAAATGAAGCGCATCCCCCTTGCTCACTTTACCTCTTTGCAAACGGGGGAATATATTAATGCGGCAACTGCAGATGTGAATAGCTATCAATCCATATTAACCCACAAATACGGCGATCTTATAAAAAATATTACCTTGTCCCTGATGCTGATTGGGTTTGTTTGCACCCTTTCTCTGCCGGCAGGCTTGATTTTGATGTCGGAGTATCTATTTTTGGTTTTGACTCTTTGGATTTCCGTAAATCAGGTTAGAAAATACGGAAATGAAAAAAATGATATTTGCGTTGAAAATGTAAGCGGAATTGTGGAATACATCACAGGAATTCAAACGTTTCGTGCCTACGGCATTGGGGGCACCAAAAATAAGACGGTAACGGCAGCGATGAAAGCATTTAGTGATATTAGCTTCGTTTATGAAGCAAAAATCATTCCTGTAGGCGTAATTTATAGTGTTTTAATTTGGCTAACCATGCCCATTATTATGTATGTGGTTGGTCAGAGCTATATCAATGGAGAAGTGGATGCCATTACGTTTATCATGGTTTGCCTTTTCCCGTTATTGCTATCAAAGCTTATGGGCACGATTTTTGTTGATTTTACCAGCTATAAAAATTTAATGATATCAAAAAGGAAGATTGAAAATGTCATTTATGAAGCCGAGGAGACACAAAGCAGCATTGATTTTATACCCCAAAGGTATGATATTTCTCTGGAGCATATTGACTTTTCCTATATTCAAGGGGAAGCGATACTAAAAGACATTAGTCTTTCTATTCCCCACCAAAAAATGACTGCCATTGTGGGGGATTCCGGTTCGGGAAAATCTACAATTTTGAACCTGATTTCAAAATTTTATGAGCCTCAATCGGGAGAAATTAAAATAGGCGGTATTTCTACCTTAACTGCCGATGCTGTGCAGGTGCTGGGGCAGATTTCTATGGTGGATCAGGATATTTTCCTATTTAATGATACAGTAAAAAATAATATTCGTTTTGCAAGACCATCTGCCGCAGACGGGGAAATAGAACAGGCTTGCAAGGAAGCAAATTGTGATAGCTTTATCCGTAAAATGCCCAAAGGCTACGACACAATGGTTGGCGAAAATGGAAACCAGCTATCCGGAGGGGAGCGGCAAAGGCTTTCCATTGCCAGAGCGATTCTAAAAAATGCCCCAATTCTTTTATTGGATGAGGCAACAGCCAGCTTAGATGTGGAGAACGAGTTGGCAGTGAAAAACGCAATCAGTAATTTACTAAAAAGTAAGAAAACTGTAGTCATGATTGCCCATACCCTCTCCATTGTTCAGCATGCGAATCAAATCGTTGTTGTTTCCGGCGGCAGCATTGTGGAGCAGGGAAAGCATGAAGAGCTTTTGCAAAAAAATGGGAAATACGCTTCCATGTGGCTGGCAGAGCAAAAATTATATAAATAGAGGAAAAAAGAGGTGAGGACATCTGGGCATAGGACAATCATTAGAGGATTATCTGGAGACGATTTTGATTATTCGAAACAAAAAAGGCTATGTGCATTCCATTGATATTGCGGAGCATTTGAATTTCTCAAGGCCGAGTGTGACGCGTGCCACAAGGGAATTAAGTAAAATGGGTTATATTTTAATACAGGAAGGACATTGGATTTTGACTGAAAAAGGGGATGCCTTGGCTGAAAGGATATATGAAAAGCATCGATTTTTCACCGAATATCTTAGCTCTGTGGGCGTACCCAAGGAGATTGCAGAGCGTGATGCTTGCCGCATGGAGCACACCATTAGTGATGAAAGCTTCCAGAAAATAAAAGAAATGCTTCAAAATAAAAGGTAGCAGGAAGAGGGTGTTATTTGGTCCATACCCTCAACCTTTTACAATAGCCATAGGTGCCGATTTCCCCCAAAAAGCTATAAGGAATTATAATAATTCCTTATAGCTTTTTATGTATTTATCAGCAACGGAGCGAATGGTGTGGCTGTCTGCCTCCGTAACAGGGTCGGCAACGGCATAAACGGTAAAGCCGCCTTTTTTTGCCCCCTCAACTGCATAAAGAGCATCCTCAAAAACAATGGTGTTTTCCAGATTTCCTCCTAATTTTTTCATGGCGATATGAAACACTTCGGGCTCGGTTTTATAGTACCCTGTTTCAGAGCAGGTTAAAATAAACTGAAAGTATTTCAAAAGGTCAAGCCGTTCCAATGCGGGATGGATATAGCTGGCTTCAGATGCAGTTAAAACACACATTTTAGTGCCGTTTTCCAATTGCTTATCCAAAAATTCTTTTGCATAAGGCTTTAAGGGAATGGTGTTTTTATAGGCATCCTCAACATATTGAATGATTTCATTTATGATTTCCTCAGGACTATGGGTTACACCTAAATCCTTACGGAAATACTCTGCTGTTTGACCGATGGTCTGGGATTTTACCATGCTATGTAGATTTTCAGGCACGGCAAAGCCATGATTTAATAAAAAGTTGCGGCCTGTATTTTTCCAAATAGGCATGGAATCAATTAAAGTGCCATCAAGGTCAAAAATAATACTTTTCATAGGTTCTCCTTTGTTATCTGAATTTATCTGTTTTTTCTGCAATCGTTAAGACGCCCTTTGGATTATGAAAAATTTTCACATAGGATTTGGTCGATGGGGCACCTAGTTCAATAGGAATTTCCTGGCAACGCTTAATAATTCGCATTAAAGCTTCAAAATCCCCCTCCACTGTGGTTTCAAAGGGGCCAACCACATAATTACATCCTGTTGAAGCAATATATTCAATGACACGATCTACAATTGCGCAGACTTTATCCATTTCCGTAATGTCGGGCAAAACCTGTATTGCAATGCTTGTTGTATACATTTTCATTCCTCCTTTTTGTGAAGTGTACCACTTTCTAAGAAAAAACTCAAGAATAGTGACGGACTTTTTTATATTGGGAATATTAATTTTTAGTTTTTTTTGATATAATCAATTCTAGGGAAATATACGAAAATTTAAATAATTAAGGAGATTTATCATGGAATACCGTATCGAAAGAGACTCTATGGGCGAGGTTCAGGTGCCTGTGGGGGTATATTGGGGCGCACAAACCCAAAGAAGCTTTGAAAATTTTAAAATCAGTACCGAAAAAATCCCCATGGAAATTATCTATGCCTTTGCAATTTTGAAAAAGGCAGTTGCCCAAGCAAATAACCGTTTAGGCAAGCTGGACGAAAAAAGATGTTCCATCATTGGGCAGGTTTGCGATGAAATTTTAGCGGGGGAGCTGAATGACCAGTTTCCTTTGGCGGTTTGGCAAACAGGCAGTGGCACCCAGTCAAATATGAACGTAAACGAGGTCATTGCCAATCGTGGAAACGAAATCGCAGGGGAAAAGCTTTTGCACCCCAACGACCATGTGAATATGTCCCAAAGCTCAAATGATACGTTTCCAACGGCCATGCATATTGCCGCTGTCTTAGAGACGAAAAAACAGCTTCTCCCTTCATTGGAGCGGATGATTGCTGAGTTGGCACGGTTAGAGGCGGAAAATAAGGGAATTGTAAAAACAGGCAGAACCCATTTGCAAGATGCTACGCCCATTACCTTTTCTCAGGAAATCAGCGGCTGGCGGAATATGCTGGAAAAGACCAAGGCGATGATTGAAATAAGCCTTGTGGGTGTGCAGGAATTGGCGTTAGGGGGTACGGCGGTTGGGACAGGCTTGAATGCACCTAAGGGCTTTGCTGAGGCGGCAGCCGAAGAGGTTTCCCGCCTGACAGGAGAGCATTTTATTACCGCAGAAAATAAGTTTCATGCGTTAACAGCAAAGGATGAGTTGGTTTTTGCCCACGGCGCACTAAAGGCTTTGGCTGCAAATTTAATGAAGATTGCAAATGATGTGCGTTGGCTTTCCAGTGGCCCTCGTTGTGGCTTGGGAGAAATTTTTATTCCGGAAAATGAACCAGGTAGCTCTATTATGCCGGGGAAAGTAAACCCAACCCAGTGTGAGGCGGTTACTATGCTAGCGGTTCAGGTTATGGCGAACGATACAGCCGTTGGCATTTGTGCTTCCCAAGGGAATTTTGAGCTGAATGTTTTTATGCCTGTTTGCATTTATAACTTTTTGCAATCCGTTCGTCTGTTGGCTGATGGGCTTGATTCCTTCCGTGTGCATTGCATAGCGGGAATGCGGGCAAATACGGAGAAAATGCATGAAAATCTCCATCGTTCCTTGATGCTGGTTACTTGCTTGAACCCCTATATTGGGTACGAAAATGCGGCAAAAACGGCGAAAAAGGCTTATAACGAGAATGTTTCGTTAAAGGAAGCCTGTGTTTCTTTGGGCTTTTTAACAGAAGAAAAATTTGATGAGGTATTTCGTCCTGAAAATATGGTTTAATGGATTATTGAAAATCCTACGCTTCTATGACGGTGGGGATTTACCAATGGTTCTTACAGATGAAAAAATGTTTTATTCCGAATTTAGTTTTTGAATAATAGCGTATGGAATGTATTGAAAATAGGAGGCAACATCCATGAGTATTGAAGAAAAAGCGTTAAAGCTACATTATGAAATGCAGGGAAAAATAGAAGTGGTTTCCAGAAAAAAAATTACCACAAAAGAGGATCTTTCCTTGCTTTATACCCCTGGGGTTGCGGAGCCTTGTCGGGTGATTGAGAAAAACTATGAGGAATCCTTCCGCTTGACACGCCGTTCCAATTTGGTTGCGGTTGTGACGGATGGAACTGCGGTGTTAGGCTTGGGGGATATTGGCCCTGCGGCAGGAATGCCCGTTATGGAGGGGAAATGCGTATTATTTAAGGAATTTGGCGGCGTGGATGCATTCCCTCTTTGCATTGATTCCAAGGATGTGGACACCATTGTTCAAACGATTTATTTAATTTCCAAAAGCTTTGGCGGAATTAATTTAGAAGACATTTCAGCACCCCGTTGCTTTGAAATTGAACGCAAGCTCAAAGAAATTTGTGACATTCCTGTGTTTCATGACGATCAGCATGGAACCGCCATTGTGGTTGCGGCGGCGATG
>JAQUSU010000005.1:0-11807 GCA_028710085.1 Anaerotignum sp.
AGGTCTGGTTTTCCATTGAAAGGAACCAGACCTTTTTATTTTAAGAATTGTTCGGATTTTTTTGCCCCAATGCTTTTTCAAAAACTGAAAAAAAAGCAGCATCATCCTCTTTTGTCCGTTTACGGATGTGCCCCCCGCGCCCTTTTTTTTGCCGTCGCATTTCTCGGGAAAGATGGCGCTCAAACAGCATACGCTCAATATTTTCAGCGGTATAAAAAAAGCCGTTGGGGTGAATTACCGTAGCTTTTTTCCCTAAAATCAGTGTGGCTAAGCCGTAATCGGCAGTGACACAGATGTCGCCTTTTTCCGTACGGTTGGCAATGGCTAAGTCTGCGCTGTCATCCCCTTGGTCAACGGTCACCACATGGACGTTTTCTTCGGCAAAATATAAAATGTGAGAGTCATCCGTTACCATATAAACCTGGACATTATATTTTTTTGCGGTATCCACAATAATTTCTTTCACAGGGCAGGCATCTGCATCAACAAGAACCTTCATGTTAATCTCCTTTGGCAGCAAGCTGTTGCGAATATGTTTTATTTATTATATGGGTAGATCCCTTTCGAAATTAAAACCCAAATTCTTCGCCAACGACAATTACTTTAATCCTTTTTGCAGGCTTACATAAGCGTGTGATTAAAACCTGGGCACAAATACAATCAGGAGAGGTACAATTATGGCAGGAGCCTGTTGCAACACAAGGCGTTTTTCCCATAAAACGGAAAGCATTGATGGGGGCTGCAACACTTCTTGCACGGGCAACTGCGCCATCAAGATTTTGAGCAACCTTGTTAATGCCGCAAATAACGATTACATTTTTGGGGCCAAAGCTCATTGCAGCAACACGGTTGCCTGTGCCATCAATATTCACCAAAATACCATCTGCGGAGATTGCATTGGTGCTGGTGATAAAATAATCGGTCATAAGTCCTTTTCGATGTAAATCTGCCATTTCTTCGGGTGATTTTGCTAAATCCCGATCAATCACTTCGTACTCACCGTCATGGAAGGCCTTTGTAAGACCCATATCTCGAATGGTCATAGAACCTCCCCAAGATACGGAGCTTTTTTCAGGTACTAAAGAAAGCGCTTTTTCCAGAGCCTCTTTTGCAGTGGGACAGTAATATGCTTCAAAATATCTTGCTTCCAATTTTGTCACCAAATTTTGTCCTAAGGTTTCAGTTCTTTTTTCAATCGGTGTACTCATTAAACGATCTCCCTTCATATTTAAAATAGATACTTGTATTTTACCATATATTTTATGAAAACCAATACAAGAAAGTAAATTTTTTCGATTTTAGGGTGTGGGCAAAGTTGCGCCATTGAGAAAGGCTGGTTTTATCACCTTTTTGATGAAGCGTTGGGAAGAAATAATTGTTTCGTGAAATCTCTTTCTTATGAAGTCCTACTTCTGCCAATTTATTTTAATTATGGCAATACATCAGTTTTTTTGTTGCAAAGGAATTATGTTTTGTATTATGATAGGGACAAGAATCGAGAAATGAGGGAGTTAAATGGCGATAAAAATTGAAAGCCATCAAAATAAAATATTTAAACAAATAAAAGGCTTAAGTCTGAAAAAGAACCGAGATAAGGAAGGACTCTTTGTTGCGGAAGGGCTGCGGTTTGTTTCTGAAATCCCGCCGGATTGGGAAGTTGAAATGTTTGTGGTTACCAAAACCTATGCCAAGGATAATGGTATTAGAAATTTTGAAAAGAAAGCGGAGACATATATTGTTTCGGAGGAATTGTTTTTAGCATTGTCTGATACGGAGAATCCTCAAGGCGTTTTAGCGGTTTGCAAGAAGCAAAAGGAGGAGCAAGAAGAAATATGGAAAAAAGACTCTCTCTTTTTCTTGCTGGCTGAGGAATTGAACGATCCCGGAAACCTTGGAACTGTAATTCGTACTGCGGATGCCTGCGGTGTGGATGGCATTTTCCTTTCAAAAGGCAGCGTTGATGTATATAATGCAAAGGTTTTGCGCGCAACAATGGGTTCAGTGTTCCATGTACCAATCGTTCAAAATGTAACGTTAGAGGAAATAGCCCTAAAACTGAAAGAAAATAAAGTTTCCCTGTATGCCGCTCATTTAAAAGGGGATTGCTATCCTTATCAATTGCCGTTGGAAAAAGGCTGTGCATTTATGATTGGAAATGAGGCGAGAGGGCTTTCTGAGGAAGCGGCAAAGCTGTGTGAGAGATGGGTAAAGATTCCTATGCCCGGCAAGGCGGAGTCTTTAAATGCTTCTATTGCTGCGGGTGTGCTAATGTATGAGGTTGTGCGCCAAAGGTTGAAATAAGTGACCTTCCATAAATCAAGAAAGTAAATGAAATATTTATCATAGATTTCAGAGAAATAAGGATTTTAAAAGAAAGCAGATATCAAAAGAAAAAGGCGAATTTCCGCCTTTTTCTTTTGCGTAATTATTCCGTTGAATGATCGACGGATACGGTGGGTAAATGAGAAAGGTTATTGTCCTCCGTTCCATCAGGGATGGATTTTAGATATTCTGTTTTCCCTCGATGGGCGATACCAACGCCTGCGATATCACCTTGCCTCGCCAATTTGATTGCATCCTCTTTTTCGACAAGTGTATCATCAGAAAGGCGGTAGCCTGTTATTTTTCCACTTTGCTTTACCAGCCCTGTGATTTTTGGGGCATTGGGATTGGGCAAAGGAATATCGTCCAGCGTGTTTTTTGCCAATGCTTCTGTTAGTTCATTTTTTTCAAGGGTAAATGCCATAACAACTCCTCCTTTTCTATTATTGTATCCCATTACTACAGAATTATCGGATGAAAAAACAATTTTGTGATACTTTAAAAAGTTCAAGATATGAAATAGTATGTGTGAATTTGTCTTATTAAAAAAAACAGCTTTTATAAGTGTTTTTTGCAGTTTTACTTAAAAACAGCAAGAAGTTCATCAAATATGCAAGTTGACAAATTTCACGATTTGTGATATTTTTATGATCAGAGGGAAGAAATGGGGAAATTTCAAGCTTTATTAAAATTGCTTTGATTTTTAATCAAAGTAATTTTTAATTTTAAAGCCCGAACCCCTTATTTTAAAAGCATTTCAGTTGTGTTTCGTCGTTTTTCGTAAGTTTTAAAAAAAATAGGGCTTTACAGACAAATGTCTTTGTGGTAGTATGTTTAAAAATAAACCAAAATAATTGTGAAAGAGGTTGCGAATATGAATCCGAATAGCTTTGCTGCAACTACATACTTTTACTTTTACCGTGTTTTCAGTAATTCAAAGTGAATTTTACTGTGAGAAAAGACGGTTAGTTTTGTTGGTTTTTTCGAAAAAGAAGGCTTATAGAGACTTCGCAGTGAAATTCACTGCGGAGTCTTTCTTTTTTATATCGAAAAGCCAAATACTGTATGTATTGATTCAAAATATCCAAAATATCTTTCAGATTAGAAAACAATGGGACAGAATTAAGGAGGAATAAAATATGATCGTAGTATTGAAAAATGGAACAAAGCCGGAGCAAATTGACAACTTAAAGGCATGGTTAAAAAGCATGGGGATTGATACCCATATGTCAGTTGGTGTGAACCATACGATTGTTGGTCTGGTAGGAGATACTTCCAACGTGGATGTGGATTTGGTTCGCTCTTTGGATATTGTAGAAAAGGTGCAGAGAATTCAGGAGCCTTTCAAAAATGCAAATAAAAAATTTCATAATGAAAGATTGGTTGTGGATATAAACGGAGTAAAAATTGGCGGCGGTGAATTTCAAATTATCGCAGGGCCTTGCTCTGTTGAGTCTAGAGAACAGGTTTGCTATGTTGCCGAGTGTGTTAAGAAATCAGGGGCTGGACTCTTGCGCGGCGGTGCTTTCAAGCCTCGTACATCCCCTTATGCATTCCAAGGCTTGCAAGCAGAGGGCGTAGACCTTTTGGTGGAAGCAAAAAAAATGACAGGCTTGCCTATTGTTTCTGAAATTATGAACATTACACATTTACCCTTATTTGACCCCGTTGATGTGGTTCAGGTTGGCGCAAGAAACATGCAAAACTTTGAACTATTGAAGGAGTTGGGCAGAACAAAGAAGGTAATTCTTTTGAAAAGAGGTTTGGCAAACACCATAGACGAATTATTAATGAGTGCGGAATACATTATGGCAGGAGGAAATGAAAACGTAATCCTCTGCGAAAGAGGAATTCGTACGTTTGAAACAAGAACCAGAAACACCTTGGACCTTTCTGCGATTCCTGTTTTGAAGAAGCTAACCCATTTGCCTGTAATCATTGACCCTAGCCATGCTTTGGGCTACTCATACATGGTAAAACCTATGGCATTGGCTGCAACGGCAGCAGGTGCAGATGGCTTGATGATCGAGGTTCACAATGATCCTCCTCACGCATTATGCGATGGTGCACAGTCTTTAACCCCAGAGGCGTTTGATGATGTGGCAAAGGCGATATTCCAGATAAGACCATTCGCTTGCAAATTTGACGATTAATTATTTTTGGAAAGGGATTTTGCCTCAAAAAGAGAGGTATCCTTGGACAGCTTGAGGAAAGCCTCTCTTAATGAAGGCGAAAAAGAGATTGAGGTGACGATATGAAAATTGGTGTGATCGGATTAGGCTTGATTGGCGGTTCTATGGCAAAGGCGATAAAACAAAAAACGGAGCACATGGTTTTTGGTTGGGATGAATCAGAAGGTGTGCGTTACAGTGCAAGGCTTGCAGAAGCGGTACATGATATTTTGGAGGATGGAAATCCTTCTGGCTGTGATTTGGTTATCATTGCTTTATATCCAAGCTTAACGGTGGATTATGTGAATAAATTTGCATCTGAGTTTAAAAAAGGAGCAATGGTGGTTGACTGTGCAGGCATTAAACGTGGGGTTTGCCAGCCGTTGGAAGCAGTTGCAAAGGAAAATGGTTTCATTTTCTGCGGTGCCCACCCTATGGCGGGGATTGAGCGCAGTGGTTTTACCTATTCAACCCCTGCTTTATTTGAAGGGGCGACAATGATTTTAACGCCTTATACAGGCACCAATATTGCACCAATGAATGAATTAAGTCTGTTTTTTAAAAGCCTTGGCTTTGCCAAAATGCAGGTAGCTACGGACGCAGAGCACGACCAGATGATTGCATACACTTCACAGCTGGCCCACGTTGTATCCAGCGCGTATATTAAAAGCGAGCTATCCCCAAGGTTTAAAGGCTTTTCCGCGGGCAGCTTTCATGACATGACGCGTGTGGCGAAGCTGAATGAAACCATGTGGACGGAATTGTTTTTGGATAATAACGATTTTCTTGCAAACGAAATTGATGGACTGATTGCCCGTTTACAAGATTACAGCAAAGCAATTCGGGAAAAAGACGGTGAAAAATTAAAGGGTATGTTAAAAGAAGGCAAGGAAAAACGCCTTGCCATTGATGAAATAAAAGAATTTGAATGAGGTTGCCTATGAGAAGCGTTAGGGTAAATACATCAGCAGAGTATGATATTTTAATTGGGAAAGGTTTGCTGACACAAGTGGGCAAAGAGGTTTCCAATCGGATTGCGCCCTGTAAAGCGGCAATCATTACGGATAGCAAGGTGGACACCTTATTTTCGGCAACGGTAGCCCATTCTTTGACGGCTGCAGGGTTTTCCTTGTGCAAATTTGTTTTTCCCCATGGGGAGGGCTCCAAAAACATCGAAACGTTAGGTGAAATTTTGGAATTTCTTGCCGAGAATGAGATGACGAGACAGGATGTTATTATTGCCTTAGGCGGCGGCGTTGTAGGCGATATATCGGGGCTTGCCGCTGCAATTTATCAAAGAGGAATTGGGTTTGTACAAATCCCCACCACTTTTTTGGCGGCGGTGGATTCCTCTGTTGGCGGAAAAACAGCCATCGATTTAAAGGCAGGCAAAAATATGGCAGGTGCATTTTATCAGCCGAAGCTGGTGCTTTGTGATATCAATGCGTTGTTGACCTTGCCAAAGGAAATCTTTGCCGATGGCGTTGCTGAAACATTGAAATATGGTGTAATTGGAAATGAAAAATTATTCGATAAGGTGGAGTCTTTGGAGTTCATTCAAGACTTGGAGGAAACTATAGAAATTTGTGTATCCATGAAGCGAGACATTGTGATGCGAGATGAATTTGACAATGGAGAGCGGCAATTATTAAACCTTGGGCATACCTTGGGGCACTCCATAGAAAAATTAAGCGAGTTTACCATTTCCCACGGCCACGCCGTTGCCATTGGGTTGCATCTGATCGCTAAGGCGGCTGAGGCAAAGGGGATCGGAGAGGTTGGACTTGCCGAACGAATTCGTAAGGCTTTGGTGAAAAACGGTTTGCCCATACAAACGGAATTTTCTATTCAGCAAATTGCCCAAGGTGCATACATGGACAAAAAACGTAGAGGGGGAGCAATCAGCTTTGTTTTCCCTGAGAAAATCGGCAAATGCCGTATTGAAAAGGTTCCCATAGAAGAAGTAGAGCAGTTAGTGGCTGAGGCAATGAAAAGCAGGTGAAACGAATGAATATAAAAATCGGAAAAAGTACCCTAAAGGGAAATATAAAGGTGATTTCCTCCAAATCAGATGCCCATCGTTTGCTGATTGCGGCGGCTTTGGCCGATCAGCCAACGAAAATTTTGTTGGAGGGCTGGAATAACGATATTGAAGCGACGAAAAACTGTCTGGAGGCCTTGGGCTGTAAAATAATTCGAAATGCTGGTGCCATTGAGGTTATGCCTCTTTGGACGGCACAAACCAAGGATATTGTTTTGGATTGCGGCGAAAGTGGTTCTACCTTGCGCTTTTTGCTCCCTGTTGTGGCGGCTTTAGGAAAACAAGCCATTGTGGAAAGGCAAGGAAGGCTGCCCGAAAGACCCATAGGCGTCTTGCTGGAGGAGCTAAGAAAGCACGGCTCTTTGGTAAAGGAAGATGCCTTGCCCCTTGAAATGAGCGGAGGGATTCACGGGGGCACATTTACGCTCCCTGGAAATATCAGCTCTCAATTTATTACAGGAATGTTGTTTGCTTTGCCCCTTTTGCCCGAAGACAGTGAAATTCGTCTTACTTCAAATATGGAGTCAAAAGGCTATGTGGATATGACTTTAGAAACCTTGCAGGCGTTCGGCATTGAAATTCAAGAATTGGAGTGGGGTTTTTCCATAAAAGGTGGTCAAACCTACCGCTCTCCTCAGGAAATTTCGGCAGAGGGCGACTGGTCGGGCGCGGCATTTTGGGTTGTTGCCGGCGGTATCGGCGGGGATATTACTTGTACTGGGTTACGAAAGAATTCTTGCCAGGGGGATAAGGAAATTGTTTCCATCATGAAGCGTTTCGGAGCCAAAATTGAGTGGCAAGAAAATGGCGTTAAGGTTTCGGGTGGAAAATTAAAAGGGATTACGATTGATGCCGCCCAGATTCCCGATTTGGTGCCGATTCTTTGTACGGCAGCGGCTTTGGCACAAGGAAAAACATTGATTTATAACGCAGGAAGACTGCGTATCAAGGAAAGTGACCGTCTTATGGCCATGGCGGAGGGGCTGCAAAGGCTTGGCGTGAGTGTTACCCAACAGCCGGATTCCATTTTAATTGAAGGCGGAAACACAATACCCACAGGGGAAATTATTTTGGATTCCTTCGAGGACCATAGAATTGTGATGGCTCTTGCCGTTGCCGCGGCGGCTTTGGGCGTGGAAGCTGTGATTGAAGGCGCAGAGGCTGTTTCCAAGTCTTATCCCACATTTTTTGCGGAATTTACCAGATTAGGGGGTGCTGCAGATGTCTTCTAGCTTTGGAGAAAAGGTGAAAATCAGTATTTTTGGACAATCCCATTCCGAGGTAATCGGCGTTGTGATTGACGGCTTGCCTGTGGGAGAGGAAATTGATTTGGCGGCGGCACAACGTTTTTTGGATCGAAGGGCACCTGGCAAAAATGCCTATTCCACACCCAGAAAAGAAGGGGATCAGGTACGAGTGGTTTCGGGGCTGTTTGACGGCAAAACCTGTGGTGCTCCAATTTGTGCCATGATAGAAAATACAAATACCCGTTCCAAGGACTATGCCCAGCTAAAGGACATGCCAAGGCCTGGTCACGCGGATTTTACCGCTGAAATAAAGTATCACGGCTTTCAGGATTATCGAGGAGGAGGCCATTTTTCCGGTAGATTGACAGCACCCTTGTGCTTTGCGGGAGCGGTTTGCCTGCAAATTTTGGAGCGCAGAGGGATTCACATCGGCGCCCATATTCTTTCCATTCATGAAGGGAAAGATAAAAGCTTTGATGCTGTTGGCATTACAAAGGAAGAATTGGCAAAAGTGATTGCAAAGGAATTTCCTACCATTGAAGATAGTGCAGCGGAGAAAATGAAGGCGATTATTCAAAATGCCAGAGAAGGAGGGGATTCCGTTGGGGGCGTCATTGAAAGCGTTGCCGTTGGTTTGCCCGTTGGTATTGGTGAGCCCATGTTTGATGGGCTGGAAAGCAAGCTTTCTTCCATATTATTTGCCATTCCCGCAGTCAAAGGCATAGAATTTGGTGAAGGGTTTGGGGTTGCAACACTTTTTGGTTCCCAAAATAATGATAGCTTTTATATAGAAGAAACAGGTGCAATTAAGACGAAAACAAACCGTCATGGTGGCAGTTTAGGCGGTATTTCCAGCGGTATGCCTTTAGTCATTCGCACCGCATTTAAGCCCACGCCCTCCATCAGTAAAAACCAAGCTACGGTGAGTCTCCAAAAGGGAGAAAATACGGTGTTAAGCGTGACAGGACGTCACGATCCCTGCATTGTTCCCAGAGCGGTACCATGCGTGGAGGCAGCCATGGCAATTGCCCTTTTGGATTTATATGAGCTGTTCAAATAAAACTTGATTTTTCCATGCTTTTGGGATAAATAAAAGAGGGCTTTACGTCAGCATAGGGAAATTTACACAAATTGAGCTATAATATTTTATTCATTAATCAAGAGAAGGAATCTCTTACGGGTTTGAGGGGAAGCCCTCAAGAAAGGAAGGAAATTAAGATGGATTTAGAGGCTTTGAGAAATAAAATGAATGGAATTGATGACCAGCTTGTGAAGCTGTTTGTGGATCGTATGAAAACAGCAGCAGAAATCGGAGAATCAAAAGCAGAAAACAATCTGCCTGTGATGGATAAAAAAAGAGAGACTGTTGTGTTACAGCGCGCGATGGAATTGGCAGGGGAGGAATTTGAATTATATGTAAACACCCTGTATCAAACCTTGTTTGAGGTAAGCAGAAGCTATCAGGCTGGGTTATTGGCCAAGGAAACGCCTCTTTCCCAAGAAATTATTGCCAATATGAGCGAGCCTAAAATGGAATTCCCAAGAAAAGCGGTGGTTGCTTGCCAGGGTGTTGAGGGTTCCTATGCAGAACGTGCTTGCGGAAAGCTGTTCGCTATGCCCAACACCATGTTTTTCAACAGCTTTGAAAGTGTATTCAACGCAGTGGAAATGGGTCTTTGCCAATATGGCGTTTTGCCCATTGAAAACAGCTCCGCAGGCTCTGTAACAGAAGTGTATGACCTAATGGTTCGCCATAAATTTTATGTGGTTAAGAGCTTGAAGTTGCATATTAACCATGCTCTTGTTGCAAAAAAAGGGACAAAGTTGTCTGATGTGAAAGAAATCATTTCCCATGATCAGGCATTACAGCAGTGCAGCGAATTTCTGAAATCTCTGCCTAACGTGAAAATTACCGTGTTTGAAAATACTGCTACGGCAGCAAAGTACGTTGCGGAATGTGACCGTACCGATATTGCGGCGCTTTCCTCCCCTGAATGTGCAAAGCTGTATGGCTTGGATATTTTGCAAGAGGATGTTCAGAATAATCAAAACAACTATACCCGTTTCATTTGTATTGCGAAAAACATGGAAATTTACGCTGGTGCAAATAAAATCAGCTTAATGCTTTCCTTGGAGCACAGACCTGGTTCTTTGCATGAAATGATTGGTAAGGTTGCTTGCCACGGCTTGAATCTTTCCAAGCTGGAAAGCCGCCCTATTCCAGGAAAGGATTTTGAATTCCGTTTCTATTTCGATTTAGACGGCTCTGTATTCTCTCCTCACGTGTTGACATTGCTTAAAGATATGGAACTATCTGCTGAAAAATTATCCTTCATTGGTTGCTACTCTGAAATGTAAGGGGAGATGGGCATGAAGATACTTGTGCTAAACGGGCCGAATTTAAATATGCTTGGAATTCGAGAAAAAAATATATATGGCAGTGAAACCTACGACGATTTGGTGAATTTGGTTCAAAAAACTGCCGAGGAAAACCACGTTGAAGTTGAGGTTTTTCAATCCAACCATGAAGGTAGTCTGGTTGACCGTATTCAACAGGCTTATTTTGATGGCACAGATGGCATTGTGATAAACCCTGCGGCATATACCCATACCAGTGTGGCTATTTTGGATGCATTGAAGGCGGTAAATCTGCCAGCGGTGGAGGTGCATCTTTCCGATGTGAGCCAAAGAGAGGATTTCCGCCAAATTTCATATGCAAGCAAAGCTTGTGTTAAGACAATTATGGGCAAGGGTTTTTTGGGCTACAAGGAAGCAATGCTGTTTTTACTGGAGAGAGCGGACAGGGAAGGGGAATAGATCGTGATTTCAAAAAATATGAAGATTTTGGTGGAGAAAAGTGCCGGCATCAGCGCATTATTTTCCGAAGGGAAGCGGATGCGGGAAATTTTGGGAGAAGAGAATGTTTTTGATTTTGGGATAGGCAACCCCAATGTGAAGGCACCCCTTTTGGTAAATAAAACAGCCATTGAGCTTCTGGAAACGATGGATTCCTTAGCGTTACACAGCTATACGGATGGTACAGGCATTCCTAGCGTGCGCCAGGCCATTGCCGAAAGTGTAAACCGCCGTTTTCAAGAGGAATACACAGGAGAAAATATCGTTATGACCACAGGGGCAGCAGGTGGGCTAAACGTGATTTTGAAGGTTTTGTTAGACCAAGGAGACGAGGTTTTGACGTTTGCACCTTATTTTTCGGAATATGACGTGTATGTTGCCAATGGGGGAGGCAGATTGATTGCCATTGAACCCAATATTCCCTCCTTTTTACCCGATGCAAAAAAATTAGCAGAGGCCATTACCCCAAAAACAAAGGCGATTATCATCAATAACCCCAACAACCCTACAGGGGTGGTGTATGATGAAGAAACGCTTAAAAAAATCGGGGAGGTCTTGGAGGCAAAGCAAAAGGAACTGGGCACTTCCATCTATTTGATTTCCGATGAGCCGTACAGAGAATTGGTATTTGACGGTGCAACCGTGCCTTATATCCCCAAGCTTTACGGCAATACCATTGTTGCCTACTCATTTTCAAAATCCCTATCCTTGCCTGGGGATAGAATTGGCTATTTAACCATTCCCTCTACCGTTCAGGATTTTCAGGAGGTGGTTTTTGCCGCAGGGGTTGCCAACCGTATTTTGGGCTTTGTCAATGCACCCGTTTTACAGCAATTGGTTGTTGCAAAGTGCTGTGATGAGAAGTCGGATATCGCATTTTACGATAAAAACAGGGAGATTTTATACAGCGCATTAACCCAATATGGTTTTGAATGTGCAAAACCCCAAGGAGCCTTCTACCTTTTTGTAAAATCCATGGAGGAGGATGAATTTGCTTTTGTAAATAAAGCAAAGGAATTCGGCATTTTAATGACTCCCGGCAGTGGTTTTGGCTGTAAGGGCTACGTCAGAATTGCCTATTGCGTGGCAAGAGATACCATTGAACGGGCATTGCCATCCTTTGAAAAGCTGGCAAAGGCATATCAAAAATAGAGTGATTTTTTTCAAAGA
>JAQUSU010000005.1:11907-62454 GCA_028710085.1 Anaerotignum sp.
TTTTTTTGTGGTGGAGAAAATAACCATGTTTGTGAAATTTTAATGAAAATTAAGCGCTTACGGTGGAGAGTGGATGAGGTATAACTTGTCGAATATTGTTAAAACTTTCAAAATTCAGGGAGAAAGCCTTGAATTGTAAAGGTTTTTTCATAAAAAAAGCACTACATTTTTAGAATAAAGGGCTTGCCATATTTCAGTAAATATATTACAATGTGGTTAATAGTGGAGCAAAGTGGTTGGAAATGGTTTATCAACCTCTGATTTTTCTGATTTTGGTGAAAGGTGGTGACTGCAAAATGTTTCTCGGTGAATTTCAACATTCTATTGATTCCAAAGGGCGCTTAATTGTTCCTGCGAAATTTAGAGAAGGCTTAGGCGAAAATTTTGTGGTAACCAAAGGCTTGGACAACTGTTTGTTTGCCTATCCCAAAAGCGAATGGGCAATTTTTGAGGAAAAACTGAAGCAGTTACCTTTAACCAGCAGTGGGGCAAGAAAATTTGTACGTTTTTTCTTTGCCGGAGCCATTGAATGTGACATAGATAATCAGGGAAGAATAAATTTACCTGCAAACCTTAGAGAATATGCAGGGTTGAAAAAAGATGTTGTTTCCATCGGCGTAAACAACAGAGTGGAAATTTGGAATAAAGATAATTGGTCTGAATATAACAACGAAGAAAATTTCATCAGCAACGAATTAGCGTTTGAGATGGAGAATTTGGGAATATAAACAATGTTTCAGAAATGCCTTAAAACATGAAACAGAACAACTTCTGATCAATTTTAAATAGAGGAAGTCATAGTATTCAATAAAAATAAGAAAGGAAAGGGCAGAAGAAGTTTTTAAGCTGCCAAGGGTGACCATTTTGGAATTTCATCATGTTTCCGTACTTCTTTGGGAGTGCATTGAAAATTTAAACATTAAGCCTGACGGGATTTACGTGGATGGTACAATGGGCGGCGGCGGACACTCGTTGGAAATTGCGAAAAAGCTGACAAGTGGAAGGCTGATTTGCATTGATCAGGATCAAAATGCCCATGCTGCGGCAAAGGAAAGATTGAAAGAACATTTGGATAAGATTACTTTTGTTCACGATAATTTTGCAAATATCGACAGTGTTTTGGAAACCTTGAAAATTGAAAAAATAGACGGAATGCTTTTGGATATTGGCGTTTCCTCCCACCAATTGGATGAAGCTGAACGGGGATTTTCCTATCAGCAGGATGCACCATTGGATATGCGTATGGATACATCAAAGCCATTTTCTGCTTACGAAGTGGTAAATGAGTATAACGAGGATGAACTCAATCGCATTATTTTTGGCTATGGTGAGGAGCGTTGGGCAAGAAGAATTGCGCAATTCATTGTAAAAGAACGGCAGGACAAGCCTATCGAAACAACGGCACAGCTGGTTGAGGTCATCAAAAAGGCGGTGCCCAAAGGGGCAAGAAAGGACGGTCCCCATCCTGCAAAACGAACCTTTCAGGCAATTCGCATTGAAGTGAACGGCGAACTGGACGTGTTGCAGCGCGCCATTGACAATGTTGCCCACAGATTGAACACGGGTGCCAGACTTTGCATCATCACCTTCCATTCCTTGGAGGATAGAATTGTAAAAGAGGCTTTTCGTAAACAAGAAAATCCTTGTATTTGCCCGCCGCAGTTCCCAGTTTGCGTTTGTGGCAGAAAACAAACGGGTAGAGTAATAACAAGAAAGCCTATTTTGCCAAGTGAAGAAGAATTGGCAGTAAATCCTCGTTCAAGAAGCGCAAAATTGCGTGTTTTGGAGGGGATAGAAAAATAAACAAGAAAGGGGTATTCGATATGGCTGTGAAACGATACGACAGAAAACAAAATACGTATAGAGGCTCTTCCTACTATACTTATGGCAACGTTGCGTATGATGTTCAGCCGGAGTATACCCCATATTATGCCGATGAAGATGAACAAAAAAAACGTCTTGCAGAGGAAAAGCTGCAAAAAGCGGAAATCAGAGAAAGCAGAATTACAGCCTTAAAATTAATTGCAATTATTATGATTCTTTTTGCCGGCAGCATTGCTTTCATGGGCATGCATGTGAAGGTTGCGCATGAGGATCTTGCGCTGAGAGAGCAAAAAAATCAACTGGAGGAGTTGCAAGCCAGTAATGCTATTTTAGAAGCGGAATTAACAGAACAGATTGATTTGGATTATATTAAAGAGCAGGCTACAACCCGTTTGGGAATGGCGGAACCGCAGCCTTATCAGATTGTTTACATAGATGTGCCCAAGCAAAGCTATACCATACAATATGCGGCGGACACAACTGATGAAGAAAATGACACCGGATTATCAAAACTTACGAATCGGTTAAAAAAGGATTGATGAATATGAAAGAATCTACAACGAGAATGAAAGCAAAAAATAAGTTTGCTTTTATTCTTTTTGTGTTTATATCAGTTTTTACAATTATTCTAGGCAGAGTGATTTATCTGAAGGTTGTTCATGGCGAAGAATACGAAGCGGCTGCAAAAAATCAGCAGATAAACCGTTATGATGCTGTGATTGCCGCAAACAGAGGAAGCATACTTGACAGAAATCAGCAGGTTTTGGCAATTTCTACGGCAGTTTACAATGTTGTGCTTGACCCTTTGGTTTTGTCTCAAAACAAAGAGGAGGCCCAGGAAAAAACACTAACAACATTATGCCAATATTTCCCCGAACTGGATTATGCAACTTTAAAGCAATACATTACAGAGAACCCTTCAACGGGAGAGATTAATTTACCCAATCACTGGAAATATCTGGTAAAAGAGATTGACCGCTCTGTAAAAGATGAGTTGGAAGCGCTCGACCTAAAGGGCGTTTACTTTGAGCAAACCAGTAAGCGTTCTTATCCATTAAAAACCCTAGCCTGCCATTTGCTGGGCTTTATTCGCGGCGGTAGTCAGTGGGGGATTGAGGGGCAGTACGATGATTATATGGTGGGAATGCCGGGACGTTCCTTTATCCTTTATGACGGGGCCAATGACATTACTTATCAGGATTATCCTGCTGAAGATGGCGACACGGTGATTACAACCATTGATTATACTATCCAACAATATGCGGAAGAGGTTGTTGCCCAAACCATGGAGGAATGGCCTGCTGAGAGTGTTGCGGCAATCGTGGTGGATCCCAACACAGGGGAAATCTTCGCTTTGGCGGAGTCAAATAGCTTTGATTTGAATGACCCAAGTACCCCTCCTCAAGTCGAAACTGATCCTGCTTTTAAGGCGGAATGGGAGGCAAAAAGCAATAAGGAGCAAATGGAATATCTGAATAACATGTGGAAAAGCTTCTCCATTAGCAGTACCTATGAGCCGGGGTCAATCTACAAGCCTTTGGTTGCCGCGGCGGCGCTAGAGGAAGGTGTAATCACACCTGAAACAACCTTTTACTGTGGGGGTTCAATTGACGTAAGTGGTACTACAATTCATTGTCATTTGCATAGTGGACATGGCACTGTAAATGTGGAGGAGATTTTAGCCCAGTCTTGCAATGTGGGAATTGTACAGATTGCACAAAGGCTTGGGGCTGAAAAACTATATCGTTATCAAAAGGAATTTGGCTTTGGTGAAAAAACTGGCATTGATTTGCCTGCAGAGGCGGATGCAGCAAATGTATTACATTCCTTAGCTACCATTGGGCCTGTTGAATTGGCTACAATCTCATTTGGACAGACTTTTAACTGTACTACAATTCAGATTGTCACAGCATTTTCAGCCTTAATTAATGGTGGAAATATTATGACACCCTACGTTGTTTCTCAGGTGCTTAATTCCAATGGTGATGTGGTATTTGAGAAAAAGCCCGAAGTGGTACGGCAGGTTATTTCAAAAAAAACCTCTGATTATTTGCGTGTTGCGCTAAAGTCTACGGTGGAAAGTGGTACGGGCAAAAAAATTCAAATTCCCGGCTATTCCATCGCATGCAAAACGGGTACTGCCGAGCAGGGTGACAGAAAAAGGGATGACCTTTGGACACTGACCCATATGGCATATTTTCCCGCAGAAAATCCACAGTATATTGTGATGTCTGTAATTCACTTACCTGAGGATTACGCCGATGGCGTGCAAAGCACAGCGCCCATGACAAAGTCTTTGATCGAAAAGATTATTAAATATAAAAATCTGGAGCCAACGGAAGGTACGGAGGAAGCGGCTGCAATGACTACAAAAGAAACCGTGGAAGTTCCGGATTATGTTGGCAGTTCAACCTATAATGTAGTGACGGATTTGGATGCTAAGGGCTTGACCTATAAGGTTGTAGGAACAGGAAACACCATTACGAACCAGGTGCCCAAGGCAGGCGCAACCGTTGAGGCGGCCAGCGAAATCATTTTGTATGTTGAAAAATCCTCCCAAGATACTGGCACGGTTGCAGTGCCTAACGTGGTAGGCAAAACTTATGACGAAGCAACTGCAAAATTGACAGAGGCTGGCTTTGAAGTGATTTTCGAAGGGAATACCGATGGCGTTGTTTCTTCCCAAGACCCCCAATATGGTGTATCTATTGAAAAAGGGGGAGAAGTGAAAATAAAGCTTGTTCCTAAGACAACGGGAACAACGCCAAGTGGGTAAGAAAATGAAAATCGCCAAAAGCAGCGATGTATACAAAAATGTAAGGCTTTTAACCACATTTTTAAGTTTTAACATGCTTGGGTTTTGACATTTACAAAGCTTCCAGTCTATTTAAACGCATACACGCCCTGTTTTTTCCATATATTTTTTATAAATGGAAAAGGCAGGGGTGTTTTTATGGAACGACCACCCATAGGGGTTAAGAAAAAACTGTTGGTTTTTCTGCTAGGGGCGATATTTGGTTTTTCCTTATTACTTGGCAGAATTATTTATATTGAATTATTCCGCGCTCAACAATGGCAGGAGCTGGCATATGAGCAGCAGACCAGAGATAGGCTGATTATGCCGAAAAGAGGCAGTATTTTGGACAGGAATGGCGAGGGAATTGCGTTGACGGAAACGGTAAACGCTGTTAGTGTTATTCCTATACAGGTAAAGGAAAAAGAAAAAACGGCAGCATATTTGGCAGAAGCACTGGAATTAGATTATGAAACGGTTTTAGAAAAGGTTCAGGAAAACGTTGCACTGGTGCGAATCAAAACAAAGGTGGACAGTGCTTTGGCAGCAGAAATTCGCAAGGCGGAAATTCCTGGCATTATGGTAGATGAGGATGTTAGACGGGTATATCCTTTTTCTGAAATGGGAGCACAGGTCGTTGGTTTTGTGGGGAAGGATAACCAAGGGATTTTGGGGCTTGAGGCGAAATACGACGATATTTTAGAGGGGAAGCAAGGAAAAATTTTAACCCTTACCGATTCCAGAGGAAACGAGGTTGACAGCCAACAGGAAAGAATTCCTCCGGAGGACGGCAAAAACCTTGTAACAACCATTGATGTGGTGATGCAGCAGTATGCGGAGCAGACCATTGCAAAGGCTGTGGAGACGAAAAATGCCAATCATGGGCTGATTATTGTGTTAAATCCTCAAAATGGTGAAATTTATGCTATGGCAAATTATCCGTTTTTTGATTTGAACGACCCCTTTACCATTAATAACGAGGATTTGGCCAAGGTTTGGAATACCTTTTCTGAGGAAGAAAAGAACGATTATTTGAATGCTATGTGGCGCAATACTGCCATTAATGATACCTATGAGCCCGGAAGTACCTTTAAAATTGTGACCTCTGCCGCAGGGCTTGAGGAAGGGGTTGTTACACCCGAAAGCACATTTTTTTGCAGAGGATATTACATAGCCGGAGACAGAAGAATTAAATGCTGGCGCTATCCACGTACCCACGGGGCGGAAACCTTCGTGGAGGGTGTGCAAAACTCCTGCAACCCTGTTTTTATGGAGGTTGCCGAGCGTTTGGGTCCAGAAAGATTTTTGAGCTATATGCAAAAATTTGGTTTTGACCAAAAAACAGGAATTGACCTTGCAGGGGAAGCAGTGGGAATCATCCATAAGCTTGAAAACATTGGGCCTGTGGAATTGGCAACCATGAGCTTTGGTCAGTCTTTTCAAATTACACCATTACAGCTTTTAAGGGCAGCCTCCTCGATTGTAAACGGCGGATATTTAGTTACGCCTCATTTCGCAAAGGGGATTGCCGATGAAGAAGGAAATTTAATTGAAGAATTTCAGTATGATAAAGGGGAACAGGTGATTTCCACCCAAACCTCAGAAACCATGAAAATGATTTTGGAAAGTGTTGTTTCCCAGGGCACAGGCAGTAAGGCATATATCCCAGGTTATCGCATTGGCGGAAAGACGGCTACCTCGGAAAAACTGCCGCGTAAAAACGGGAAGTACATCGCTTCCTTTATGTCCTTTGCGCCGGCGGAAAATCCTCAGGTGATGGCTCTTGTTTTGATTGATGAACCTCAAGGCGTCTATTATGGCGGTACCGTTGCCGGGCCGGTAATGCAAGAGCTTTTGAAAAATATTCTACCCTATTTGGGGGTTGAACCTGTTTATACAGAAAAAGAGGCAGAGGAGGCAGCCAAGGAGCAGGCCGTTATGCCTGAAGTCATAGGAATGACATTGCAGGAGGCAAAAAACACGATACAAAAAGAGGGGCTTACCGTTAGCGTTCGCGGCGAAGGAGAAACGGTTCAAAGGCAATTGCCGCCTAGCGGAGAAACGATAAATAAAGGGACGGAAGTCATTGTTTATTTGGAATAGACTTATATTTGAGAAGAAAAAAGCTGAAGATGTAAAAATATTTGGTAGAAAAGCGTAATTGTGGTATACTTTTTCCAGAATAAATTTGAAATAATGTTTCCATCCTTCCCTGTGGGTTAAATGGCTTTGTTGCAGCCTTTCAGAAGCTTTTTCCCCAGGGGAGGGTGTTTACAGAGAAATAATGCCAATGTTTTTATGGTAGTGATAGTTTTTTTGAATACAAAGGGATTGCAATCGCTGTGCATTATGAGTAAAATGAGGAAGGGTTTTTCACTCGTTTTGATTTTTTGCTCGTAGGGCTTTCACAGTTGGAAGTTGAGAGCGCCAATCGTTGTTAACCAAAGGAGGAAGCAGCAATGGAATTAAAAAAGCTGTTAGAAGGGGTTCATTATAAGGTATCGCAAGGAAATGCAACCATTGAAGTTCAAAAAATTGAGTATGACTCCCGAAAGGTAACGGCGGGAGATGTTTTTGTGTGTATCACCGGGTTTCAAACGGATGGGCATAAATATGCGGCGAAAGCGGTAGAAAGCAGTGCCGTTGCTTTGATTTGTGAGCATATGCCGGAGGAAATTGGAGAAGAGGTTACGGTGATTCAGGTAGAAAATACCCGAGAGGCCTTGGCGATTATGGTGGTACATTATTATAATGAGCCGTCCAAGAAAATGCATGTCATCGGTGTGACAGGAACAAACGGAAAAACGACCACCACCTATTTAATGAAGTCGGTGTTAGACCATATGGGGAAAAAGGTTGGTGTGGTTGGAACCATTGAAAACCGCATTGGAGACAAAGTGCTTCATACGGAGCGAACCACTCCCGAATCCAAGGAATTACAGGAATTATTGGATACCATGGTAAAAGAGGATGTTAGTCATGTGGTAATGGAGGTTTCCTCTCATTCGCTGGATTTGCACAGGGTTCAAGGCATTGCATATGAAATTGCGATTTTTACAAATTTAACGCAGGATCATTTGGATTATCATAAAACCATGGAAAATTATAAGGAAGCGAAGTCCAAATTATTTGAACGGGCAAACAAAAGTGTCATCAATTTGGATGATGCTGCCGGAAGCTTTATGAAGGAAAAGGCGAAAGGCCAGGTACTGACCTTTGCTGTTGAAAATAATGCCGATTTGCGGGCTAGGGATATTGAGATTTCTGCCGATGGTACGGACTTTTCTCTGACTTGGGAGGAAAAGGAGTATCATGTGCATTTAAGCACCCCGGGAAGGTTTAGTGTTTACAATGCTTTGGGCGCCATTGGTGCTTGCTTATTATTGGGGATTTCCATGGTGGACATTACCCTCGGACTGGAAGAAAACCACGGTGTGGCAGGACGCTTTCAAGCGGTTCGAAGCAAAAAAGGCTATCAGGCAGTGGTGGATTATGCCCACACGCCCGATGGCTTGGACAACATTTTAAAGACTGCAAGGGAATTTGCCAAGGGGCGAATCATTACCATTTTTGGCTGTGGCGGTGACAGGGATAAAACAAAACGGCCCATCATGGGAGAAATTGCAGGCAATGGCTCCGATTATTGCATCATTACCTCAGATAACCCCAGAACAGAAGACCCGTTGACTATTTTAAGTGAGGTTGAGACTGGAATGAAGAAAACCCAGTGTCAATATGAAATAATAGCAGACAGAAGAGAAGCGATTTTGGAAGGCGCAAAGCTGGCAAAGGCGGGCGATGTAATCATTATCGCAGGAAAGGGACACGAAAGTTACCAGATTTTTAAGGATTGTACCATTCACTTTGACGATATGGAAGAAATACGAAAGGCTTTTGGTGAGGATTGCATATGAAAAAAATAACCATTGCAGAAATTATTAAAGCAACAAATGCACAGGTGATTGCAGTTGATGGGTTGGACGAGGTTTTGGAGAAAACCATTTCCCATATTACTCAGGATTCCAGAGAGGTTACACAGGACAGTCTGTTTTTTGCGGTGCAAGGGGAGCGTGTGGACGGACATCAATTTATCGAGGAATGCTTTGAAAAAGGCGTTGCCGCTTGCTTATCCTCCAAGGTGATTGCGCCGAAAAAGGGAAGTGTGTTGCTTTTGGTTCCCGATGTGAAAAAAGCTTTGTTGAAGCTGGCGGCTTATTACAGGAATCAATTTGACATCCCTTTTATCGGTATTACAGGCAGTGTTGGAAAAACAACGACTAAGGATATGGTTGCTTCGGTTTTAGCACAGAAATACGTTGTTCTTTGGACACAGGGGAATTACAACAATGACATTGGTGTGCCTTTGACCTTATTCCGTTTGGAAGAGCATCATCAAATTGCAGTCATTGAAATGGGGATGAATCATTTTGGAGAAATTCATGCCTTGGCCGAGGTGGTTCGTCCAAATTTGGGGCTGATTTCCAATGTTGGCGTTGCTCATATTGAATATTTAGGCAGCAGAGAAGGAATTATGAAGGCAAAATGCGAAATGTTTGATGTTATGCCTGAGAATGGTGTTGCGGTTTTAAATGCCGATAATGATATGCTCATTACCTTAGATGGAAAGCTTCCTCAAAAGCTGCGCTGGTTTGGGGTGGAGAACAAAAAGGATGTTTATGCAGATAATCTTGAATTATTAGGCATGGAAAAAACAAAATGCAGCATTCATACACCTGTGGGTTCCGTTGAAGTTACGGTTCCCATGCCAGGGGAGCATATGGTTTTGAATGCCCTTTCCGCAGTTGCAGTAGGGCTTGAAGTGGGTCTTAGCCTAGAGGAAATAAAAGTTGGGATTGAAAGCTTTGTGCCTACGAAAAATAGAATGAATGTCATGAAGCTTGACAATGGAATAACGGTTTTAAACGATGTTTATAACGCAAATCCTGTATCCATGAAGGCTTCCTTAGATATTCTTGCAAATGCCCACGGTCGTAAGGTTGCAATTTTAGGCTTTATGGGTGAGCTTGGAGAATATGCGCCAAAAATGCATGAGGATGTGGGCGTTTATGTGGCAGAAAAAGGAATTGACCTCCTTTTTTGCATCGGCAAATTTAGCGAGAAAATGGAGCAAGGGGCAAAAGACGGCGGATTGAAGGAAATCCATCGTTATGATAATCAAGAGGATTTCTGGAACGAAGGTTTAACACTGCTGAAAAAGGGTGATGCTATTTTAGTAAAGGCATCCAGAAGCATGGCATTGGAAAAAACCGTAGAAAAAATACAGGGAGTGAACTAAAGTGGGGTCTTTGGAACAGGCAGTATACGCAATTATCATATCGTTTGTAGTGGGGGTAATCCTATGCCCGGTTATGATTCCTATGCTGCATAGATTGAAATTTGGACAAAATGTTAGGGATGACGGGCCCCAGAGTCATTTGCAAAAGCAAGGAACGCCAACCATGGGTGGAATTGCATTTTTGATTGCCTTTGCCGTTGCGGCAGCTTTTTTTATGAAGGGCAATCTTGATGGCACGGTGATTCTTATGGTAACGGTTTGCTACGGCATTATTGGATTTTTGGATGATTATATCAAGGTTGTTAAAAAACGTTCCCTTGGGCTTCGGGCAGCACAAAAGCTATTATTTCAGCTAATTGTGACAGGGGCTTTTTGCTGGTATCTATACAAAAGCGGCATTGGTACAGAGGTTTATATTCCCTTTGGCAACGGGGCAACCATAGACTTGGGAATTCTTTTTATTCCGTTTTTGGTTGTTACCGTTTTGGGCACGGTAAACGGCGTGAATTTGACTGACGGTTTGGATGGCTTGGCGGGCGGTGTAACGCTGATCGTTGCAGCTTTTTTTGCTGTGGTGGCTTGGGCGGCCGGCAGCACGATTTCCCCCATGTGCGGAGCAATTATCGGCGGATTATTGGCATTTTTGATTTTTAACTCCTATCCGGCAAAGGTTTTTATGGGGGATACGGGTTCCTTGGCTTTGGGTGGATTTATTGCTGCTACGGCTTTTATTTTAAAGATGCCGATTTTTATTTTGATTGTGGGCTTCATTTATCTTTTGGAATCCATCAGCACCATGCTTCAGGTTGGTTATTTTAAGCTGACCAAACGCAAATACGGTGCCGGAAAGAGATTATTTAAAATGGCGCCTTTTCATCATCATTTGGAGCAGAGTGGCTGGAGAGAAACAAAGGTGGTTACGCTGTTTTATGTGGCAACGGCAATGCTTTGCTTGATTGGTTTTTTGGGCTGTAAAAATATTTTTTAATTGAGATAGGAAAGCGGAAATGATTTTATAATAAAATTTATTAGTAAGACATTTTTGCGCTCATACTTGTTACGCTGAAGAGAAGCTATGGATTGAGACACTTGGTCAGAGCAATCTTTTTATGATATTTTTTACAATTATTTTGTTAGGGGTTTTGGTGTTTTTGCGCTTTAAAGCTCCCAGAAAGAGGGAATTTAAGTTGGAATATAAGGACAAAAGGGTTTTGGTTTGCGGTATGGCCAAGAGCGGTGTTTCCGCAGCCAAGCTGTTAAATACACTTGGGGCAAGGGTTACGCTACAGGATATGAAAAAACGTGAGGAGATAAAAGAACCTCAACGATTGGAGAAGGAGGGGATTTCCTTATTTTTAGGGACAAATCCCGATGACATTGTTTTGGAGCAAGATTTGGTTGTGCTAAGCCCTGGCATTCCTTGTGATCTTCCTTTTATTTTAAAGGCGGAGGCTGCGGGTATCCCTGTAATCAGTGAGGTTGAATTGGCATACACATTAACACCTTGCTTTGTTACGGCGATTACGGGAACAAACGGCAAAACTACCACAACCACTTTAGTGGGACAGATTATGCAGGCAGTAAAGCCGAATACGGCAGTAGTTGGTAACATTGGCGTTTCTTATAGCGGTGAGGTTAGCCGGCTGACCAAGGACGATTGGGTAGTGGCGGAAATCAGCAGCTTTCAGATGGAAAAAGCAAAGATCTTTTCTCCCCATATCAGTGCGGTTTTAAATATTTCTCCTGACCATTTAAACCGACATAAAACCATGGAAAATTATATTGCCATGAAAGAGCGGGTTTTTGTAAATCAGGGAGCAGATGATTTTTGTATCCTGAATTACAGCGACGAGGTTTGCCGTAAAATGGCGGACAAAACAAAGGCTCGTGTATTCTTTTTTAGCAGCAAGGAGCCTTTAACCGAAGGAATTTATTTAGTCGGGGATATGATTCATTTTTCATGGGATGGAATGGACGAAGATTTGATTTCTATTCATGACCTGCAAATTTTAGGGATTCATAATTATGAGAACGTCATGGCTGCTGCGGCGATTGCGATTGTTGCCAAGGTTCCCTTAGATACCATACGGCAGGTTTTGAGAAAATTTAGTGGCGTTGAGCATAGAATTGAGTATGTTGCCACGGTTGACGGCGTAGACTATTATAATGATTCCAAAGGTACCAATACCGATGCTTCCATTCGTGCAGTGCTTGCCATGAAAAAGCCCATTGTTTTAATCGGTGGGGGATACGACAAGGGAGTATCCTTTGATGAATGGACGAAGCTTTTTCAAGGCAGAGTAAAGCACCTAATTTTAATTGGTGTTACAGCACAGCAAATTAAAGAGTCGGCCGAGAAATTCGGTTTTACTGATATTTCTATTTGTCAGACCTTTGCCGAAGCGGTGAACCTTTGCCGTGGAAAGGCTGCGGAGGGGGATTGCGTTTTGCTTTCGCCTGCCTGTGCAAGCTGGGGGATGTTTGACAATTTCGAACAGCGTGGGGATATGTTTAAAGAGCAGGTAAGAGGGTTTAAAAGATAATAAAAGGCAAGACCTTAGGGACGCTGTCCCTAACACCTTGCAAGGACTAAAAGGGCAAGACCTTAGGGACGCCGTCCCTAACACCTTGCAAGGGCGGTGCCCTTGACCCAATATGGAAAACTACGTTTTCCTAGGGGGAAGGGTGAAAAATGGTGTTTTTTATATCCCCATCAAAAACGAAGTTTTTGAAAAAAAGAGTCAAGGGATGAAATCCCTTGCAGAGTTTGAGACAGAGTCTCAAGGTCTTAGCCCTTTATCTGAAATTGAAAGGAATGGAGTGAGGAAATGGGAATGGTTAATAGCCAAAGAAAGGCATCAACTGTAAAAAGAAAACGGATCAAGCCAGACTCCTTTGACTTTACGGTTCTGTTTGTGGTACTAACGCTGATGCTCTTTGGCGTTGTGATGATTTTCAGTGCCAGCTATTATACAACCATGACAAGCGAAAAATATCATTATGATATGTTTTATTTTCTGAAACGTCAGAGTGCTTGGGTCATCTTGGGCACCATAGCCATGGTTTTTGCAATGAACATACCCTATAATGTTTGGCGTCGGCTTTCCCTAGTAGCATACTGGCTTTCGAATTTTTTCTTGATATTATTACCATTTATCGGCATTGAGGCTGGTGGTCAGAAACGTTGGATTGGTGTGGGTTCTCTGCAATTTCAGCCCTCTGAATTTACAAAATTGGCTTTGGTACTTTATTTATCCCACTATATTGTAAACCATAGGATGGAGCTAGGAAAATTTAAAGGGTTTTTAAAAGCCTTTGGTGTTTTGGCAATACCTGTGGCGCTAATTGCAATTTCTAACTTTTCATCTGCATTATTGATTTTATTGATGGGAGCTACCATGCTGTTTATTGGCAGCCCAAGAATTTGGTATTTTGTTGTGGCGGCGGCAGGAATGATTCCTTTGGGCGCAATTGCTGTTATTTTCTTTCCATATCGCATTGGGCGAATTAAAGTTTGGCTTGATCCTTGGTCGGATCCAACGGATAAAGGCTTCCAAACCATTCAGGGGCTTTACGCAGTCGCCTCCGGTGGTATTTTTGGTTTGGGTCTTGGGCAAAGCCGACAGAAAACCTTTGTTCCCGAATCTCACAATGATATTATCTTTGCCATTATTTGTGAGGAGCTTGGGATTATTGGAGCGGCACTGATTATTATACTGTTTGCGGTTTTAATTTGGCGTGGAATCAAAATTGCTATGAACGCTAAGGATACATATGGTACGTTGATGGCCACGGGGATTACCTCAGTAATTGCGTTTCAAGCCATTATCAATATTGGCGTTGTTACAAATACCATTCCCAATACAGGCCAGCCCCTGCCCTTTGTTAGCTATGGTGGCACATCACTTTTGTTTTTAACAATAATGATTGGGCTGCTTTTGAATATTTCGAGATACCAAAAGGAATGAAAATGAAACGGCACAGTATAATATGACCTGTGCTGTTTTTTTATTATATTTATACATTTTTTTTGAATCAGATAAACAAATAGGATAATTTTTAACTAAAGATTTTCGGTTTTTCGGTGTTTTGTAAAAAAGACACTTGACAAATTTAGAAGAATTGACTAAAATCATGAAATATAGAGATTGCGAAAGACAGTGAAAAAGAGGAGTATGTATCGGATTTTTGTCAGAGAGAAAGGGTCATCGGTTGCAAGCCCTTTTCAAAAATGGATACAGAAGGTAGCTTTTGAGTTGTTTTGCTGAAGGGTTTTCTTGTGTAGGCAAAATCGGGTAACTCCGTTATTGGTTATTGAGTGTCTGTCCTTTTTGGGCAGAAATAAAGGTGGTACCGCGAGCTTTCGTCCTTTTTTGGATGAAAGCTCTTTTTTTGTTTGTAAGTTTCAGTTTGGGGCTAGGCGAAAAAATGCCGAATTATGAACATGAATTTGCTGCAAAATTATGACTATAACGTGGAGAAATGGCAATCTTTATAAAAGCGTGGAGTTCCTGCCCAATGTTCTTTGGGAAAAAAGACAAAGAGGTATTTTTTTAAATTTGACGTTTGTAAGTAGACTGAAAAATGAGGTCTTTGCAAATTTAAAAGTCGTAAGGCTTTGATTTTTCAATAAGAAATTTGCATTTAGGCCTATGGGTACTTCACAAAAAGTTGAAATTTTCTGTTATGAAAGATTGATACAGTTGAAACATTTTTTAAAATTAGGGAGGAGAAGGTTTATGAAGGAATTGGCTAAGAATTATGATCCGTCAATTGTAGAGGAAAGACTCTACGAAAAATGGATGGGAAAAAAATATTTTCACACAGAGGTTGATAAAAGCAAAAAACCTTTTTGTATCGTTATGCCACCCCCAAATATTACAGGCCAGCTGCATATGGGACACGCTTTGGATAACACTATGCAGGATATTCTCATTCGTTGGAAAAGAATGGCTGGATTTAATGCTTTATGGGTTCCAGGCATTGACCATGCAAGTATTTCTACAGAGCTTAAGGTAGTTCAAAAAATGGCTTCCGAGGGCTTAACAAAGGATGATGTTGGTCGTGAGGGATTTTTGGAGCGTGCTTGGGCGTGGAAAGAAGAATACGGCGGTATTATCTTGAATCAGCTGCGTAAATTGGGATGCTCCTGTGATTGGGATAGAGTACGTTTTACGATGGATGAGGGCTGTTCTGATGCTGTTTTGGAAACTTTTTGCCGCTTATACGAAAAAGGCTATATCTATCGCGGGGAAAAGATTATCAACTGGTGCCCTGAATGTCAGACGACTATTTCTGATGCAGAGGTAAACCACATCGATACAGCAGGGCATTTCTATCATATTGATTATCCCATTGTGGGCTCTGATGAAAAGCTGCGTTTGGCTACCACAAGACCAGAAACCATGCTGGGGGATACTGCTGTTGCCGTTCATCCTAAGGATGAAAGATATCAGCACTTAATCGGGAAGAACTGTATTCTACCTTTGTTAAACAAGGAAATCCCTATTATAGCGGATGAATATGTTGACCGTGAATTTGGTACGGGTGTTGTTAAAATTACACCAGCCCATGACCCTAACGACTTTGAAGTTGGCTTGCGCCATGATCTGCCTTGCATCGGTGTTATGAATGATGATGGCACGATGAACGAATTGGCAGGGGAATATGCCGGTATGGATCGCTATGAATGCAGAAAAGCAATCGTAGAGAGGCTGAAGGCAGAGGGCTATTTGTTTCGAATAGAAGATATTACCCATGCTGTTGGTTGCCACGAACGCTGCAATGTTGCCATCGAACCTATGATTAAAATGCAGTGGTTTGTTAAAATGGACGAAATGGCAAAGCCCGCTATAGAGGTATATGAAAACCAGAAAGTACGCTTTGTGCCTGATCGCTTTGGAAAGACTTATATGCATTGGCTGGAAAATATCCGTGACTGGTGCATTTCTCGCCAGCTTTGGTGGGGACACCGTATTCCTGCATACTATTGTGCAGACTGCGGTCATATTACCGTAAGCAAGCACACCCCTGATAAATGCGAGAAGTGTGGTTCTACAAACATTAAGCAGGATGAGGATACATTGGATACATGGTTTAGCTCTGCATTATGGCCTTTCTCCACCTTGGGCTGGCCTGAAAATACCGAAGAAATGCAGCAGTTCTATCCAACAAGCACATTGGTAACAGGCTACGATATTATTTTCTTCTGGGTTATCAGAATGGTATTCAGCGGCTTGGAGCAGGTTGGCGAAATTCCGTTCCACGATGTATTGATTCATGGTTTGATTCGTGATGATCAGGGACGCAAGTTCTCCAAATCCTTAGGCAACGGCATTGATCCTTTGGAGGTTATCTCAAATTATGGCGCTGACCCGCTGCGCTTGATGCTGATTACAGGCAATGCACCGGGGAATGATATGCGTTTTTATTGGGAAAGATTGGATAATTGCAGAAACTTCTGTAACAAAATTTGGAATGCTACCCGTTTCGTGATGATGAACATGGATGAAAAGCAAGAAACAAAGCTTTTGATGCCAACCTCTGCGGATAAGTGGATTCTTTCTAAGGTAAACACGTTGGCAAAAGAAGTGACAGACAATATGGAGCATTACGAATTGGCCTTGGCAGCCCAAAAGGTTTATGATTTCCTTTGGGACGAATTCTGTGACTGGTATATTGAAATGGTGAAGCCTCGTTTGTATAACAAAGAGGACAAAACAAGAGAAGTGGCTCTCTGGACGTTGAAAACCGTTCTAATAAATGCCATAAAGCTGCTGCATCCATTCATGCCTTTTATTACAGAGGAGCTGTTTATGCATATTCAAGATGCAGAGGAAAGCATTATGATTTCCCAGTGGCCTGTATTTAAGGAAGAATGGAACTACAAAGAAAATGAAATTGAAATTGACACAATCAAAGAAGCTGTTCGAAATATCCGTAATATTCGCGCAGAAATGAACGTTGCACCTTCCAAAAAGGTTCAGGTTTATGTTGTATCTGAAAAAGAAGAAATTTGTCATATTTTTGAACATTCCAAAGTATTCTTCAAAACATTGGGCTATGCCAGCGAGGTTATAGTTCAAATGAATCGTGAGGGTATTGGTGAAGATGCAGTTTCTGTTGTAATTTCGGATGCAACGATTTACATGCCTTTGGCTGAGTTGGTTGATATTTCCAAGGAAATTGACCGATTGGAAAAAGAACGTGAAAAAATGCATGCTGAAATTGAACGTGTTGAGAAGAAGCTTGCAAATCAGGGTTTTGTTGCAAAAGCACCCCAGTCTTTGATTGATGAAGAAAAGGCAAAGGGAGAAAAATACAAGGCGATTTTGGCGCAGATTGAAGAACGCTTGGAACAGACGAAGAAATAAGCGGATTTCATGAATGAAAAGACGGTAAAAATCCACTAGGATTCAAGAAATAAGAATTAATTATGTAGCTTTTATGGACTGGGCTCTATTTAGAATAGAACTCAGTCCATTTATTTTTGCTTGTTTTTTTGAGCCGGAGTAAAGGAAACAATAGAAAAACCCCGACCAGCGGCCGGGGAAGAATTATGTTACTTGGGGAACTCAATTTTTTATCTGCAGCAGTTTCTGTTGCCGCTGTTGTTGCCGCTGTTGTTGCCGTTGTTGTTGCAGCCGCAATTGTTGTCTAATTCGCAATTAGGTGAACTGTAATTTGGCCCAAACGCACAACAAGATTTTGGCTCATCACAAGGTGCGAATACATTCCAAGGGAAGTTCATTGCTTCAAAGTTTGCGCAAGGATCGCCGGAAGAAAGTGGAGCCACACAAGCTTCAGGTAAGCATCTGCCTGCCGATTCGATTAACATGTTTACTGTACGATACAACTGACAAATCGTGAATAGACCGATTGTAACGCTTACAGCCACAGGAGCGCCCATTGACATGTCATTAAAGGAAGGACCATTATTGCAGCCGCAATCACAGCCGCAGCCACAGTCACAGCAGCAACCGCAGTTGCAGCAAGGATATTTCAGCTCTGCAGCCAAAGCTAAAGCCTTTCCTTCAGCAAGACAATATGGCTCGCTGCCGGAGTTAACATTACCGTTAAACAAGTCATCTACAACGGTAACGTCAGTTTCGGTACCACCATAAAGTGTTAATTTTAAGGTGTAGCTGCTTGTTGCATCAATACATCCGATGAAACAGCCATCAGAACGGCGGAATTCCAACGTATACTCGAATACATACTTTAATTCAATGTCCCAGCAGCCACTTTGCAAAGGACTTGGTGTCTTGCGGATAATTTCGATTTTCTTAAGTCTCAAATGTTTGATGATAACATCGGTTGCATTGCAAGGAGGAACGATGATGTCGCCCTGGCAAAGCATTTCGTTGCAGCAGGGAACGGGATTTGTTGCAATTCGTGCAGGCCCTAAAATATCAGGAGATAAGCACTTCTGAATGCGGCATTGGTCGAAGATTTTTTGCGCGATGATGCAAGCTTCGCCTCTTCCTGCATTGGAGCAACAACCACAGTTTCTTGCACTGAGATTGGCATTGTTATCAAATTCAAAAGCTCCCATAAGATTGCCTCCTTTGATTAGTTTATAGTTCTTATATATAGTATGTAAAGGAGGAAAATGGGTGATAGGCGCAAAACAAATATATTTTGTGTTTTTGTTGTTAGAAAAGAGTTGGAAGATTTAACTGTAATATTTATGTGGGCAAATATTTTTTTATTCATTTTCCCAAGTGATTTTTCTAGCATAAAATGGTATACTCTGGTTATACTCAATTAATAGGTCAATTTTTCATTTATCGACATAGAAAGTATGGCTTTGAACATGGATAGATGTTATCTTTATGATATGAAAAGTGACGTTTGTTGGGGATAGATTTTTTCGGGAATTGTGAAAACATACTGCAGAATAATTAGGAGGGGAACAAATGAGTTTGAATTTTGATGAAATTAAAAATGTTGACGCACAAGTGGCTACGGCAATCGAGGCTGAGCTTTTACGCCAACAGCATAATATTGAATTAATTGCTTCGGAGAATATTGTTTCTAAGGCTGTTATGCTGACAATGGGTACGCCTTTGACAAACAAATACGCAGAAGGCTATCCTGCAAAGCGTTATTATGGTGGTTGCGAGAAGGTTGATATTGTTGAAAATTTGGCTAGAGACAGAGCGAAGGAGCTATTTGGGTGCGATCATGCAAATGTGCAGCCTCACAGCGGTTCCCAGGCAAATCAAGCTGTATATTTTGCAATGCTGCAATATGGTGATACGGTTATGGGGATGAACCTTGACCATGGCGGTCATTTAACCCATGGAAGTCCCGTAAATCTTTCCGGCAAATATTTCAATTTTGTTCCTTATGGTGTGGATGATAACGGATATATTGATTATGAAGCGTTCCGCAATACAGCTTTAGAAGTGAAGCCCAAAATGATTGTTGCAGGCGCAAGTGCTTATGCAAGAACCATTGATTTTGAGTTTATGGGCAAGGTTGCAAAAGAAGTCGGTGCGTATTTCATGGTAGATATTGCGCACATTGCAGGTTTGGTTGCAACAGGCTTCCATCCATCACCCATTCCTCATGCTGATTTTGTTACAACAACTACACATAAAACCTTGCGCGGCCCTCGTGGCGGAATGATTATGTGCAAGGCAGAGTATGCGCAAAAAATAGACAAAGCAATTTTCCCCGGAATTCAGGGTGGCCCTTTGATGCACACAATTGCCTCCAAAGCAGTATGTTTTAAGGAAGCGCTGGAGCCTTCTTACAAAGAATATATAGCACAGGTTGTGAAAAATGCCCAGGTTTTGGCAGAAAGCCTGAAAGAAAACGGTGTGGATATTGTTTCCGGTGGTACGGATAATCATTTGATGCTGGTAGATTTGCGTGCGCTAAACATTACCGGTAAGGAAGCAGAAAAAATATTGGATGAGGTTGGTATAACGGTGAACAAAAATACCATTCCCAATGATCCACAGTCTCCTTTTGTTACCAGTGGTGTTCGTATTGGTACACCTGCAATTACTTCAAGAGGTATGGTAGAGGAAGATATGAAAGAAATTGCAGAAGTAATCGCAATGGTTTTGAAGGATTATGAAGGGAACAAGGAAGAAGCGAAAAAGCGTGTAAGAGCGTTAACAGATAAATATCCTATTTACGAAGATTAATCAATAGAGAAAAAGCAAGTCCCCTTTGTCAGGTTTGGCAGAGGGGACTTTTTTGTATAGCATAATAGAAAAAATAACTGATTGATATTTTGATTATCAGGTAGTTTAGAAAAATAGCATTGAAATAATTATAATTAAGTAGAAAATGCCAATTAAGTTTCAAAAGTAATTATAAAGAAAGGAATTTTGATTTTAAGTCAAAAAACAGTTCATTAAAAATAAAAGGGAAAAGATTTTTGTGGTGGATTTTTGCTTTTAACCCTAAAGTATGATATGATATAATAAATAAGCAAATCAAGAAGCAATATTGTTTTACTGTAATGGAAGGCTCTGGAAAGAAAGCAGTGAAACCACTTTGACGAATCATTTTTTGATAGACGATTTGAAAATTAGTTTAGGCATTTCGGGAAGTTCTGATTGTATTCGTGAAACTAGCAATCAACCGTTTTAAGGGCAGAGCTTCTAAAGTTGTAAACTAATGGAGTTAGAGAGGAAAAATCCATGAAAATCTTAGCAGATACGCATACCCATTGTATCGCCAGTGGACATGCATACAGCACCATTCAAGAAAACATAAAAGCGGCGGCTGAGAAAGGCTTGGAATTAATTGCCCTTACGGATCATGCGCCTGCTATGAAGAACACTACCTCACATGCCTATTTCGCCAACCTGCATGTTATTGATGATAGGCTTTTTGGCGTTCGTATCTTAAAAGGCGTTGAATTAAATATTATTGATTTTGAGGGAAGCATAGATTTGGATGAGTTAGTTCTCTCTAAACTAGATATTTCCATTGCCAGTTTGCATATTCCTTGCATTGCACCGGGAACGGAACAAGAAAACACAAAGGCTTGCATTTATGCAATGGAAAACCCTTTGGTGGATATTTTGGGACACCCGGGTGACCCCAGATATCCTCTAAACTACCATGAAATTTTCAAAGCCGCAAAGAGAACGGGAACCTTGCTGGAAATCAACAATGCATCCTTGGTGCCGGGGGGATTTCGTGCGGGAAGTGAAGAAAATATTGAGCGGATTTTGAAAATGGCTATGAAAGAGGACGTGCCTGTTGTGGTGGGTAGCGATGCCCATTTTTACACTGGAATTGGCGATATTTACTATGTAGAAAGGCTGATGGAGAAAGTTGGATTCCCTGACGAGCTGGTTTTGAACACCCATCCCCAGAAGTTGTTGAGCGCTTTAAAACGCAATAAAGGCGAAAAAAAGAGATGAAAAAGCCTTTACTTTAACACTTTAGTATGTTAATATAAAAGGGAATTATAGTGCAAAAGAGGTGGCCTTTGGGATGAATAAAAAAATAAAAACGGAGCTTACTGATAAGCTTTTCCAATGTATTTTGTGCATGAATACAATTGATGAATGCTATCAACTTTTCGAGGATCTTTGTACGGTGAATGAGATTCAGGCCATTGCCCAGCGAATGGAAGTTGCAGCTATGTTGGATGCAAAATGTACTTATGTGGAAATTGCCGAAAAAACCGGCGCTTCAACCGCAACGATCAGCAGAGTAAATCGGTGCCTTCATTATGGGACGGACGGATATAAATTGGCGATTGATCGTGTGAAAGTAAATCAGACAGAAGAAAAATAAGTTACAGTTAATTATAAATTTAGGGGCTGATTATTGGCGAAGCAGACGGATTTTTTCCGACATTTGTTGATATCAGCCTTTCTTGCCGCTTTTATCATAATCGCAGGTGAGGACAAAAAAGGAAGAGGAGAATTGTAGTATGGTAGATTTTGAACAGCTCAATAATATGCAGCAAAAGGCTGTTTTGCAAAAGGATGGCCCTGTTTTAATTTTGGCAGGGGCGGGCAGTGGAAAAACCGGAGCATTAACCGTTCGTATTGCCCATTTATTGGAAACGGGTGTAAAACCTTGGAATATTCTAGCCATTACTTTTACAAATAAAGCAGCAAAGGAAATGAAGGAAAGAGTGCTTAAGTTAGTAAAAGAGGGCGCAGAACAAATTTGGATCAGCACATTTCATTCCACTTGTGTTCGAATTTTACGCAACGAAATTCATCACTTGGATTATGATGGGCAGTTTTCCATTTATGATACCGAAGATCAAGAAAAGCTTATGCGGGAAGTGTTTAAGCAGCTAGGATTTGATACGATGAATAAAGCCTTTTCCTTAAAAGGTGCTCTGGCAAGTATCAGCAGTTTAAAGGAAAAAATGATTTCTTGGGAGGACTATGGCAAAACCATTGAGCAGGGGGATGAAAAAGCGGGCCGTATCAAAGTGGTTTATCATCAATACCAAAAGCGATTAAAAGAAAATAATGCTTTGGATTTTGATGATTTAATTTACAAAACGGTTCAATTATTTCGCAATTTCCCCGATGTTTTAGAAAAATATCAGGACAGATTCAAATATATTATGGTGGACGAATATCAGGATACCAATACCTCTCAATATGAGTTGGTTTGTATGCTGGCCTCGAAATATAAAAACCTTTGCGTTGTTGGAGATGACGACCAGAGTATTTATGGCTGGAGAGGCGCTGACATCCGAAATATTTTGGAATTTGAAAAGGATTTTCCTGAAACCGTTGTTATAAAATTAGAGCAAAATTATCGCTCTACAAAAAAAATTCTGGAGGCCGCAAACTCCGTCATTCATAACAATCAAACGAGAAAAGAAAAATCCCTTTGGACGGAAAACGATGGGGGCAGCATTTTGCATATTTACAAAGCGGAAAATGAATATGATGAAGCACGCTTTGTTTCTGAAAGAATTCAGGAAATTGTAGCCAATGGCAGAGAGCTTAAAGATATGGCGGTGCTTTACCGTACCAATGCCCAATCTCGTGCCGTGGAGGATCAGTTTGTAAGAAAAGGAATCCCTTACCGTTTATTCGGTGGTGTTAGGTTCTACGAGCGTAAGGAAATTCGTGATATTCTTTCCTATCTTAAGGTTTTGGGAAACCCCTCAGATACCATAGCGTTACGCCGTATCATAAACGTGCCTAAAAGAGGAATCGGCGAGGCATCCATTGATAAATTAGTGGCTTTTGCAGAGGAAAATGGGATTTCTTTGTTCGATGCATTGGCAAGATTGGATGAAATTACAGAACTGAAAACCAGAGCGTCAAAGTTCCGTGATTTTTATGAAATTATCCTGAGCCTGCAAAGTGATGCGGATACTTTTTCAGCGGCGGAGCTTATTGATACAGTGGTAAAACGCTCGGGTTATTTCCAGCTTTTAATGGGTGAAGGGACGGAAGAAGCCCTTACACGCCTGCAAAATATAGATGAATTTGTGAATAAAGCAGTAGAATACGACAACACTAATCCTGAGCGTGGATTGACCGGTTTCTTAGAGGAAGTGGCTTTGGTGGCAGATATTGACAGCTATGAAGTCGGCGAGGATGCCGTTGTGCTTATGACACTTCATAGCGCAAAAGGCCTTGAATTCCCTTATGTGTTTATGATTGGTATGGAAGAAGGGATGTTCCCCACGTTCCGTACGGTAATGTATGGCGGAGAAAAGGACATTGAAGAAGAACGTCGTCTTTGCTATGTTGGAATTACCCGTGCAAGGGAGGAATTGTTTTTAACGCATGCAAAGAATCGGATGCAGCACGGAATTACCCAGTATAATCCGCCATCCCGTTTCTTAAAAGAAATTCCACAGGATTTGGTGGATATGCCTACACGTCAGGTTTCTGACATGGCAAAAAAATATGCAATGCGTGACAACATGAAATTTTCACCCATTACCACGATAAAGAAAAGTGGCAGAGCAGGAAGACACCCTGCCGGATCGCCGATTGCGCGCAAAATTATACCTGCCCCCAAAGACTTCTCGTTGGATTATAATGTGGGTGATAAAATTCGTGCACCCAAATATGGAATTGGTATGGTGAAATCGATTCAAAACGCCGGTGCGGATTTTGAAGTCGAAGTTTCCTTCGGAGATAAGGGAACCAAGAAATTTATGGCAAAATTATCAAAGCTCATCAAAGTTAGCGAGTAATGGATTAGGAGTTGTGGTCAAATGGTGAACCGAATAAAGGAATTGATTTCTCTTCTGAATGAGGCGAGTAGGGCTTATTATCAACAGGATTCAGAAATTATGTCCAATCAAGAGTATGACCGTTTGTATGATGAACTCGTGGACTTAGAAAAAGAAAGCGGTATGATTCAAGCAAATAGTCCTACCCAAAGGGTCGGCTATACTGTTTTAAGCAATTTAAAAAAAATAAAGCACGACAGCCCCATTCTTTCCTTGGATAAAACAAAGGAAACAGGCAAGCTGAAAAGTTTTTTAGGCGAAAAAGCAGGGATTCTTTCTTGGAAGCTGGATGGTTTAACCATTGTATTGACTTATGAAAATGGCGCGTTAATACAAGCCATCACCCGTGGAAGCGGAGAAGTTGGCGAGGATGTAACCCATAACGCAAGGGTATTTGCAAATTTACCCTTGCAGATTGGTTTTAAAGGCAATTTGGTGCTTCGTGGAGAGGGCGTTATTTCCTATTCTGAATTTAAAAGAATCAATGAGGAGCTTTCCGGGGAAGAAGCATATAAAAATCCGAGGAATCTCTGCAGTGGCACAGTGAGGCAGCTAAACAGCGAAATTGCGGCAAAAAGACGAGTACATTTTTTTGCATTTACCTTAGTAAGTGCCCAGGGATGGGAATTGTCAGATAGCAAAGGGAAAAACTTGAAATGGTTGAAGGCGCTTGGCTTTGATGTGGTTGAACATAGGCTAGTAGAGGCCGAAACCGTAGAAGGAGACGTGGAGTGGTTCCGTACTCATATTCGGGAAAACGACATTCCCTCTGATGGCCTTGTTCTGACCTTTGACAGCATTGCCTACAGTGAAAGTCTTGGCAGAACGGCAAAATTTCCTAAGGATTCTATTGCATTTAAATGGGCGGACGAAATGGCAGAGACGACCCTGCGGGAAATTGAATGGAATACATCCAGAACAGGCTTAATGAACCCCATTGCAATTTTTGACCCTGTGGAATTAGAGGGGTCAACGGTTAGCCGTGCCAGTGTGCACAATGTGAGCATTTTGCGTGAGCTGAAATTGGGCATTGGCGATAAAATAAAGGTATATAAGGCGAATATGATTATTCCGCAAATCTCTGAGAATTTGACGGGTTCGGCAACGGCAGTAATTCCAAAGCAGTGTTTTGTTTGCGGTGGGGAAACTGAAATCAGAAAGCAGCGGGATGGTGAGGCGTTATACTGCACAAATCCCGAATGTTTGGCCCAAAGAATCCAAAGATTGACTCATTTTGTTTCCAGAGATGCCATGAATATGGAAGGACTTTCGGAAGAAACAATTAAAAAATTTTTGGAAAGAGGCTTTATTCATCAATACCCTGATTTTTTCCGTTTGCAGGAGCATGAAAGTGAAATTAAAAGCATGGAGGGTTTTGGTGAGAAGTCCTATGAAAATTTAATGGAATCTATTGAAAAAGCTAAGGATGTGGAGCTGCCTAATTTTATCTATGCTTTGGGCATTAACCAAGTAGGGTTAAGAAATGCTAAGCTTCTTTGCAACAAGTTTCATTATGAGTTGGAGCAAATCAAAGGGGCAACAGAAGAAGAATTACTGGAAATTGATGGCTTTGGAGAGGTGATTGCCCATAGCGTCAGCCAGTATTTTCATGTGGAAGAGCACTTAGCATTATTGAAGCAAGCTATGGAGTATTTGCAGTTTCAGCTTCCCGATTTCAAGGAAATAAAGGATTCTCCTGTGAAAGGTCTAACCTTCGTTGTGACGGGGGATTTAACAAGGTTTTCCAACAGAAAGGTTCTTGCAGAGGCAATTGAGGCCGAAGGCGGCAAGGTGACGGGAAGTGTTACAAAGAAAACCCATTTTTTGATAAACAATGACGTCTATTCTTCCTCGTCTAAAAATGGAAAGGCAAAAGAGTTGGGAATTCCAATTATTAGCGAGGAAGCATTTATCCAGAAGTTTGGGATTGTTCCAACTGAAACGAAAGAGTAGGTAATTTCTAAAGAATCGTAAAATTAAAACATTTAATTTATAAAATACGAAAAACCCATATTTCAAGATGAATTCTTGAATATGGGTTTTTCGTTGGGCTATTTTTAAAACTCTTGTAGGAGTGAGTTTTCTTTTTTGGGAAACAAAAGGTTTCCCAATTGGTGTCGACGATGTTGGCACCATGAGGCATACGGGGGGAACCATATGCCTAGGGGAGAATATGAAAGCAAAATTTTACTGTGTTTTACTATTTGAGGATACATCATAAAACTGGTTTTTGTTTTTCGTTGTTACATTATAAATAGGTAAACCAATTAAGGTTAAAACAATACTGCCGATGGCCAAAATTCTGGTTGTGGAACCCGACATAAACAATTGGTTTAACACGACATAAATTCCACTAATAATAGCGATTGCGGGAATGACAGGATACAAAGGCACTTTATAGGTTCTTTCAACATCCGGCCAGGTTTTTCTTAAACGAATGACTGCAAAGAAGGTTAAGGTGTAAAAAATCCAGCAAGCAAATACTGCCAAATCCGTTAAACGGTTAAACTGCCCGCTGATTGCAAAAAGGCAAGCAAGACCGCCGACCAAAAGAATGGAGTTCGTAGGAACCTGCGCCTTATTTAACTTTGCAAGCTGAGCGCTAAAAGGAAGGGTTCCTTCTTCTGCCAAGGAATAAGTTACGCGAGAACCTGAAAGTATAAACCCGTTTGCCGCACCCAATACGGAAATCATAATGCCCACGGAAATAATTTTTCCACCAACCTCACCAAAAATAGCAATTGCAACAGCAGATGCCGGTGCAGCCATATTCATGAGCTCATTTGCAGGCAATACCCATAAATAGGCCAAATTGATTGCAAAGTAAACTGCCATAATTGCAGAAACACCACCAATAATTGCCACGGGGAGATCTTTGCCGGGGTTTTTCATTTCCCCTGCAATGGCCCCAACATTTGTCCAGCCTTCAAAGGCGAATAAAATTGCAATCATTAGCTGTCCCAGTATAACTGCAGGGCTTAAACCATCGGCAACCATAGGTGTGAAAATTGGGTTTGTGCCTGAACCACGCAGAAAACCAAAGACCATAAGTAGAATTAAAGGAATTAATTTGCAGATTGTGAATACAATCTGGACGCCGCCACCAACGGCAGACCCAAGGTTATTCAGAATAATAATAAGAATGATAGCGCCAATTGCAATAGGCAATCGGAAGCCTTCGCCCACAAAAAGAGTTGCCTGTTCTGCAAAAATAACGGCCAATGCAGCAATCATTGCAGGGTAAAATAAAATACTTTGCATCCATCCGGCTAAGAACCCGACTTTTTTGCCAAAAGCTTCTTCTAAATATGTAACCATACCGCCGGTTTTGGGAATCATAATGGCAACCTCCGCAAAGGTCATTGCCGCAGCAATACAAACCAGACCGGTAATGAGCCAAGCCGCCATACCCAATCCAGGAGCACCGCCGGTTGCTGTATAAATGGCCTGTGGCTTAAAGAATACGCCGGAACCGATTACGCAGCCCACAACTGTGGCCATTGCTGTGGATATCCCAAGATTTTTTTTCAACTCTTGCTTTTTTTCCATGTTTTTGCCCTCCAATAAGCATGAATAATGATTGAAATTACAAAGTCAGTCGATTTTTTGCAATGAAAAAAGGATACACAAGCAAAAAAAGCTGCCTGTATATCCTCTGTATCTTCACCTGAAAGCATTACTTCGACGGCGGTCTTCTTAAAGACACTCTCCAGAGCTCCATCCATGAAAGGTTCCTGTACCTGAAAGTTTCTCCAAAAAACGGCTCTTTTGGATTGCTCCATCGGTTCTTATTTTATAAAAGCTTTATAAAAATAAGATCTCCCTTGCATATCAACTGGCTATATGTAATTTGTAAAGTCAGTATACATTTCTCATAAAAATTTGTCAATAGGTTTAATGCAAAATTTTTAATTCACAGTATTATTTTTTATTTCAATCACAATCACAAAAAAGTATTACTTTATTGCTTTCTTTTTTCATACTATGTAACAATACCCGTACATAAGGTGATGGAATGAGTAAAAAAACAATTATAACTGGGACGCTCATTTTGACAGCGGCCAATTTAATCACAAAATTCATGGGCTTCTTTTACCGCGTGTTCATGTCTAATGCCATTGGGGCAGAGGGGATGGGTTTATATCAATTGATTTTGCCCATTTATATTTTGACCTGGAGCATTACCTCCGCTGGCTTTACCACAACAATTTCTCGCCTGAGCGCACAGGAAAATGTTCTTGGACAATCAGGCAATATTGGAAGAATCGTAAAACAATCTATTTTACTCTCAATCATGATTAGCTTCATTGTTTCAGGCTGTTTATTTCTCTTTGCAGACCAAATAGCACTGGGAATTCTCAAGGATGCTCGTGCCGCTCTATCTTTGCGCCTGCTTTCTTTTGCAATTCCGTTTATGTCGGCAGGGTCTTGCTTCAGAGGATTTTTCATTGGGATGCAAAACGCTTTAGTGCCGGCATTTTCACAAGTTTTGGAACAAGCAATCCGTATTTTGACGATTTATTTACTGGCCGGTATTTTTGTTCCTATGGGTTTAACCTATGCATGCTGTGCAGCTGTTGCAGGGATTGTGTTAGGCGAATTTTTATCCTTTATTTTTGTGATAATTAGCTATATCCGCTTTAAAAGACGAAAAAAAATGATTAAAAAACCGACGTTTTCCACATATGCAACCTGTAATATGATTTTAGCAATGGCACTTCCTCTTTCAGCAACGAAAATTGCGGCATCCTTACTATCCACCACAGAAAATATTCTAATCCCTCGTCAATTACAGCTTTATGGACAAAATGCAAAGGAGGCACTCAGTGCTTACGGCGAATTAACAGGTATGGCAATGCCCTTAATTTTATTACCCTCCGCCTGCTTAATGGCTGCTTCTATTTCTTTGGTTCCAGAGATTTCCGAAGCCTGCGCTGTAAAACAAAACCAAAGGATTAGCCGAACGGTTTCCGTAACGTTCCTGTTCACATTTATGATTGGGATTGGTGCCGCAGCCCTATTTGCTGTTTTTCCAAGGGAGATTTGTTATATTGTTTACAATCGTCAAGGGTTGGGGGAGCTATTATTCCCTTTGGCATTTCTTTGCCCATTTTTATATGCCCAAACAACCGCGCACGGTTTATTAAACGGCATGGGAGAACAGTTATTTTTGTTCCGCAATAACCTGATCACCTCGGTAATCACCATTTCAGGCATTTGGTTTTTTATGCCACGTTATGGAATAAATGCTTTTCTGGTTTCTTGGGCAGCAGGGTTGACATATTCTGTTGGTTCTTGTTTATACAAGTTATACAGATGCACTGGTGTTTTGCCAGACCTTAGCGATTGCTTTGTAAAACCTCTTTTAGCGGGGGCAGCTTCTGGTTTGATTATTCGCCATATCATTCAAATCTCCACACCGTCAAAAACACTGTTTCTCTTTTCTTTAATGGCAATGGGATTATTATATCTAGTTTTTCTGCTGATGCTTGGTTGCTTCTCGGAAGAAAATATGTCAACATTTTTGGGGAAAAAGAGGAAAGGAAATAAATTGTAAAAAACGAGTAGAAGGGACCAAACTATTGTTTTTTGTGTGAAGTGACATGTTTAACGCAACAATCTAAGGAAAAACAGGGAGTATCTCTAATTTTCTGCGATTGAATTTAAAAGATTACGTTAGTTGTTACTAAAAAAATCATAGGTTATTTTAACAGCTTCTGCAAAAAATTCTATAACAAAAATGAATAAATATAATATTTTATAAAAATATTTTAAAATATATGCTGTAAATTTGGTAAACAAAAATGCACAAATATTTTTTTTCTGTACTAAATATTAGAGCAAGGCTTAGTTAGAAAAAACAAGTTTGATTATATTTTGCATGCAAAGCATTCGATACATTTGCCGTTCTTGTCAGATAAGGCTTAGGAAAATATAAAATGCTTTTTTTGCTGAATTTAAAGGGGTTCCAAGAAAGTAAATTTTTTTGTTCTTTTAAAGCAACCTCAAAAATTGGATAATATAAACGAAAATTTACAAATTGTACAAAGTAATATATGGAAAATGCACAATAATTATATTATTGCAATTAAATATGTTATAATTCAATTGTTACTTATTATGAGAAGCTTGACAATGACTCTTAGTTAGACCATAATATAGTAGTTGAATATTTACATATATTTTTGTAAATATGCATTTTTTCGGATACAGTGTTAAGAAATCGTAAAGCTTTATAATCTGTTTTTATGATATATATATCTATCAGTAAGAAGGATTTTCAATATATATTTAAAAAAGCTTAGGATTTGTGTGAACACAAAAGCTGAAAGCAATGTTTGTATCTGTAAAAATATGGTGTGGATTTGACGCATTGTACTAATTGAGGGTTTTGATATTTTTTGACAGGGGGAAGAATGAGGGCATGTTTTTTCTACTTTTTATATTGTGGATAATTTTTAATGGAAAGGTAACTTTGGAAATTGTATTATTCGGTCTTGTTATTTGCTCATGGCTTTACTGGTTTATGTGTAAACATATGGGCTATCATACGAAAAAAGAAAAATCAATTTTACGAAATATGCATCTTTATATAAAGTATTTTTTCATATTAACACTTGAAATCGTAAAAGCCAATATTGCGGTTATTCGTATCATCCTATCACCGAAAAATGAATTTGAACCAGTCATTGTAAAATTTAAAACAGATTTAAAAACAGACATTGGTAAAGTATTTCTTGCAAACTCAATTACTTTAACGCCTGGAACATATACAATTCAATTGGAAGACGATGAATATTTGATTCATGCGTTGGACAAGCCCTTTGGGGATGATTTGAATGAATCTGTGTTCGCGAAAGAAATAAGAGAGTTGGAGGGTAGGTCATGAGTGAATTAATGAAACTATTGTTGGAAATTACTTTAGGAGTTCTTGCAATTGGCATTTGTATTGTTTTTGTTCGGGCAATTAAAGGCCCAAGATTCACAGATCGTATTGTGGCAATCAATATGATTGGAACCATGACGACTGCCATCATTTGTATCCTTTCGATATATTTGAATGAAGTTTGTCTGATTGATGTTTCATTGGTCTATACTTTATTAAGCTTTCTTGCTGTGGTAATTATTTGTCATGTTGTAACGCTGCATCATAAAGGAAGAGAATTATTCTTAAATAAAAAGGAAAAGAGGGCGGAAGAAAAATGAGAGAAGTTATAGCAGCAATTTTTATTATAATCGGTCTTATTGTTTTTTTGCTTTCTATATTTGGAATTTTTCGATTTAAGTATGTTCTAAACCGAATCCATGCAGCAGCTTTAGGGGATACCCTTGGGTTAGGAGCAATCGTCGTAGGTTTGATGATTATGAGCGTGAATTTTTTTGCCGCTGCAAAGTTTTTCTTGATCATCTTATTTTTTTGGCTTTCTGGGCCAATTGCAACGCACAGCATTGCAAAGGTAGAAATATTGACGAACAAAAACTACGAAGAAAGGGTGCGTGAAAAATGAGTGCAGGAATTCAGATCATATTATTAGTATTTTTAGTTGCTTGTGCTTTAGCTGTTTCACTTACGAAAAATTTATTTATCGCTGTTATTGTTTTTATGGGCTACAGCTCCATTATGGCGGTAATTTGGTTGCTTTTGGAATCACCTGACCTTGCCATTACAGAGGCAGCGGTAGGCGCGGGTGTAGACAGTGTTTTATTCTTCCTTACACTGAAAAAAGTTCATTATTTGAAAGGAACGCGTGAGGGCTGATATGGGAGAGAAAAAGTCATTCTGGAAGCATTTAAAGGCATGGGTGGATGGAGAGGAAGTCATCCTTGATGCGGATAAATATATTGTTTCCAGGTCTGTAAAAGAGAAAAAAAACTGGGGTGGCCGCTATTCTATGGAAAACATAAAGGGAAATAAAAAACTTTATGGATTTTTAAGTGTTGCAATTAGTGTGCTGTTTATTGGAATTATGCTGTCGGTTGTAAACGATTTGCCTGAATTTGGAAATCCATCCAATCCTGCGAATAACGAAGTAATGGAGAGGTATCTTGAAAGCGGTATTGAGGAAACGGGAGCAATCAATTTTGTTGCGGGTATGATTTTAGATTATCGTGCTTTTGATACCTTTGGGGAATCAAATGTATTGTTCTTGGCAGTTATGTGTGTTGTTCTTTTACTGAAGAAGGATAAGAATAATTATTCTGAAAAGGAAGAAGCGGAAAATTGGGAGGACGATTATTTTGATGAAAACGAGAAGCGCCCTATTTTGAAAGTTGGCGGTAAATTATTGGCTCCGCTGATTATTCTCTATGGAATTTATGTTATTCTTAATGGGCATCTTTCTCCCGGCGGTGGTTTTTCAGGGGGCACCATTATTGGGGCAGGTTTAATTCTCTACGCATCAGCCTATGGGCAGAAAAAGATGCAGACGTTTTTTACCTTCCGTACGTTTACGCTTATATGCGTGGCATGCCTTTTGACATATTGTGCATGCAAAAGCTATTCGTTCTTTACTGGAGCCAACCACGTTGGATATGAAATTCCAAAAGGTATCCCCGGAAATATTTTAAGCTCTGGTTTTATTTTACCATTAAATATTTGCGTAGGTTTAATTGTTGCATGTACGATGTATGGTTTCTATGCTTTGTTTACTAAAGGAGATATCTAACTATGAATCATCTGGGAACAAATTTTTACGAGGCGGTTTCGGTCATCCTGTTTGGGATTGGCTTTATGAATCTGCTATTGCAAAATAACTTGATCAAGAAATTCATTGGTCTGAATATCATGGATACCGCGGTTTATCTGTTTTTGGCGGCGAAAGGTTATATTTGGGGTAGAGTTGCGCCAATTTTAACCGATGGAATTGTGGATGCATCATATTATGTTAATCCTATTCCAGCAGGTCTTGTGTTAACAGGTATTGTTGTATCCGTAAGTGTCACTGCTTTTTCTCTTGCCTTGGTTCAACGGCTTTATATGCATTACGGCACGTTGAATATGGATGAAATTATGAAAATATCCAGAGAGGAGGAAGGGGAATAATGGAGCATATTAATTGGATACATAATATACCCTTTTTCAGTATTTTTCTGGCCATGCTATGCGGCATTATAACGGCTTTGGTTAAGAATGGAAGACTTGCTTTTAAAATTCATTCGATAATGGTTTTTATTATTTTTGTTATGTCGGTTATTTTACTCATAAGCGTTGTTAAAAATAACGAAATTTTTACGTTTATGATGGGTCATTTTCCTGCGCCATGGGGAAATGAATTGCGGGCAGGCCCGTTAGAAGCTCTAATGGCAGTTACCTTTAGCATTGTAATGCTTTTAACGGTAAGCGGCGGTTCTGAATTTATTTTTAAGGATGTAGTGCCGGAAAAACAACCGCTCTACTTCATTATGTTGAATGCGTTATTTGGTGCTATGCTTGCTTTGGTATACACAAATGATATTTTTACCGCTTATGTCTTTATCGAAATTAACACGATTGCTTCTTGTGCGTTAATTATGGCAAAAGGCACTCCCCAGTCTATGGTTGGAACGACACATTATTTGGTAATTAGCCTTTTGGGCTCCGGTTTGTTCCTTTTAGGAGTTTGTATTTTGTATAGCATAACGGGACATCTTCTTTTTCCTCAAATGAAAGAAGCGATTTTGGAAATTATAAAAACGGAACAATATAGGCTTCCGTTACTGGTAGTAACAGGTTTTATGTTTATAGGTATTGCAATAAAAAGTGCATTATTCCCTTTTCACTCCATGTTGCCAGGCGCGTACCACTCAGCAATACCCACATCCAGCGGGATTTTATCTGGCTTGGTTTTAAAAAGCTATATTATCTTAGGCATCAAGCTGATTTACTGCGTGTTCTCAGCAGAAGTAATGCATACATTAAAAATTACCGAGGTCTTATTTGTCTTTGGCTTGGCCGGAATGGTAATGGGCTCTGTTTATGCTATGAGGGAACGCAAAATGAAGCGTATGCTTGCATATTCTTCTGTGGCCCAAATCGGGTATATTTATATGGGAATCGGTATGGGGTCGCGTGTTGGCATGACGGCAGCGTGCTTTCATATTCTTGCTCACGCAATCACGAAAACCTTACTGTTTCTTTGCTGCGGCAGTTTTGTAGAGGACAGTGGTGGCAAGGAAAAAATATATCATATGAGAGGTGCTGCACTGCGCAATCCCTTGGCAGGCATTGGCTATACCGTTGGCGCATTATCCATGATTGGTATTCCACTTTTGGCAGGCTTTATTTCAAAAATATATTTCGCAACGGCATCGGTATATTCATCGGGTAAAATGGCGGCGGTTCTCATTATTTTGGGTGTCAGTATGGTGTTAAATGCATTGTATTTTTTACCATCTGTTATCGCAATTTGGACTCCTGAAAAGGGTGTGGAAATGAAGCCTGTTTCTTCGGTTTCTCCTTTGTTTGCCGTTTCTATTGTTGGGTTTATTCTTTTGAATTTCGTTTTAGGTGTTTGCTATCGCCCAATAACTCGTATCATTCAAATGAGCATTGAATTATTAGCACAATAGAGGACGAAACGCTGAGAGGATGAGGTGAAAAATGTCTGGAAATACGATACTGTTGCTTCCGGTAATGCTGCCATTAATTGTGGGCATAATCATCGGTTTTATTAAGAATGAAAAGCAACGGAATAGAATGGTTTTTATAACACTTGCCATTGAGCTGGCCCTGGTTGTTTATTTTGCAATGACTGAAGGCTCTGTAACGGTATGGCATATGACAAATAGGCTTTCCATTGCCTACCATATAGATGGCATTGCAAAGTTTTTTGCTTGCATAATCAGTATTATTTGGTTTTTGGCAGGGGTTTTTTCAATGGAATATATGAAGCATGAGCAAAAGCCGGCACGGTTTTTTATGTTTTATGTAATGTCCTTAAGCACGTTGGTCAGCTTATGCTTTGCTTCCAACATGATGACGCTGTACCTTTCTTATGAATTTATGACCATACTGACTTTTCCGTTGGTAATTCATACGCAAGAACCCCAAGCGGTAAGAGCGGGTATGAAATATCTGGGGTATTCTATTTTTGGTGCAGGCTTAGGGCTTTTAGGGTTCTTCTTCTTGAATACTTACTGTATTACTACAACGTTTGCACCTGGGGGCACATTAAATTATGCCCTTGTTGGAGGGAACGAAAATCTGTTGCTTCTGGTATTCTTTTTGATGGCGGTTGGCTTTGGGTGTAAGGCTGGTATGTTTCCCCTTCATGCATGGCTGCCCACTGCCCACCCTGTTGCGCCATCGCCTGCCTCTGCAGTGCTTTCAGGAATTATCACAAAGGGTGGTGTCATCTGTATTATTCGCGTAACCTTTTATCTGATGGGCGCGGATTTTATCAGAGGCTCATGGGCACAGACGGCTTTGCTGTGCTTAACGTTAATTACAATTTTTATGGGCTCTATGTTGGCATATAAAGAAAAGCTGCTCAAGAAAAGACTGGCCTATTCCACTGTCAGTCAGGTTTCCTATGTTTTATTCGGGTTATTTCTGCTAACTCCCGTTGGATTTACAGGAGCATTGCTGCAGGTGGTATTCCATGCAGTGGCAAAAAACATTCTGTTTCTTAGTGCGGGTGCCATTATATATAAAAAAGGAAGCACATTTGTAAATCAGCTGCGGGGGATTGGAAAGGAAATGCCCATTGTTATGTGGTGTTTTACCATTGCGTCCCTATCTCTTGTGGGAATTCCGCCGACAGGAGGCTTCGTAAGTAAGTGGTTTTTGGCACAAGGGGCTTTAAGCGCTTCACTGGGCACCTTTGCAGTGGTTGGTGTGGGGGTTCTTATGGTTAGTGCGTTGTTAACAGCCGGATACTTGCTTACTATCGTATTGGATGGGTTTTTCCCGGGAAACGATTTTAACTACGAAACCATGCAGAAAAAAGAGCCAAACTATTTGATGACGATACCTCTGGTGATTTTATCTGTAGCGGTTGTTTTATTGGGAATCTTTCCTACCGGTTTAGAAACTTTTATCAACAGTATTAGCGGCGTAATATTTTAAGGAAAGGGTGGGACGTTTTGAATGGATTTGCAACGATCTTACCGGTGATCTTTCCGATCATAGCAGGAGTTGCGCTGCTGCCGGTAAAGTTTAATGACAGAAAGCAACGTGAAAAATGGGTTTTTTCCATTACGGTTATCAATACAATTTTTGCACTCTATGCAATTTACTTTGCGGATGCAGGCGTGGTCACATTATTCCGCTTTAGCGAGAAGCTTTCCTTAACGCTCCATGTGGATGGATTGTCTAAGGTGTTTGGAACCATGGTTTCGATTTTATGGGTGATCACTACGGTTTATGCTTTTGAGTATATGACCCATGAGGGTAGGGAGGATAAGTTTTTTGCCTTCTTTACCATGACCTACGGCGTAGTTTTGGGTGTAGCTTTTTCGGGAAACTTCCTGACAATGTATTTATTCTATGAATTTTTAACCCTAGCTACATTGCCTTTGGTTATGCATGCCATGGATGATAAGGCACGTCATGCGGGGAAAACATATATTTTATATATGATGTTTGGTGCGGCATTGGCATTTATTGGTTTTGCATTTTTATATTGCTATGGCGGCAGTTTGGAGTTCGTTTATGGTGGTGTGCTGATTCCCGAGCTTGTGAAGGGGAACGAGTTTACTTTGCAAATCGTTTTCTTGACAGCATTTTTTGGATTTGGGGTTAAGGCGGCAATTTTGCCGTTTTATCGCTGGCTGCCAAAGGCTTCCGTTGCGCCTACGCCTGTTACGGCATTATTGCATGCGGTTGCTGTTGTTAAGGCGGGTGTGTTTGCAATTATTCGGTTGATTTACTTTAGCTTCGGCACGGAATTTCTTGTGGGCACCTGGGTACAAAATGTAATTTTGATTGCGGCAACGATTACCATAGTGTTTGGCTCTACCGTAGCGCTGAGAACACCCCATATTAAAAGAAGATTTGCTTATTCCACAATTTCTAATCTTTCTTATATTGTGTTTGGCGCGGCCCTTATGACTCCTGCAGGGCTTACAGCAGGACTTTTGCACATGCTTTATCATGCAGTGATTAAAATAACGCTATTTTTTACCGCCGGTGCAATTTTGTATAAAACCCATAGGGAGTATTTATATGAGGTTGAGGGATTTGGAAAGCTTATGCCCATTACGTTTCTAAGCATGGCATTGACAGGCGTTAGCTTGGTTGGAGTACCGCCCTTTGCGGGCTTTCACAGTAAATGGGCATTGGCAACAGCGGCAGTACAATCAGGCAATATGATTGCATATGTGGGGGTTATTGGGTTAATTATTTCCGCTGTTTTGACAGCACTGTATATTTTTTATGTCATTATCCGCGCTTACTTCCCAAGAAAGAAGGAATATCCAGACGGATATTATGATCATGTAGAAGATCCTAATAAATATATGACAATTCCTTTGATTGTTTTAACAGCTATTACAATTTTAATCGGACTTTTTCCGTCCAACCTTCTCCGTGTTTTAAAGATGGTTGCCACAGGGATTATTTAAGAAAGGAGGAAACCGAAAATGAATTTTGGAATTATTTTACCTTTATTGGTTTTCTTCCCGATGGTTGGGGCTATTCTTGTTTACCTAATTGGGCGTAAAAATAAGGAAGCCAGAAATAATTGGGCTTGCGTTGTGACCTTTTTGACCTTATTGGGAGCTGTTTTGCTGTTTGGAAAACATGCAAGCTTTTCCATCCCTGGATTTTGTGGATTAGGTTTGAACTTTGATGGTGATGAATTGAGAGTTGTTATGGCAATATTAGCTTCTTTCATTTGGTTTATGACCACGGTTTTTTCCAAGGAATATTTTGCTCTTTATCGTAATAGAAACAGATATTACTTTTTTCTACTAATGACACTTGGTGCAATCCTGGGGGTTTTCCTTTCAGCGGATTTGTATACAACCTTCATTTTCTTCGAAATAATGTCCTTTACTTCTTTTGTATTGGTTATTCATGATGAAAGCGAAGCCGCCATTAGAGCGGCACAGACATATTTGGGCATTGCAGTGATTGGCGGTTTGGTGACGCTGACGGGTTTGTTTATGATGTATCACATGGCAGGCACGCTTAATATTGATGCTTTGGCTAAATTTGTGGCTATTCAGGAGGATAAGAGGGCAATTTATGCTGTTGGTGTTTTAATTCTGTTTGGTTTTGGTGCAAAAGCTGGTCTTTTCCCACTACATGTTTGGCTGCCGGAGGCCCACCCTGTAGCACCGGCGCCTGCTAGTGCATTGCTATCTTGTATTTTAACCAAATCAGGCGTTTACGGCATGTTGGTTTTAAGCTGCAAACTATTTTTACACGATTCCAACTGGGGCAACTTGATTTTAATTCTTGGTGTGATTACCATGGTTTTGGGGGCTGTTTTGGCAGTTTTCTCCATTGACCTGAAAAGAACCCTTGCTTGCTCATCTTTGTCTCAGATTGGTTTTATCGCTGTCGCGATTGGCATGCAAGGCTTATTGGGCTCTCATAATACTTTTGCTGCGGCGGGAACAATACTTCACATTGTGAACCACTCCTTGTTAAAGCTGGTTTTATTTATGTCAGCCGGTGTTGTTTATATGAATTTGCATAGGCTACACCTCAATGAAATCAGGGGCTGGGGGAAGGATAAACCTTTACTGAAATTTGTTTTTTTTATGGGTGTTTTAGGAATTACAGGCATTCCTTTTTGGAATGGGTATATCAGTAAAACTTTGATTCACGAAAGTATTGTAGAGTACATTGAAATTTTACATGAAGCAGGTCAAGCAACTGCATATATGCAGTCAGTGGAGTGGTTATTCCTATTTTCTGGTGCTTTAACCTTGGCATATATGGCAAAGATTTTTATTGCAGTGTTTGTTGAAACGAATCCATATCCCGATAAAAATGCCCAACATAACATGGGGCCTTATATGAATAAGCTTTCCGCAATCCTTTTGCTTCTTTGTGCGGTGATATTGCCAATCATCGGTGTTTTGCCACATATCACAGCAGATAAAATTGCGGCTGCTAGCTATCATTTTATGGGTGCCCATGCACCAGAGCAGGGGGTACATTATTTTGCTTGGGTTAATTTAAAGGGCGCAGTGATTTCCGTTGCGATTGGCTCTTTGGTATATTTCCTATTTATAAGAAAAGTATTGATGGCGAAAGATGATAATGGAAATCTGGTTTATGTGGATCGCTGGCCAAAGGGATTAAATCTGGAAAATAAAATATATCGCCCGGCTTTATTAAGTTGGTTGCCATTTATTGGTGCTTTGTTTGCACGCTTGGCAGGTTCTATGTCCGATGGCTTTATTGCTCTTTTGCGTATGCTTATATTTAATGATGATAGCGGCAGAGTAATCCCTCCGGAGGATCAGTATTTCTCAGCCTATACGGATTCGGATGATGATAAGGTGGTTTATGGTGAAGGTTTTGCAAAAAGCTTGTTAATGATTGGGATTGGCCTTGCTGTTGCCATGCTTTATATTTTACTCTAAAAGAAAGGTCGTACTGACTTGGTACGACCTTATTTTAATTGACACAGAAGGCGGAAGTAGTTAAAATAGAATAAGACAAGTTATGTGCAAGGAGAACCAATTTATGAAAAAATTTAAAATTCTGGCAATGCTGCTATGTTGTTTCTTTGTTTTTGGCGGATGTGCTGAAAAAAGAGAAGAAGCGCAGGAAATGCTTTCGAAATATTCAGAGGAAGATTTACACGAAATGACAACCTTTGCTATGGATACGGTGATGCAATTTACCCTATACAATGAGAACGGGGAACAGCTTTTGACAGATGCGGAGCAGGAAATACGCAGACTAGAACGATTGTTTTCTGTGACAATGGAGGATAGCGAAATTGCACGGCTCAACGAACAGTCGGGACTGGGCGAGGTTTCTCTTTCCGAGGACACCCTAAAGGTATTAAAACGGGGTAAAGAAATCGGGGAGCTTACCAATCAAGCGTTTAATATAACCATATCCCCTGTTGTAAAGGCATGGGGTTTTACCACTGACGGCGAAAAGCATGTTCCTTCTCAGGAAACGCTGGAAAGCCTGCTGCCACTGACAAAAATTGATGATTTGAAGATAGACGAACATACCTTGACGGCAGAATTGTTAAAAAAAGGAATGGCTGTGGATTTGGGCGGCATTGCAAAAGGGTATACCTCCGATGCTGTTACGACATTATTAAAAGAAAAAGGAGTCACAAGTGGCTTAATTTATTTAGGCGGTAACATTTCTGCCATTGGAACCAAGCCCAATGGTGAAAATTGGAAGGTTGCTATTGAAAATCCTTTGGATACCAATGATTATGTGGGTATTTTAGAGGTGCAAGATTGTTCTGTGATTACGTCCGGTGGATACCAGCGTTATTTTGAAGAAAACGGAAAACGATATCATCACATAATTGATTCTAATACTGGGTATCCTGCTGATAAAGGCTTATTATCTGTTACAATCATAAGTAAGGACGGCACGAAAGCGGATGGCCTATCAACGGCTTTGTTTGTAATGGGCTTGGATGAAGCACTAGACCTCTGGCGAAACAGTGATGATTTCGAAGCGGTTTTTATAACAGACGATGGGAAAGCCATCGCTACTGAGGGTGCGGCGGCATTCTTTACTTTTGAGGGCAGGGATAATGACTTTGTATATGAAACAGTAGAGCGATAAGGAGGGATAAGATGAAAAGACTGAAAGATTTTTTGGACAGCTACATTGTGGAATTTGACTGGAAGGATATTGCGATTTTTAAACTTTGCCTTGCTGCCTTTGGCGTGATGATTGGTATTTCCTTGCCAAATGGAAAGAAAAAGCCCATCATGGCAATCTGCGGTTCTGTGTTTGTTATTACAACAATTGTATTATTTGCTAGATTGTTTGATGTTGAATGTCCGTTCTGTCAAGAAGAAGATGACTTTGAAGACGAGGAAGAGGATGAGGACGAAAAAGGCTTTGTTATGAAAATTACCGCAGAAGACGAATAGGAATAAGAAAAATAAGAAAAATAAGAAAAATAAGACTGTCACTAAATTTATTGGCGCAGTCTTATTTTTTTGGGGCATTGTTTGGAAGACCAGCTATTAAAAGTCAATAGGGAAAATTTAAAAAGTAAAGAAATAGTTTAAGAAAAGAACACACGACAAAAAGCCCTTAGCGAAAAAAGGCAAAGGCAAAGATGTGAAACAGTAAGTTTATTAAGGCTCTGTATTAGGCATAGGAGTATACGGTTTGTTATCTCTCAGAACAGCGAAAATGATATTGCACATTTTTCTGGAAACAGCTCCAATAGCAGTAAGATGATGCTTCCCTCTTGCTGTTAGAGATTGATAGTATTCGGATAGAACTGGGTCAGAGAAAGCAGCTCTGCTTGCAGCAAGCCAAATAGCACGTCTAAGGTATGGCGAACCTTTCTTTGTGATTTTCATTTGAGTTCCAACAAACTGCCCTGACTGATTTACTTTAACATCAAGCCCAGCAAATGCAACAAGCTTTGGTGCGGAATCAAATCTTGAAATATCACCTATTTCGCCGATGATGATAGCTCCCAAAACATCTCCGATGCCTGCAATGGTTGTGATTACTTGATTGGTTATATGCAAGAGCTTTGAAATCTCTTGTTCGAGTTCTTTTAATTGGCTCTCAATGAAGAAAATTTGAGAAATCATTTGCTTAATCTGAAAGGCAAAGGAGTCATGGGCAATTTTAATACCAAAGGAATGCTTAGCTGCTTCTTTAATTTCTTCTGCTTTAGCTCGTCCATGTCGTCCATGACTGCATTTTTCTATTAAATTGGATAGCTTTGTTGTGCTGACAGCAAGCATCTCTTCAGGAGTAGAGTATTTAAGCAACAGTTCTTTTGAAGTCACACCAAAAGTATCAGAGAAGAACCCGGAATACTCGGGAAATACCTGATCTAACAAACAAATTACTTTACGTTTCCAATCAGAGCATTCATCAACAAGAAACAATCGATACCTTGAAAGTTGGCGCAAAGCCAGTATGTTTTCATCCGACAATGAAGTTGAAGAATATTGTCCGAAACGCATAAGCTGGGCAATCACAAAAGAGTCCTTGGAATCATTCTTGGTTTGTCGTATGTAAATTTTTCTGAAAGCATCTGATTGAATAGGATTGATTACTTTTAAATCATACCCAAGATCAAAAAGAAAAGAGTACACAGATAGCCAATAATGACCGGTAGCTTCCATACCAATGATACAATCTTCTGGTGTGACAGAAAAGCGTTCAAGCATAGCAATTAGTTTTTCACAGCCTTTTTGAGTGTTTGTAAAAGATATGCTTTCACTTAAAAGCGTTCCATCCGCATCAATGAGAGAAGCCTCGTGATTATGTTTTGCAATATCAATTCCAACATAAAACATGACGTCACCTGCTTTTAGAATATTTGGTGCAGATAAAGTATCCTCTTAATCTTTACGGAATACAACCTCGTTCGACATACAGCAACATGTGCTATCCAGCTCATTCGCATAAACCCGTAAAGTAGAGGCGTAATCCTTTCTCACTAAGACTAAGCTTCAGGACTGATTACTACGACCTCTATCTGTACTGAGCCTATTATCCCATATGGTTTATGGGAATAACAAGTTTTTCATACGGTGTTCTTTAAAAACTACCGTAAATTTATTATACGAGGACTGATTAAAATGAATAAGTTAGGATGGCCCCATAATAAGTTCAAAAAAATTATGGCTATTTTCAAATGCGCTGTTCCCATAGCCGTAGGTCCGTTTGCCAGGAGAGATACTCTCAGGAGACGTTTTGTTTGGAAATGATTATTTTTTTGCTGTTTTTTTCCTAGGCTTTGGAATAGGTGTAAGCTCCTCAAGTATCCCGATAACTTCTTTGGAAAGCGCAATATCCTCAATGTCCAAAATATAATGTTCCTTTGCTCCTTGATACGGGAAACCCAGCTGTGCAGCTTGCATTTGCATCATTATATGATCCAGTTTCTTTACGAATACAGTATTGTCACAAACCAAAAGAACGGGTTTGTTGTTTACATATACCATATATTCACCAAACATCTTTTTATAACGAATTTCGCCTACACCTTTTATTTGGTCACAGACAAATTCTATGTATTCAACAGAAGTAGCCATTAGTCTTTACACCATTTTCTACATTGCTCAATGCGTTTTCCGTTATCCCCCTGTGCTTCATCGTAAGAAAATTGATGAAGCAAGTCGCAAGGAAACGCTTCGCACAAGCCGCAATGCACCTTTCCATTATTTTCGCAGCATACTTTCACAGGGCAGCTTTCGCCCCAAAATGGTTTTTCAATATGAATGCAGCACTTACAGTTCATTTGCTCTTTATAGGGACATTCGCTACACAAAATACCACACCTTGATTCAATCATTTTCATGCCTCCTTTTTAGAAAGCATAGCATACTGAACATGACACCTATATGTCACTATTAAAAATACTTTTCTAAAGTTTTTTTAAGTCGTTCTTGCAAGATAGGACGAAGCTCCTTTGGTTCCATTAGCTCTGCATTTTCCCCAAAGCTGAGAACCCAAGACAATAAATAGTTTTGATTGGTAAAGGGAAAGGAAAAAAGAAGGCTTCCCTCTGGCGTTTCAGTGAAACTATCGACACCATATTCTTCAACTAACCGATACTTTTCACTCTTGTCAAAGAGGATGACCGCTTGTAGTTCTTCTGTAAAAAAATTACTAAATTCCAGCGTTTCTTTGGGAATTTCCTGCAATTGAAAGCTTGTTTTCGTTGAATGCAGGTCACATAATCTATTTAGCTTATAAAGCTTAAACTGTTTTCTGGCATCATCGAAGCCTAACAAATACCAACTTGACCATTGAAAAATGACCAGGTATGGGTCAGCTACAATGCAACGCTCTCCGCTATGGTTATGATAACAAAATGAAACCTGCGTGCTGTTTTCAATGCTTGCTTGTAATAATTCGATTTTAGGGGCGAGGGTATCTTTATAATGAGAGGACAAATCAATTAAAATATTATTTTTTAGAATCAATGAATCCTTTTGTGCCGAAAACTTCATAATTATATTTTTATATTTATTACTTTGTGTGATACTGTCTAATGAACATAATCCAGCGAAAATTGCGCTTAAATCTTCAACAGAAAACAAGGTTTTTTCAATTTTAAAGCTGTCCATAATGGCAATGCCACCATTTGTTCCCTGTGTTGTAACGATAGGAATTCCAGCCTTGCAAATATCCTCAATATCTCTGTGAATGGTTCTTCTTGAGACCTCAAATATTTCTGCAAGCTGTGGAGCCGTGATTTTTTTGTTTTGCAGCAATATTGTGATAATGCCAATCAATCGATCTATTTTCAAAACAACCCTCCTATGCAGAAAATATTCCTTTTGTTGTGTAATGTTTTTCATTACCAGTTCATAAAAGCGATGTTGCTTATTTTTCATTTTAACATAGAAAATAGATTGATTCAATTCGTGAAATGCAAACATAAGGTAATAAACTCTATCTTTCTTTATTTTGAATATAAATTACTTTCTTTCAAATAATACTATGGTGGCAAAAAAATGTATCTTTACGGTAAAAGACCTACAAACCATAAAATTATGAAAGGAAGGTGATGCCAAATGAATAAATCAAGTATAGCCAATAGGTTAATCGATGAGAAATCTCCCTACCTCTTGCAGCATGCTCATAATCCTGTGAACTGGTATCCTTGGGGCGAAGAAGCTTTTCAGAAGGCAAAAAAAGAGGCCAAACCAATTTTTTTAAGTATTGGTTACAGCACCTGTCATTGGTGCCATGTTATGGCACATGAAAGCTTTGAGGACGAAAAAGTAGCGGAAATCCTCAATCAAAATTACATTTCCATTAAGGTGGATAAAGAGGAACGGCCAGATATTGATAGCATATATATGGCGGTTTGTCAGGCATTTACGGGAAGTGGTGGTTGGCCAACTAGTATTTTTATGACGTGGGAGCAAAAGCCCTTTTTTGCCGGCACCTATTTTCCAAAAGAAACCAGATATGACATTATTGGTTTTAAAAAGCTGCTGTCTGTGATTCACGAAAAATGGGAAACAGATCCCGAAGAATTGCTACAATCTGCAGAGAAAATTGTAGTGGCCTTTCAAAAAGAAAGCGCCACGCAGGATAAAGCCGATGACAATGTAATCGATTCTGCCTTGGAATTGTATCGAAAAAGCTATGATGAAGAATTTGGAGGCTTTGGCATTGCACCCAAATTTCCGGCACCTCACAATCTGCTGTTTTTGCTACAGCAGTTTGAAAAAAGAGAGGATAAAAAATCTTTGGAAATGGTGGAAAACACCCTTTCGCACCTATATAAAGGTGGGATATTTGATCATATTGGGTATGGATTTAGCCGATATTCTACAGATCGCCGCTTTCTGGTTCCCCATTTTGAAAAAATGTTGTATGACAACGCCCTCCTTATCCTTGCTTATTGCAAAACCTATTGGCTCACGGAGAATCCATTTTATCGTCAGGTGGCAGAAAAAGCCGCAAAGTATATTCTTCGTGAAATGACCTCTGCGGAGGGCGGGTTTTACAGTGCTCAGGATGCGGACAGTGATGGGGAGGAGGGGAAATATTATGTGTTTGAGCCTAGAGAATTAATTGGGATTTTGGGAAAGGAAATTGGGGAAGCCTTTAATCAATATTATGATATAACAGAAGCAGGAAATTTCATGGGGAAAAACATCCCCAATCTTTTGAAAAACCCCGATGCTTCTGATAGGTTTATAGGGGAGCTGCCAAAGGTTTATGACTATCGCAGGCAGAGAAATAAGCTTCATTTGGATGATAAAATTTTGACCTCATGGAATTCGCTGATGATTGCTGCTTTGTGCTGGTTATATCGTATTAGCAAAAACGATGAATACCTAAATGCAGCAAAAAAAGCGCAGCACTTTATTGAGGAGCAGCTATGTGAAAATGGAACGCTGTTTGTGAGCTTTCGTGATGGAAAAAGCAATCAAAAGGGGTTCATAGATGATTACGCAAACAATATCTTTGCGTTGCTTGCACTTTATGATGCAACCCTTGATCGCAGTTATGTGGATAAGGCAAAGCAATTATTAACTAAGGTCGGCACTGATTTTTTTGATGAAATGAACGGAGGCTTCTATCTTTACGGCAAGGACGATGAAAAGCTTATTATGCGGCCAAAGGAAAGCTATGACGGCGCAATGCCAAGTGGTAACTCCGTAATGGCATACAATCTTGTAAGATTATCTCAGCTTAGTGATGAGGGGGCGTTAGATACAATGCTCAGGCGTCAGCTGGACTTTTTATATGGAGAGGCAAAGCATTATCCTGCCGGATTTGCAATGTATTTAATTGCCCTTTCGGATTATTTTGAGCCTTCAAAAATGATTACTGTTGTACCTGGAAATAAGGAGGATATTCAGAAGCTTCCCTTTATGGTATCTGCAGATAGTATTGTCAAAGTATTAGATGGGCCTACAGAGGATTATCCGCTAGTGAATCACAAAACAACCTACTATGTTTGCCAAAAACACAGTTGTTTGCCGCCTGTAAATGAGCTGAATATAAAATGATAGGTTTGAAACCCTACCCGGAAATACAATCTTAACTGCCTATTACGATTTTAAAGAGCAAGCCCTTGGAAAGTCCCATGGGCTTGTTTTTAGTTAAATTGAATGTATAGGGATTGCAAAAAGCGCCTTTACTATGCTGATTTATAACGTGCAACATCCGAGAATCAAATCCAAACTGCCATTATAAAAAAATATTTTAAAACCATAAAAATATCAATTGCATCCTTTTTCATGGTGATTTACACTATAGGGAAAGGTTTGCTAATGCATTACTACTTATTGAGCCAATGTCAGCGACAGAATGGAGTTTTTATGAGAAAACGCGATGTAATGAGTACAACCGCTTTTTTTACCCTTATTCTTTTTGTGTTTTTATCCTTCGCAATGCTAACTGCGCGAAGCCGTCAGGAGGTGCCGGAGTTTTCCCCAGGATATGTAGATTTATCGGATTTTAATTTTGACGAAAAGTTAGCCTATATTCCACATACCAGCTTTTTATATTATCCCAATGAGTTGTATGCACCGAAAGACTTCGAATCGGCTTTGGTAAAAAAGGAACCGATTGTCTTGAAGGATGGAGAAAACCGCTTTGATCCAGGGGATTTTGGTACATACCGCATTTTGCTTCACCTGCCTGCAAATGGCACGACCTACGGCATAAGCTCTTATAGCGCAATGTATTCCCAGCGGTTGTTTATCAATGGAGAGGAATATGCGGCGTTTGGCTCCCCTGGAAAATCGGCGGAGAGCACCATTCCCAAAACAGGGCATTACACGGTTTATTTTACGCCTAGGGATGGGGATGAAACCGAGATCATGATACAATTTGCAAATTTCAATCATGGGGATTATGGTGGCATTGTCCCTGTTTATGTTGGCTCTCAGGAGTGGATTACTGAAAGAGATGCCACCTCACAACAACGAATTTTTATCATTGTTGGGTGCTTTGTAACAGTTTTTCTGTTTTATTTAGGTATGTTTTTCTTCTTTCCAAGAAGATACGCGTTTTTATGGTTTTCTTTGGCTTGTTTTTCCGTTGGGCTTCGCATGTTGATTGTGGATGAAAAGGTAATCATGCTGTTACTGCCGGATTTACCATGGAGGGTTTCTATTGGCCTGGAATATTTGTCATTGATATTGATGATGTTTAGCTTTAGCCTATATATTCATAATATGTTTCGAGGAGCCCTACACAAGGCTGCGCTGGTGTTTTTGGGGGTGCTGTGTGCCACATACGCTGCGACTGTAGTGTTAACCCCGCCCAGGTTTTATACGGGTTTTATTCTTTGGTTCCAACTTGGGGCGGTTTTATTTGGAATCTATGTAGCAGCTGCAATCATTTATAATGTTGTTTGGAAAAAAAACAATCGACATGCGGAGCATATTCTTATTTTTATCGGTGCGTTGACATTCATTTTGTTGTCTGTTCTTGATATTCGGATACACCGTGAGAGCGGATTCGCATTTACGCTGGGGTTATCCCAAGTTGGTATGGTTATCTTGATTTTTACTAACATGATCGCTTTGGCGCTTTTGTTTTCCAGAAACGAGGCTGAGCTGGACAAGGCCAGAAAACATGAATTGGAAATGAAGGAAACCAATGAGCTTCTGGACAGAATGAGTCGGCTAAAATCGGATTTTTTGGCAAATATCTCCCATGAAATGCGCACACCCCTTACAATTATGGCCAGTTATGCAGGCTTGACTTCTATGCAGCTCAAAAGAAATGCAATGGATGATAAAACCTTGGATAACTTGGAAATTGTCAAAAGGGAAGCGATTCGTCTGGCTGATTTGGTAGAGCAGCTGAAGGAAGTGGCTGGGGAAAAGGAACGGCAGGATACAATTTGTGAGGTGGATGCAGTTTCTTTGTTGCAGCGGGCGGCTGATTTTTGTGATCCAATTTGCCAGAAGAATAAAAACAAAATTAAAGTTAGCCAGAAGGTCATGAAATTTTATTTGCTTGTGAATGAGGAGAGTATCTTCCAAGTGCTGGTTAATTTAATCATAAATGCAAATAGGCATACGAAAAGAGGGGTAATTCAATTAAAGGCAGAGCAAAACGGTATCGACTTAACGGAAAACGAAACAAAGCTTACGGTTTCTGACAATGGAGATGGGATTGCGCCGGAGCTTCAGTCACACCTGTTTGAAAGAGGTGTCAGCGGCGATGGCAGCTCTGGCTTGGGTCTTGCCATTTGCAAAGAAATAGTGGAAGAACACGGGGGAACCATTTGGATTGAAAGTAAATTGGGAGGGGGAACAACTATCTGTTTTACCCTCCCGTGTGGGAAGGAGATTGTTGGTGATGAATAAAAGCGTGATTCTTATCATTGAGGATGATTATGATATTCGAAGGGCCAACCGGGCGGCTTTGGAGCTGGTAGGCTATAGCGTTTTTGAGGCGGAGAGCTTGACGAGGGGACGTTCCATTGCAGAAGAAGCCTCCCCCGATCTTATTATTCTTGATGTTTTGCTGCCCGATGGCAACAGCTTGTGCTATTGCGAGGAGCTACGGGGAAAAAACGGAGCATGTATCCTGTTTTTAAGCGCATTGAATACCAAGGCGGATATTCTTGCAGGGTTACGGTCAGGAGGGGATGATTATATCTCCAAGCCGTATGATATGGATGAGCTGATTTTACGGGTGGAAGTGCTATTACGTCGGGGAAGGCTGGTTGGGCATGAGGAAGCTCCTTTGCAAGTAGGAGGATTAAGGTTAGATTTTACCACCCGCAGGGCATCCCTTGATGGACGGGATCTCCTGTTAAAGCCAAAGGAATTTTCATTGCTGGAAATTTTGCTGCGGAAGCAAGGACAAATAATTTCTGCAGATGAACTATACCAAAAAGTATGGGGGATGGATGCTGTAGGGGATGTGCATACGGTGAAGGAGCACATTTCCCGTATCCGAGGGAAGCTGGGCAACATCAGTACCATTCGCATTGAAGTGGAACGGGGCAGAGGCTACTGCCTTAACAGCGAGGAATAAAAGGAAGGATAAAGGTTGTCAAAATGTTACCCTAAAACAGCTTTACGATTGGTAGTAAAGTATAATACAATAAAATAAATTGACATATTTTGTTATCAATTCGGCAAATGGGCGGCAACCATTTTAAAGGTTGCAGTTTTGCCGTAAATTTTTATTGGTATTTGGAGGGGTGTATATGAAAATAAGACAAAGGCGCTTGGGGTCGTTACTTCTATCAGTGGTGATGTTATTGAATCTGTTTCCAATGACCGTTTTAGCGGCGGAGGAAGAATGGGTGCAAATCTATAACGCCTCAGATTTGGGAAAAATTGTGCAGAATCCTTCGGGCAACTATCACTTAGCTAGGGATATTGATCTTGCTGGGGCTGAATGGAGTCCCATAGATTCTTTTACAGGCAAGCTGGATGGCAATGATAAGATGATCAGTAATTTTACCATTAGTGATACAACCGCCTCCAATAGCGGGCTGTTTTCCTCCGTTGGAGCTGCGGGAAGGATAAGTAATTTGGGAATAGAGGGTGCATCCATCACAGCCGGCGATAATGCAGGTATTCTTGCGGGAGAAAATAACGGCACAATAAGCCAGTGCTATACAAAGGGTTCGATCAGTGGCAACAAATATGTGGGCGGACTTGTCGGTCAAAATGCTGGAACGATAGAGGATTCATTTTCTCGGGCTGAGGTGAGTGGCAAAGATTATTTAGGAGGCTTGGTAGGCGCAAGCTCAGGAATTGTGAGCCATTCCTATGCTGCGTCTTCTTTGCTTGCGTCTGTTTTTAACAACTATTTGGATTTTAATGGAACTACAGGTTATATTGACATTCCCCATAGGGATAGCTATG
>JAQUSU010000130.1 GCA_028710085.1 Anaerotignum sp.
ATTCCCAAGATTTCTTCATGCTTCACATCGGTAATGATTTTTACCAGACCCTCGCCTCCGTTTAAAATAAGGGCTTTGCCATTTGCCGACATAGGAAATTTACCAACTTTGTATTCAATCCCTTTCTTTTTGCAAGCTTCTTCCGTAAGCCCAACGCCTGCTGCTTCTGGCATCATATATACGCAAGTGGGGCTTGTGCCTTCTTCGTAATGGGAAGTATGCCCGCAAATATTTTCCGCCGCCACTTCACCCATGGCAGATGCCGTATGTGCCAGCTGTGCATAGCCCTTCACGCAATCCCCTATGGCATATACACCAGGTACATTCGTTTCCATCTTTGCATTGACAACAATACGACCTTGATCATGGCTAACGCCGCCCAAATCCAACTGTAACCCTGCTGTATTTGCACGACGACCAATTGCCACCAAAACCTTTTCCGCTTCAAAAGCGATCGCCTTACCCTCTTTGTCCTTGCAAACAACCTTTGCACCAACGGAAGAAGCTTCTATTGCTTGTACAGGGCATTCCAAATGGAAGTCGATTCCCATTTTCTTCATATGGGCAACACCAACCTCTGTAATCTCGCCATCCATCATGGGCAGCATACGTCCAAGTGCCTCAACTACCGTAATTTTTGTGCCAAAAGCAGCATAAGCACAGGCCAATTCCAAACCAATGACACCGCCGCCAATCACCACCATGGATTTTGGCAAGGTTTCCAGACTAAGGGCGCCCGTGGAATCAATACAATTGGGATTTTCCTTTAAACCGGGTATGGGGGGTGCAAAGTTAATAGACCCAGTCGCCAAAATAATGGCATCGCCCTTCAATTCTTCCTTTTGCCCATCCGCCTTTTGAATCAACAGAGTTTTTGGCGCAATAAAGTGTGCTTCCCCGTCGATTTTTTTGATTTTATTTAGCTTAAACAAGCCTGCAACGCCTGAGGTTAGTTGCTTGGAAATTGCATTCTTATGCGCCATGACCTGAGAAAAATCCACGCTGAGGCCTGTGGCATTAATGCCCAATTCTTTCCCCTGATGCTTGATTTGCTCAAATAGCTCTGCACTATGCAGTAAGCTTTTTGTTGGAATACAACCAATATTTAAGCAAGTCCCGCCTAGATATTCTTTTTCGATTACCGTTACCTCTGCCCCTAATTGAGCCGCACGAATTGCCGCTACATATCCGCCAGGGCCGCCGCCAACAATGATAATCGATTTTTTATCGGAATTCTTCGGTGCTTGGGATGCAACGGAAGCCTCCTGCACGGGTGCGGCTTGCTTTTCAGCGCCGCCATTTTCCGCAATGCTTTCCCCAGCCTGCCCAATGTATGCAACAACACTTTTGCAGGCCGCTGTTTCTCCGGCGGGGCATAAAATTTTCAACAATATCCCCTCTTTGTCACATTCCACATCGCTGCTTAATTTATCGGTTGCCACGGAAAAAAGCGCTTCTCCTGCCTTCACCGCTTCCCCTTCTTTTTTCTTCCATTCCTCAATGGTGCCTTCCGTCATGGTCAGCCCCAGTTTCGGCATCAAAATTTCACTTGCCATATGCTCAAATCCTTTCTTCTTTATATTTTACACCATACAAGGTCTCGGTTTTTCCTCTTTTGAAAAAACGGACAAAGGCGTTTGCCCCCATCCGCTTTCTGCTTTCTTATGTAAACAAAAGATACGGGTTCTCCAAAAGGTCGCAAAGACGCTTTAGGAATTTTGCCGCCATTACCCCGTCAACCGCACGATGATCCGCAGTCAAACAAAGGTTCATCATCGGGCGGATTTCCATTTGTCCATTACGCACCACTACTGTTTCTACCATATCGCAAACGCCCAAAATTGCCAATTCTGGCTGGTTGATGATGGGTGAGAAATTGGTTATGCCATAGGGGCCTAAATTGGAAATGGTGAAGGTTCCGCCTGTCATATCCTCCATGCCGATTTTTCCGCTGCGTGTGGCTTCAATCAAGGCCTCCGTTTCCTTCGCAACCTCAAGGAGAGATTTCGTGTTCGCACCCTTCACATTGGGAACAATCAGACCGTCTCCCTTTGCCACCGCCAAGCCCACATTGGCATGGCTATGTCTTGTAATCATATTATCTGCAAAGCTGGCATTTACATCTGGAAACTCCATTAATGCTTTTGCCGCCATTTTGATAATAATATGGTTATAGGTCAGCTTAATTTGCTGTTCTTTGCAGGTTTCTTTCAATTTTTCCCGTAGTTCTTTCATTGCTGAAGTGTCAACAGGGTGTGTGTATGTCACACGAGGAGAGGTATGCCAAGATAATGTCATGTTTGCAGCGATGCTTCGGCGCAATGCATTTACCTTCACAGGCTGCATGTCGTTCCCAATTTTCTCCGCCACCTTTTCTATATTTCCACCGGCTGCCGTCAAAACATCTTGCTTCATGATTCTGCCGTCGGCCGTAATTTTTGCAACATCCACGCCCAATTCCTCTGCCAGCTTCGCTGCCATAGGACTGGTTTTTGTTTTCTCACCGCTATTTTCTTGTTGCAAGCTTGCACAATATGCTTCTACGTCCTGCAAGGTAATTCGACCGCTGGGGCCCGTTCCCGCAACCAGTCCAAGGTCAATGTTATTTTCTTTTGCTAATTTTTTCGCCGCCGGCGAAGCTAAAATATTTTCTCTTGAAGGTGCCGCTGGGGCTTGTGTTGTTGCTTTGGCAGCTTCCTCTTGCGTTTTTTCTTCTGCTTTTACTTCTGATGCAGAAGCCTGAGAAACTGTTTCTCCCGCCTGCCCAAGATAGGCCACCACTGCTTTGCACTGTGCTGTTTCACCGGCAGGCACCAAAATTTTCAAAAGCACACCCTCAGCTTCTGCTTCAACGTCATTGGTCAATTTATCTGTCGAAACACTATATAAAATGTCTCCTTTTTTTACAAACTCGCCCTCTTTGAACTTCCATTCATCGATGGTTCCTTCTGTCATGGTCAGTCCCAACTTGGGTAATAAAACCTCCTGTGCCATAACTTCACCTCCAAATAATATCGTTTTTTTATTAGAACCTTTTGAAGAAGCCTAATTCA
>JAQUSU010000059.1 GCA_028710085.1 Anaerotignum sp.
CTTGCTCGGTGCTATTTTATTCTCTAGCATTTCTTTGCAAAAGGACGGCAATGAAAGAATTCTTATTCCCTTTGGAATAGTTCTCAAACATGCAAAAAGCTATAACTACTCCCGGAAACTCTACGGAGCGTTTATTTAAAAACCAAAGGGCAAGTGCTATAATTATTTTGTGGAGGGGAAATCATGCAGAGCGAAAAAGTGGGTATCATTATCCGTAAAGCACGGTTACAGCAAAAAATAACGCAAAAACAGCTTGCGGATAAAATGGATATCAGTGATAAAGCCATTTCAAAATGGGAGTGTGGATATGGTAATCCCGATATATCTTTAATTTTAAAGCTCTCAAATATTCTGGACATAGATGTACGGGAGTTATTAAAGGTGTATGAAAAACATGAGTAACGCATCAAAAGTGATACATCACTTAAAACGAAGATAGGATTTATAATTTTTATAGATGGAGGGTGAAATTTCTATGGAAAAACTTTTAAAAAAGGCTCTGAAGGAGCAATATAAAAATAGAGTACTCATTGGTGGTGTATTCTGTGTTAAATGTAATGGCAACCTTAATTTTTGGCTTCGAGCAACAACAGATATACAAGGCTCGAAGAATCGTTTTCTGTTTTCTTTATCAAATAATTCATGCCCTGAACCCAGCATGATTGTAGCATGGAATCAGTTTGGAGGGTCTGCTTTTTCCTTTGAAGTGCTGGAGGAAATTCAAAAAAAGGAAACGCAAACAGAACGTGAATTTTCAGATGATGTAAATACGTTGTTAGAAATATGGACCGAAAAGTTAATGGAAGGGGAAAGCAAATTTGGAACAAAAAATTGATATAAGTAGGTTTCTTGATGATTCCGGAAAAATCACCCAGTTATCTCAAAAGAAAATTTTTAGAATTGCAACGCTCTCCTATTTAGCAGAAAAATTTGAATCGAACCGTAATTATAATGAAAAAGAGGTAAACTCTATCTGTGAGGAATGGCATACATTCGGGGATTATTTCATATTCAGGCGAGAACTTATTGATAATGCGCTATTATGCCGAGAGCCAAACGGTTCTCGTTATTGGAAGCCTAAACATGAATAGAGGAAAGCTTAAAAACGGCATGAAATTTGAAGGTATTTCAATGCGGACACGAGGAACACTTTTTGAAGCAGCCAAGATGAAAATTCAATGATTCTATGGGGGCTCAAGGCATCCGTCGGGAATTGTTTGTGTTGCTCTAACGATATGCAAACCACTTAATAAAAAGCATGCAGTTATATAAAAAAGCCAGCATAAGCCGACTTTTTTATATGTCTGAGGCTTGTAAAATATAAGCCTCACTTTGATACGTTTCTTTAAGATTATAACATCTTTTCCCCTTCCGAAGTCAAAGGAATTAAATCCTTACAGTTGAGAAGTGCTACATCAAATTTTCTGTTTAACGCCGCAAAATGCTGTACACCAAAACCAATTTTGTTTAGGTATGAAAATACACCAATAGCACCTGTTGAAAAGCCTTCGGCCTCTCTCCCGTAAATAGCACATAAATCAGGCAAATCGCTGAAAATTTCCTCAACAGTTCCACCAAAGCCCTTAAATTGTTCGGGAACTTTACCTTCCTTTATTTGCGCTCCGATTTTCTTTCCTGTCATGGCAGCAGCCATTGCAGCTCTGCATAAACCTACTGCCGTGATATATCCTTCACCAAGGGCAAGGGCTTTAAACACCTGGTCTTCACTGGCAAAACCGCCTGTTATGGTAATCGCAGGAAGCTTCATGCCTTCTTTCTCAAGCTTCTTGCAGATTTCAACAACCTTTTTCTCAAGAACAACAGTTGGATATGACCACTCGTTCATCATCTTAGACGGGCTATATCCTGATCCTCCGCCGGCTCCATCAAAGGTAACCATGTCTACTTCATTTGCATAAGCCATCCGAAGTACCCGTTCCAAGTCCACCTCATCATAGCCCGCCATTTTGAAATATATATTTTTGGCACCAATTCCTCTAAGGTTTTCAATATGTAGCTTTATATTTTCTTCCGTCCAAGCAGGAAATCTTCCGCAGGTATAAAAACTGGGACAGGCACCTTTTTCATTGGCTTCTTTGATCTTAGGATCTGATGGATCAGGATGAACCAAACACCCCATAGCCTGTTTTTCCAAGGCCATCTCATAATTTTTTAACCGTTTTAACGGTTGCACACCCTTTGCTCCTTGCCCAAATTTAATTTCAATTGCTTCGTAACCATATTTTTTTATGGCTATTTCAGGAACGCCCAAAAGGTTATCATCCGCATTACACTGTAAGATGAGCTGTCCACACCCCCGATAAAAGGGAGCATAGCTATCCATTATTTCCTTCAAAAGTGGAAATTCTGTGATTTTCCCATTGCTAATTAGCAGCTTTGGATCATTATTTCTGGCATCCTCCCCAATCATACAGCTTACGCCAGCCATTGCAGCACCGCCAAAATAATCCTGCCAATTTAACTTTATGAGCGCCGGCAAAATAATGGGTAGATCCATTTTGATTTTATTTTTTGCGCCATATTCCGTTTTTAAATTTACATCAAAGACGGTCAGCTCCTCCTCAGGTTTTTCGGTTCCCACTGCACCAAAAACCCTTCCATTGATATTAAAATGAGAATAATCCAAGGGGTAATCTTTTTCACTGGCAATTTGATTACTCCCCGTAGTAATGGGATAAACAGTTCTTGCTCCCAAAACTGCTGCCAAAGCAATTTCGCAAGTTCCATTACAATCCTCGGAACAAAAAGAACACATTCCCGATACAGGTGAAATAAACCGACTTGAATTTCTCCCTGATGTAAAACCGGATGACAACGTTGGTGAGTACGACATACAAAACATCCTTTCTGCAATAAATTTTTGTAAACTTTTCATCTTAGTAAATATTACCACTTTTCTATATGCTTTGTACAGAAAAATATCGATATTTTCAAAAATCATAATATATTTTGTGAAAAGGACAGGAAAATTTGTATCAATTGTCTTCATCATTCAAAGGGTTTTAGCCATAAAAAAGTGCGGCTTAATTGCCGCACTCAATGCTGATTGAAGTAAAGATTTCTAAAACATCCTCTACTTTCAGCTTTTTCTTTTCTTCCTCTGAATTATCCAAAACGATTCCGCCCTTATCCATCATAATAATGCGGTTCCCGTATTCAACAGCGTAACGTAAATTATGTGTAACCATCATGGCCGTGATATTTTTTTCCTTCACAACCTTTCCCGTTAATTCCATAATAATTTCTGCTGTTTTTGGGTCTAATGCTGCCGTATGTTCATCCAAAATTAAAAACTCAATTGGTGTTAAGGTTGACATAATTAATGCCGCTGCTTGACGCTGCCCTCCGGATAGAGAACCCAGCTTCACATCCATTTTATTTTCCAACCCTAAGCCCAAAATAGAAAGCTGTTCCTTGTAATAGTTTTCCCTTGCTTTATTGATTCCAAAAGAAAGTCCAAACACCTTCCCCTTATTATCTGCCAAAGACATATTCTCAAGCATGGTTAAGTTGGGGCAAGTGCCCATTGCAGGATTTTGGTATACACGCCCAATGGAACGATAACGCTGATAATCCTTCATTTTTGCAATATCTTTGCCGCCAACCAAAACCTCTCCGCCTTCAATGGGAATACTGCCGCAAATAATGTTGAGCATTGAGGTTTTTCCGCTACCATTGCTGCCAACAATGGATACAAACTGTCCGTCATTCACAGTAAGGTTAAACTTATCAAACAAACACGTCTCTGTAATTTGACCGGGATTATAAATTTTAGTGATATTCTTCAACTCAAGCATAATCTGCACCGCCTTTCTTTTTGTCTCCCAATACAAGGACAACCAAAAACAGTACAGCCATAACCAATTTCAAAAGGTTTGCGGGAAGCCCCAAGCTGATTGCAACCTGGATACAGATTTTATAGAAAATACTGCCCACCAAAACTGCGGTGGTTCCCTTCACAAAAGTAAAGCGTCGAAATAACGTTGTGCCAATAATAACCGTTGCCAAGCCAAATACAACCTGGCCTGTGCCCATTGTGCTTGCAAAAGCTCTCTGCTCCTGACAAACCACACTGCCACAAAGGGCAACCAAAGCATTGGCAATCACTAAGCCCAGAATCTTCATGGTGCCTTTATCCTTCGCCAAGGTTGTAACCAAGGTGCTGTTATCACCAACAGCGCGTAAAAGCAGGCCGCTTTTTGTTTTCAGATACAAGTCCAGCAGAATTTTTACAATCACTGCTATAACTAAGGCAACAATAAACTTGCGCTGCATTAACGACATGGACCCTAAAAGTATCAACGTAAGCTTTGCCGTAAATATTGTATCAATCGAACGTTCTATTGCAAGATTGGAACCTGCAATTTGCAAATTAATTGAAAACAAAGCTGTCATTGTAATAATCCCTGCCAAAAGATCTCTTACGCCCAGTCTGACGTGGATAAATCCTGTTGCTAAGCCTGCCAAAGCACCAAACCCTGCTGATACCAAAAGCACCAGATATGGATTCATTCCGTTTAACATAAGCACTCCCGTAATCGCCGCACCTAACGGAAAGCTGCCGTCAACAGTCAAATCGGGAAAATCCAATATTTTGTATGTGATAAATACACCATAAGACAGTAAAGCATAAATTAGTCCCTGTGTGAGTGTACTAATCAATAAATCAACAAAAACCATACTTATAACCTCTTTCTATCACCTCTTTCCCCCCAAGGAAAAGGCTTACTTTGTTGCTTCGATTGCTTTTTGTGCAAGGTCAGCAGGAACTGTAATTCCCATTTCTGCCAAAGCCGCAGAATTAATATAGGTGTCAAAATTTGTAATTGTTTCGTAAGGCAGTTCCTCAGCAGTTGCTTCGCCCTTTAAAACCTTTGCGGCCATTGCACCTGTCTGTGCGCCTAATGCAACATAGTCAATCCCGGCGGAAGCCACACAACCCAATTTTACCTGCTCAATTTCGCTGCCGTAAACAGGAATTTTTGAAACATTGGTTTTTTCTAAAATAGAGGGCAACACACCTACTACGTTATTGTCTGTCAAGTTTGAAATACAATCTACACCCTTTGCAATCATGCTATCGGCTGCCTGCAATACCTCTGCTTGCTGTGTAACACCAATTGCTTCAATGGTAAAGCCATAGCCAGCGGCTTTTTCCTGATATTCGGCAATTGCAGAAACGGAGTTGGGCTCACTTGTTGTATATAAAATACCAATTGTTTTTGCTTCCGGCTGTAAAGAACGAATTAATTCAAGCTGCGCTTCGACAGGAAGCTTATCGCTTGTGCCTGTGATATTTCCCTCGTTTAATTTTGCCTGAACTGGGTCTGTAATTGCTGTAAAGATTACGGGAATATTTTTGTCCTCTGCAGCTGCATAGCAAGCCGTTGCGGAAGGTGTTGCAATTGCACACATGATGGCAACATTATTTGCGGAAAAGTTTTGCGCAATCTGCATTGCAATATTATCATCAAATCCTGCATTCTGATAATCTACTGTAAAATCCGTTCCTTCCACCAAACCGCTTTCTTCTAAACCTTTCAAAAAGCCCTCGCGGCAATTGTCTAAGGATGCATGCTGACCATACTGAGAAATACCAATTACGGGAATCGTTGTATTTGCGCTTTCCTCTGCTGCTTCACCGTTACTGCTACTTTTGGCGCAGCCTGTGAAAGCTGCCATACCCAATACTACTGTCAATGTCATTGCTAAAAATTTTTTCATAATAACTCTCTCCTTTTTTCTCGTCTAATTTTTTCCTATTCTCGTCTCATCTAAACAACCTATGTAACCGTCTATGCGGATCTCATGTAACACATAAATTCTCATTTAAGGACAAAAAAAAGTCTTATCCCCTATTATGGGACAAGACTTGAGAATCCTGCGATACCACCCAAATTGACGAAACAAATCGTCCACTCGCTCACTGTACAAAAATACAGCCCATCTGGATAACGGGTACGGTTCCCGTCGGGTACTACTTGCCGAAGCTTTCGCCCGCCCTCATAAGTCCATTCACCTAGCGTTCTACTGTTGCAATCTCACCGCCTGCAACTCTCTGAAAGTGAACTAAAAGGCTACTCCTCTTAATCATCGGTTTTGTTTTAGATAAAATTATTATAGCACGCTTCTTATAAAAGTCAAGAGTCTTTTACTGTTTTTATTTATGTAAAAATAAAGGACTGCCTTCGCAGCCCTTAGAGCATCGAAAAACCTTGGGCGCCGCCCAAACCTGCTTGCTTTTGAAAAAAGCAAGACCAAAAACTTTCACATAACCGCATTCCATGCGGATTAAGGTGAGTCTATGGGAGAATTCCTTGTAGGTGCTTAAGGACAAAGCACTCGCGATTTTGACTGCTCATCAAAATTTTCTTTGACAAATTGAGTTCTGTATTTAATAATATGCGAACAGAGTTTACCATACATGGGGAAGTCGATGAAATACGCTTCTTAAAACACATCTTCTCTAGGAAATTGGTAAACGTTAACCTATACTACAGTAGATAATTACTTGTAGTCAAAGCTGTATTTTATTTCGGAAAGTGCTGGTAAAAAAGAATTTTTTATCTGATTGCAATAAAATCCAACTCTAACACACAAAAGTCCCTATAAAAAATTCACATTTAGAATTTTTGGGGAAGGAATAGGGCTTTTGCCTCTGTCCGCATAATAAGGAAAAAGCGAATTATTTGTTGGGAATATGAATTGCCCTTTTTTCTGCCGCCAAAGCCGCTTCACGCACAGCCTCCGTTACTGTTGGATGGGCATGAATGGTATTAATTACCTCCTCCAGTGTTGCCTCCAAACCTATGGCTAGAGCCGCCTCACCAATCATATCGGTTGCCCTTGGTCCAAGGATATGAACGCCTAGAATTTCGTTATATTTCTTGCCGTACAAAATTTTGATTGCACCAACGCCACCGTTGGCAATCAGAGCCTTCCCATTGGCAAACAAAGGGAAATTTCCTACGCCGTAGTCAATACCCTTTTCCTTAGCTCCCTCTTCCGTTAAACCTACCCCTGCAAATTCGGGCATGGTGTATACACAAGAAGGATTTGTTTTACTGTCAAAGCTTCCTTTATGACCCAATGCATTTTCTGCTGCAATTTCACCTTGAGCAGAAGCAATATGGGCAAGCATAATCTTCCCAAGGCAATCGCCAATAGCATAAACATCCTTTACACTGGTTTCCATAAAATCATTTGCTTGAATTTTACCTCTGTCGTGGCGGATTCCGGCTTTATCCAGCTGCAACGCCGCAGTGTCCGTTCTTCTGCCAACGGCAACCAAAACCTTCTCAGCCTGAAAAGCCTTTTTCGTGCCCTTTATATCTACCTGAACCTCTGCTTGTGCGCCTATTTTTCCAACGGAAAGAACCTTTGCTTCTGTCAGAATTTCAATGCCCTTTTTCTCCATTAAGCCACGCAGTGTTGCAGTCAATTCACCATCCATCATCGGAAGAAGCTTGGGCATTGCTTCAACAATGGTAACCTTTGTACCAAAAGCGTTGTAAGCTGTTGCCAATTCCATGCCAATGACACCACCACCAATAACCAAAAGGCTTTTCGGCGGATTTTCCAAGGAAAGCGCTGCTGTTGAATCAATGCAGGCAGGGTTGCCCTCAACACCAGGGATGGGGGGAATTGCAGGAACCGAGCCAGCGGCAATGATGATTTTATCAGCTGTCATGGATTCCGTCTTGCCATCCTTTTTCTTTACGGAAAGGGTTTTTGCGGCCGTAAAAGATGCTTCACCCTCCACAACCTTAACCTTATTTACCTTTAATAAGCCCGTTACACCGCCTACCAACTGATTTACAACGGCACTCTTTTTCGTCAAAACCTGTTTCCAATCATAGCCCTCGGCCTTAACTTTAATACCATATTCAGCGGCATGGTTTATTTCTTCTATAATCTCCGCCGCATGAAGCAATGCCTTGGTAGGAATGCACCCAACATTTAAGCAGGTACCGCCTAATTTATTTTTTTCAATTAAAGTAACATCTGCGCCCAGTTGTGCTGCCCGTATTGCTGCAACATAACCGCCAGGGCCTCCGCCAATCACAATTACACTTATATTTTTCGCCATAATGATTGATCGGGTGACTCCATTTTTTCCAAACGGAGCCACACCGTTTCCTCCTTTATTTTATACAAAAATTAATTCGGGATTTTCCAAAAACTCTTTCATATCACCCAAAACTTCGCCGGCTTCTCTGCCATCAAAAACGCGATGGTCGAAGGTCAGCATGATATGCATCATTGTTCTGGGGCAGAATTCGCCTTTATATTCTACAAATTTCTTCTTTGCTGTGCCAAAGCCCAAAATTCCCACCTGAGGAGGAGAAATCACAGGAGTACCAAAGTCGATATTGAACATACCAACATTTGTTACCGTAAAGGTTCCTCCGGATTGCTCCCCTCCTACCAGTGTGTCATCTTTTGCTCTTAACGCAAGATCGCGCAAAGCCTTACTCATTTCCAGCAAGGAATACTGATCCGCATTCTTTAGTACAGGAACTACCAAGCCCTCTGCAAGGCCAACTGCCATACCCAAATTTACATTAGGGTAGGAGCTTATTGTTTCACCGTCAAAGGTGGAGTTCAGCATAGGGTGTTTTTTCAGCATTTTAACGGTTGCAAGCATCAATAAATCGTTTAGTGAAATCTTGCAGCCCAAAACATTTGCCTTCTCAACATATTTTTGACGTAATACCAACAAATCTGTTACGTCAATTTCCGCAAATACTGTCAAAGGTGCCATGGTTTCAAAGCACTTTCTCATATTCTTAGCAATGGATTTTCTGCGTCCGCTTAAGAGTGTTTTAACCACTTCGCCAGTAGGCTGAGCAGCCTTCACTATAGGCGCTGCTACAGGTGCAGCCTTTGCTGCCTCCAAATATGCATATACATCTTTTCCAATAATTCTTCCGTTGGGGCCTGTGCCACCAACCAAGGCCAAATGAATACCTGCACTCTTTGCAATGTTTCTTGCCAAGCCTGTTGCTCTGATATGTCCGTCTTTTGTCACGGCATTCCCTCCTTGCGGCGTAGCTGTTGCCATGGATAATGCCACATCTCTTTGGCAAACCTCGCATTCATTGGCACACATAGGGTGACTGCCGGGAGCACCACCTTTTGTCAAAGCATCATAGGCTTCTTTTGTGGGTGCAACATAGGCAACAGTATGCCCTACTTTAACCGTATCACCAGTTTTTGCAACTTGATGTAAAATGCCGTCGGACGTTGCTTCGCATTCCATGGTGGTTTTCTCGTTTTCAAAATCAAAAATTGCCTGTCCTTTTTTTACCGTTTCGCCCTCTGCAACCTTCCATTCGCCTACCACACCTTCAATCATGGTTAAGCCGGCCTTGGGCATTACAACCTCAGCGGCATCCACAGAGATTGTTGCAGGAGTCGCCTGTACTGCCACCTGAGAGGCAGCACCACCGTTTTTCATGCTTTCGTATTCTTTCTTATTTGCAGCAATGATCGCAACAGTCTCGCCTACCTTCACAACCTTACCTGCTTGTGCCACAATATGCAAAATTCCGTCCTCATTTGCTTCACATTCCATGGTGGTTTTTTCGTTTTCAAACTCCATTACCACATCACCTTTTTTAACACTTGCACCCTCTTCCACCTTCCAAGTGGAGATTGTGCCTTCAATCATGGTTAGCCCAGCCTTGGGCATTACTAATTCAACGCTCATATATTTTACCCATAACCCCCTTAGGGGCTACAGTTCCCTCCTATTCTTTGGATTATTTTGCAACCTAAATTAAAACAATTTCTTTACTGCTTCCACAATTTTGTCTGCATTAGGAATACAAAGCAGCTCCAACGCTACATCGTAAGGCAAAGGAACATCTAATGCCGCAACTCTCAAAACAGGACCATCTAATTCATCGTACATTTCTTCCTGCATCATTGCTGCAATTTCTGCGCCAATACCGCTTATTTTGTTGCCTTCCTCCACAACAATTGCTCTATGGGTTTTTTCAACGGATTTACGAATTGCGTCCTTATCCAAGGGTGCAATGGTTCTGGGATCCAAAACCTCTGCACTGATACCTTCTGCAGCAAGCTTTTCTGCTGCTTCCAAGGCCTTTTTCACCATTAAACCCATGGCAATAATGGTAACGTCTGTACCCTCTCTTTTAATGTCTGCAACGCCAATGGGGATTGTGTATTCACCATCAGGGATATCTTCCTTTACCTGATATAACTGCTTATGTTCAAAGAATAAAACGGGGTTGTCCGAGCGAATTGCGCTCTTTAAAAGCCCCTTTGCATCTGCCGCTGTGGAAGGGCTGATGATAATTAAACCAGGGGTATGCATAAATAAGCTTTCTACGCAGTTGGAATGCTCAGCGCCAGCACCAAAAGCAGAACCTGCCGCCGCACGAATGACCATAGGAATTTTGTACTGAGGGCCATGCATAAATCTCCACTTTGCAATGCAATGATAAATTTCGCTGAACGCCACCAATAAAAAGTCAGAATACATCAATTCAATACAAGGTCTTAGGCCGACCAACGCCGCACCTGCACCAACACCGACAATAGATGTTTCGGAAATGGGTGTGTTTTTTACTCTGTTTTCGCCGAAAAGCTCATATAAGCCTCTTGTTATACCAAAAATACCGCCGTGCTGGGCAACGTCCTCGCCAAACACAATAACGTTTTCATCCTTTTCCATCTCTTCTCTTAAGGCATCTGAAATTGCCTGACCATATGTTACATGCATATATTAAAACCTCCTTAGATTTTATCCATCAATTTAAGCAAAAATATTTTTGAAAAGATCTTCTGCTGTTGCTTTCGGAGAAGCTTCCGCAAATTCTACTGCTGCGTTTAACTCCACATCAATCTCATCATACATTGTTTTGATTTCATCCTCTGTGATAAAACCATTCTCCAGCATATAGTTTTCCATTTTTTTCACGGAATTTCTCTTTTTCTCCCACTTTTCGGTAATTGCAGGATCACGATATTTGCATTGATCTCCTTCAAAATGGCCTCTCCAACGATAGTTCTTTGCCTCTAAAAGAGCGGGGCCATTGCCGGCACGAACATATTCGGACAATTCCTTTGCAGCCTCGTATACGGCCAAAACGTCCCAGCCTTCTACCACCTTTGAGATCATGCCATATGCTGGCGCACGGTCGGCACCGGGATTTTCCACTGCGGTGGATTCATGAATGCAGGTGGAGATTGCCCACTGATTGTTGTCTAAAACGAACAGAACGGGTAATTTCCAAGCTGCCGCCCAGTTCATTGCCTCATGCACAGGGCCACGGTTGGAGGTACCATCGCCATAATAGCAATAAACAATATTATCCTTACATTCCATTTTCAGTTTATATGCAGCGCCTACGGCAATACCCATGTCACAGCCCAAGGTACCGCTCATGCCTAAAATGCCCAGGTCAAAATTCGCAATATGGTTGCCGCCGCCGCCGCCGCGTGAGTTGCCATCCTGTCTGCCAAAAATTTCGGAATAAATATTTTTAACAGGATTCCCCAAAACATAGGAAATGCTAACCACACGATGAGCCAACTTAAAGTAATCCCCCTCTTTTCTTGTTGCAAGGGTACCAACATGTGTTGCTTCCTGCCCAACACCGCTATGGACATGTCCAGGAACGCGTCCTTCTTTATAAATTGCTACCAATTTTTCTTCAGATAATCTGGTGTACAATAAGTTTTTGTACAAATCTGTTATGAATTCCTTTGTATAAGCCATATTAGAACCTCCTATTAGTTAGTAAAATGAATTCTTACTGATGCATAAATAAACAGCAATTATTATGCCAAATTTTTCGCCATCTTATTTAAATCAAGCGCAACACCCTTGGCACAAGGATTTGAAGAAAAAAATAAAAATCGAAGTAATATAAAATAATTTATATTTCGCTTTTTTAGCACAAATTTGTGTAGTAAAATTTCTACATTAGTTGTGTTTTACCTACACTTTTTCGCAGCTTGTTATTCTTGTATTATAATACTATACATTTTACATTGTTTTTACTCTAGTACAAAAGTCATTTTTATTCATATTTTTTAAACAACAAAATAAGTGTAGCAATTCTGCTACACTTATAGTAGTTTCTATCCTATTTTTTACTGTGCATACTTTAAAACACACATTTTACAAAAAAATAATTGGAACTCTATGAAAAACAGTATTCTTACTATCCAATAATGTACTTATTTTTCCAAAATAAATATCACTTTGAAAAGCTTTGTTATCTCATATTGTATTTTTTTATTTTATCATAGAGAATGCTTCTATCTATTTCCAGCAAATCGGCAGCTTTCTTTTTATTCCCCTTTGTTTGCTTCAAGGCACGCAAAACTGCCAGTTTTTCCGCTTCTTCCCTTGCCGCACGAAGGGTGAAGCTATTTTCTTGCTTATTTTCCGTAATGATTATTTTAAGGCGCAAACGTTCGAAATCCTCCATAGATAGCTCCCCTGAATTTGCATAATTGAAGGCCCGTTCAATCATATTTTCCAATTCACGAATATTCCCCGGCCACTGATAGCTTTCCAATAAGTCCATGGCTTTTTTTTCGATTCCCGTAATATGGGCACCAAGCTCTTCATTTAGCTTTACAATAAAGTGATTCACCAAAATGGGAATATCCCCTTTTCTTTGGCGAAGAGGCGGAATCCGAAGCTCTACCACATTAATGCGGTAATATAAATCATCACGGAATTTTCCCTCTTTTACCATTTCAGCTAAATCCTGATTGGTGGTAAAAACAAACCTTACATCAATTTCTTTATTATTACCGCCAATCACCTGAATTTCTTTTTCCTGCACCACTCGCAAAAGCTTTGCCTGAAGCTGGATAGGCATCGAGTTAATTTCATCCAAAAGTAAGGTTCCTCCATCAGCCTGCTCAATCTTCCCCTTTTTCCCACCTTTTAAAGCACCGGTAAATGCCCCCTCTGCATAACCAAAGAGTTCGGATTCCAACAGGCTATCAGGAATTGCCGCACAATTTAAAATAACAAACGGCATCTTTGCGCGCTGGCTTAAGTTATGAATGGAATGGGCAAAAAGCTCTTTCCCCGTACCACTTTCCCCATATATTAAAATTGCTGAACGGGTTCTTGCCGCTCTTTTTGTAAAGTCAATCAAGCTTTTCAATTCATCATCCTGGGTAATAATCTGATCAATATTATATTTTGTGCCTGTATTTTCAAAATAATTATCTCTATAAAACTGTACCTGCTTGTTCAAAAAGCTCATTTTGCTTTCCAGCTGCTTTAATGTTAATCGACTGCCTGTGGAAGTAAAAGCAACGCCACCCAAAACCTGATCATCCTTACGGATGAGCAAACGGTTGATTACCATAGTTCTTCCCTCATATTCAAAAAATTCCTCTACACTTTCTTTGCCTGTACGAATAACGGCACTTAAAGCTTCATTTGGCACAAACTCGTATAGCTTTCCCCCAATGGGATAAGGCTTGGGAATATCGAACAATTCAGCATATTTTTCTGTCATATATATAATACGGCTTTCCGTATCTATGATTACAACAACCCCTAAGGACTCTAAAAATTCTTTGGCAATGCTTTCAAAATTAATGCTTTGTTTCATTTAAAAACCACCTTCCCTTTTTCATAAGACCTTCTTTTTTTCATAATATACGAAAAGTATTAGCGGTTCCTTAGACTAATATTTTTTCGAATTAATGAAATAATAGTAATAAAAGTATATTATCTAGCACTACCAAAAGCTCAATCATGAGCCATAAAACAAAGTATTTATATGATTTTTCTATTATACCATAGAATTTATGAGCCAAAAATATTTTATTTTTTCTGCGTAATTGCATTTTTGTTGGGCATAGTATGAAAAGAAGGGAGCGTGATATTTTGCGCGCATTAGAATTTTGTGAAGGTACCTCTCAATTACAGGAAGTACGCTACAGTACCCACACAATTAAACGTCAGCAGCACGGAAGAGAACAGCAGTTTTCTGATAGTGGCCGAGGAAAACTGCAAAATTCAGATTATGAGTCCCTGCATTATCAAGATGTATAAAACAAGGCACCCTTCATAAAGATAAATGAA
>JAQUSU010000060.1 GCA_028710085.1 Anaerotignum sp.
TGGAATATTTTGATAATAAGCTTCCTGAAATAATGGCACAGTTGAAGGAGGAGGATATTCTCTTTATCACTGCCGATCATGGCTGTGACCCTACAACCCCCGGCACGGATCATTCCAGAGAATATGTTCCTCTGTTGGTTTACGGAGAAAAGGTAAAGGCTGGCGTGGATTTGGGCGTGCGCAAAACCTTTGCTGATTTGGGACAGACCATTTCCGAATATTTAGGATTGGATGCAAATTTTGAGGCGGAAAGCTTTTTAGGTGAAATTTTGAAATAAAATGCCTTTTCGTGGAAAAGAGGATACCTTCCTTAAAATTTCATGAGGATACTCATGGACACACATTTTTTTAAGTAAATGACAGATGGAAAAGCCCGATTGCTTTGCAAAGATTTGTAAATTCTTGCAATTCGGGCTTTTATATTATGTTAATATGGATTTTATCATGAATATTTTGCCAGATGTTGTAGATGCATTAAAATAATTCATAGATACTATTCTTTTTCATAAGAAATCAAGTGCTTTTTTCCGCCAGATCATATACAATAGAAGAAACGACGAAAGGATGGAAACCATGAATAAAAAAATCTCTCTTCGCCTTGCGACTGGGGCAGATGCAAAACAGCTTTTGGCTATTTATGCACCCTATGTTACCGATACAACCGTTACCTTTGAATATGAGGTTCCTACGGTAGAGGAATTTGCCAAGCGCATTTCAAATACACTGCAAAAATTCCCCTACTATGTAGCTGTGGTTGACGGAGAAATCGCAGGCTATTCCTATGCATCTTCCTTTCGCGCCCGTGCCGCCTACGATTGGGCGGTGGAAACAACAATCTATATCAGACAGGATTTTCGTGGCTACGGCATAGGCTCTATGCTTTATTCTGCGCTGGAGGAAACCTTAAAAACCCAAGGGATTTTGACCATGCTTGCCTGCGTTGCTTATCCAAACCCACCAAGCGTTGCTTTTCATGAAAAAGTAGGCTTTCATCGGGTTGGGCTTTTTTCCAAGAGCGGCTATAAGCTTGGACAGTGGATTGACATTGTTTGGATGGAAAAGCACATTGGGGCACATCATGAAAATCCTTTGCCTGTAGTACCTTTTTCAAAAATGGATGAGGCGTAAATAATTTTTATGATTTTGCCGCAAAAAGAAGGTAATTACACTTCACAATACAAAAAAAATCCCACCTAATATTTGGGTGGGATTTTTTGATATTTAATGAAAGCTCATTTCGTCAATTAAGTGATTTTTCAATTGAGCCAATTTTTCCGATAAATCTACGGGCACAATATGGGGATTTTTTAAACGCAAATGCTCGCCCCAAAGAGAATTTTTTTCTTTATTACAAAACGCTTGGATTTCCATGGTTTTCGGTGATTGGTATACCAATTCTCCGTCAACAAAAATAGGAACCAAAAGCTCTTTTACAAAGAATGTGCCAGCAGCTAATTGCATCTTACGCCATTTTGCATTGCTGTCGCAAATGGCCAAACCTTGATTTTCATCAATGGTTTCATCCTCCAAGGCAATCAAATCTGCCTTGATTTTTTTTGTCTTTTTATCATAAATACGAAAGACTTTTTTAATTCCGGGGTTCGTTACCTTTTCTGGGTTATTTGACAGCTTGATTTTAGGAATGAACGCGCCATCATCGCCTGCTTCAGCTGCAAGCTTATATACACCGCCAAAGGCAGGGCAATCGTCACTGGTAATCAGCTTTGTGCCCACACCCCAAAGGTTGATTTTAGCCCCTTGAGATTTTAAACTGGCAATCAGGTTTTCATCCAAATCGCTGGAAGCGCTAATGATTGCTTCACCAAAGCCTGCCTCCTCCAGCATGATTTTTGCGCACTTTGAAAGATACGCCAAGTCACCACTGTCCAAACGGATACCAAATTTTCCGGTTAGCTTGCCGGCTGCTTTCATTTCCTGGAACACCTTAATTGCATTGGGAACACCGCTTTGCAAAGTGTTATAAGTATCCACCAATAACAAGCAATTATCCGGGAATTGCCTTGCATATTCTCTAAATGCCGTGATTTCGTTAGAAAAGCTCATAACCCAGCTATGTGCATGGGTGCCTTTTACGGGAACATCAAACAATTTGCCCGTCAATACGTTACTGGTTCCACAGCAACCGCCAATGACCGCAGCTCTTGCGCCTAGGGTTCCGGCATCAGGGCCTTGCGCCCGTCGCAAACCAAACTCCATAACAGGATCTCCTTCTGCTGCCCAAACAACACGGGAGGCCTTCGTTGCAATTAAGCTCTGGTGGTTTATGATGTTCAAAAGGGCTGTTTCAAGCAATTGCGCTTCAAAAATAGGCGCAGTTACCCGCAACAATGGTTCGTGGGGGAACACAACCGTTCCCTCGGGTATGGCATATATTTCTCCGGTAAACCGAAAATCCTTTAAGAATTCAATAAAGTCTTCAGTAAACAAATTTAGACTTACCAAATAATCAATATCATCTTTTGTAAAGTGCAATCCCTGAATGTATTCAATTGCTTGCTCTAGGCCTGCGGTAATTGCGTAGCCGTTTCCACTGGGATTCTTTCTGTAAAAAAGATCAAATACTACTTTCTTGTTATAGGCACCTGCCGTAAAATAACCCTGCATCATTGTAAGTTCATACAGGTCCGTTAACAGTGCCAAGTTTCGTCCTTTCATGGTTGACTATCTCCTTTATTTTTCTCCTGAAAGCAGGAACTTTTATCAGAACTATTTTATTATACACAAATGAAAGCAATAAAGCAAATATTTCCACATTTTTGTGTTTTTTGTGAAATAAATTGTATACTTTTATTTTGCTTTTTAAAATACGTTTTATTCTACTTCAAATTCGTTTACAAAAGCTTCCGAATCAATGGCATCTGTCTTGGGATATAAAAAGAAAAACTGTATACTGTGGTCGTGTATACAACATTTTTTTCAAGAAACAAAGAAAAAACTGCAAAAAAGACTTTACTTCTTTTTAGGCACAATGTATAATGCTAACGTATAAAGAAAAAACACAATGAAAGAGACAGTATATATTTTCGTTATGATTCCAGAGAATCGGGGCTTGGTGAAAACCCGTCATCATAGAAAATATAGAAAATCACTCCGGAGTGGCAGACCAAACGGTGTTCAGCCAAGTAGGCTCTGTCGTTAGCCCGCGTTAAGGGTCGGCATCATTATAGTGATGCTTAGAGTGGATGGCAATTTGCCGTCAAATCAGGTGGTACCGCGAACCCTTCGTCCTGTGTTGGATGAATGGGTCTTTTTTTGTTTAGCGGAAACGAAATACATAAAAAAATTAAACAATACTTTTCCTGATTTTTCATCATAAATGAATGGACCAATCGAAACCAGTCAAAAATTGAAGAGTATATGTATTTTGTTCTTTATGAAGAGGCCACCGCCTTAATTTTAGAAAACAATGCTTTTATAAGTGTAAACAAGGAGGAATTTGTATGTATGACAAAGTGCCAACCAATCTGAACTTCGTCGAAAGAGAAGTTCAGGTAGAAAAATTTTGGAAAGATAATGATATTTTTGGAAAGAGTATTGAAGCTAGAGAGGGTGCTCCAATTTTCACCTTTTATGATGGCCCTCCGACTGCAAACGGCAAGCCTCACATCGGCCATATCATCACAAGAGCCGTAAAAGATTTGGTTCCTCGTTATAAAACCATGAAGGGCTACAAGGTTTTGAGAAAAGCAGGTTGGGATACCCACGGTCTGCCTGTTGAGCTGGAAGTGGAAAAGGCTTTGGGACTGGATGGCAAGCCTCAAATCGAACAATACGGTGTGGAACCTTTCATCAGCAAATGTAAGGAAAGTGTTTGGACATACGAAAAAGAATGGCGTTCCATGAGTGACCGTGTAGGCTTCTGGGCAGACATGGATCACCCTTATGTAACATACCATAATGATTATATTGAATCCGAATGGTGGGCATTAAAGCAAATCTGGGATAAAGGCCTCCTTTACAAGGGTCATAAGGTTGTTCCTTACTGCCCTCGCTGCGGAACGGCGCTTTCTTCCCACGAGGTTGCACAGGGCTATAAAGACGTAAAGGAAATGTCTGTCATTGCGAAATTCAAGGTAGAAGGCAAGGAGAACGAATATTTCTTGGCTTGGACAACAACCCCTTGGACATTGCCCTCTAACGTGGCATTGACCGTGAATGCGAAGGAAACCTATGCAAGAGTAAAATATCAGGATTACACGGCCATTTTGGCAGAAGCTTTGTTAGACACCGTTTTAGGCGAAGGTACCTATGAGGTTCTGGAAACAATGAAGGGTAAGGAATTGGAATATATGCGCTACGAGCCTTTATTCAGTTTCTTGGAAAATGACCCCAAGGCGTTTATCGTAACCTGCGATCCATATGTAACCTTAACAGATGGTACCGGCATTGTTCATTCCGCAGGTGCTTTCGGTGAGGAGGATGCGAGGGTTTGCCAGAAATATGATGTACCTTTCCGTCAGTATGTTGACAGCCAGGGCCTTATGACAGCGGAAACGGGCCCTTTTGCTGGAATGTTTGTGAAGGATGCGGATGCTAAGGTCATTGAACAAATGGGGACAGACGGCTCTTTGTTTGCGGCAATTCCTTTTGAGCATAACTATCCTTTCTGCTGGAGATGTGATACACCACTGATCTATTATGCAAGAAGCACATGGTTTATCAAAATGACAGCATTAAAGGATCAATTGGTGGCAAATAACCGTACCATCAACTGGTATCCTGATAATATCAAGGAAGGCCGTTTCGGCAACTTCTTGGAAAACGTAATTGATTGGGGTTTGTCCCGTGAGCGTTACTGGGGTACACCATTGCCTATTTGGGAATGCGAATGTGGCCATAGACATACCATCGGCAGCATTGCTGAATTGAAGGAAATGTCCCCCGATTGCCCCGAAAATATCGAGCTGCATAAGCCCTTTATTGATGCGGTACACATCACCTGCCCTGAATGCGGCAAGCCGATGACCCGTGTTTCCGAAGTAATCGACTGTTGGTTCGATAGTGGTGCAATGCCTTTTGCACAGTGGCACTATCCATTTGAAAATAAAGAAATTTTTGATGAAAATTTCCCCGCTGATTTCATCAGTGAGGCGGTTGACCAAACCCGTGGTTGGTTCTATACCCTGCTTGCGGTAAGCACACTCCTCTTTGACTGCGCACCGTTTAAAAACTGCATCGTGCTTGGTCATGTTCAGGATAAGAATGGTCAGAAAATGAGTAAGCATAAGGGCAACGTTGTAAATCCTTGGGATGCCTTGAATAAGCAGGGGGCCGATGCGGTTCGTTGGTACTTCTTTGCAAACAGTGCGCCTTGGCTGCCTAGCCGCTATTATGATGAAGCGGTAAGTGAAATGCAGAGAAAATTCATGGGTACGCTTTGGAACACCTATGCGTTCTATGTGCTTTACGCAAATATTGATGAATTTAACCCAACAAAATATCAGCTTGAATATGACAAGCTCCCTCCTATGGATCAATGGATTTTGTCAAAGCTGCAAACCTTGAATAAATTTGTAGATGAAAGCTTGGAAGGCTATAAATTGACAGAGCCTGCGAGAGCCATGGCTGAATTTGTAGAGGAGCTGTCCAACTGGTATGTAAGAAGAAGCCGTGAACGTTTCTGGGCGGAAGGCATGGAGCAGGATAAAATCAATGCTTACATGACCCTCTACACCGTTTTGGAAACCATGTGTAAGCTTGCTGCACCGTTCACACCTTTTATTACCGAGGAAATTTATAGTAACCTTGTAAAGAAAGCAGATCCTTCTGCTCCCGAAAGTATTCACCTTTGCGATTGGCCCCAATACCACGCAGAGTGGGTGGATGCCGAGCTGGAAGCAAATATGGATTTCGTGTTAAAGGTTGTTGTGGAAGGCCGTGCGGCAAGAAATGCGGCAAACATGAAAAACCGTCAGCCTTTGGCAATGATGTATGTGAAGGCTGAAAAGGAATTGCCTGAGCTTTACCGTAATATCATTACCGAGGAGTTGAATGTAAAAGCATTGACCTTTACCGACAATGTTGAAGCATTTACTGCTTATACCTTCAAGCCTCAGCTGAGAACCTTGGGTAAGAAATATGGCAAGCTGGTGCCTGCAATCGGCGCCAGGTTGAAGGAAGTAGATGGGGCTGCATTTATGGCTACGCTGCGCTCAGACGGAAAAGCTACCCTTGTGGTTGAAGGGGAAGAGGTTGTTCTGGAAATGGACGATGTTTTGATTGATACTTCCGAGAAGGACGGCTTTGTTTCCAGCGGTGACAATAATCTGACTGTTGTTTTGGACACCAACTTAACACCGGAATTGGTGGAAGAGGGCTTTGTTCGTGAAGTTGTAAGTAAGGTGCAGACAATGCGTAAAGAGGCCAACTTCAACGTAACTGACCGTATTCGTGTATTCCATAGCGGTAATGAAAAAATCGCTGAAATCCTTAGCAATAATGACATTTCCGCTGATGTTTTGGCAGAAGAAATTGTTGCAGGAGAAGGCGGCGAGCTTTCCAAGGAATGGAATATCAACGGCGAAACAGTGACCTTGGGTGTTGCCAGAGTTTAAAATCACCTTGTGCTGCAATAGCCTTAACTGCATTCGTTATTTAAAAAATTTAGAGGTATCCGTGTTTTTGGCGGATACCTCTTTTATATTTTGGCAGAATAGGCCATTATTTTGCATATCCAATCTTTTTAGTATGAAAAGGTGATTAAATCACTTTACAAAAAATGCCTTGCAAGGTATAGTAAATTACTATTACTAATAACGAATTCTGAAAGGAGCTGTCTTATGGGTTTTTCAGCAGAAACAAGTATCCCCATTCTCACTGTATTTTTGCAAGGGCTGATTAGCTTTTTCTCCCCTTGTATTTTGCCCTTGGTTCCTCTTTATATCAGCTACCTATCGGGCGGGGCAAAATCCGTTTCGCCGGATGGAACCATTGAGTATCCCAGAAAACAAGTCATGATAAACACGATGTTCTTTGTTTTGGGCATCAGCTTTGCCTTTTTTGTACTGGGCTTTGGGGTTACCTCTCTTGGGCAGTTTTTTAGCAATAACCGTTTGATGTTTGCAAAAATTAGCGGTATCATCATGGTGTTTTTTGGACTTTATCAGTTTGGCGTTTTTGGCCGTTCAGGGGCCCTTGAAAAAGAACATCGTTTGCCTTTAAGCTTGGAAAAATGGACAATGGGACCGTTGCCGGCTTTGCTTTTGGGCTTTACCTTTAGCTTCGCATGGACGCCCTGCGTAGGCCCTGTTTTAGGCAGTGTTTTACTTATGGCAGGCACCTCCGCATCTTCTACGGCAGGCTTTGCCCTCATTGGTATATTTACCATTGGTTTTGTGTTGCCCTTTTTGGCGGTGGGGCTTTTCACCCAAAGCCTATTAAGCTTTTTCAAACAGCATCAGTCAGTGGTACGCTATAGTGTAAAGATAGGCGCCATACTAATGATCGTTATGGGTATTATGACCTTTACAGGAACAATGAATGGCTTTACCAATTATCTAACCAGTAATGATACTACGACCACAGTGGAAGAAAACGCCGAAACCACGCCTGAGGAAACGGAGGAATCTGAGGAGCCAGAGGTGATACCTGCGCCGGATTTTGAATTGACGGATCAGTTCGGCAATGTTCACACCCTCTCGGAATATAAGGGGAAAACAGTTTTCCTTAATTTCTGGGCAACGTGGTGCCCGCCTTGCCGTGGGGAAATGCCTCATATTCAAGAAATTTATGAGGAATACGGTTTAAACGAGGAGGACGTCGTTATTCTTAGTGTAGCGGCACCGAACCTTGGAAATGAAGGGAGTAAAGAGGATATTATTTCTTTCTTAGAGGACAATAATTATACCTTCCCCGTTGTCATGGATGAAAGCAATGAAATTTTTCAACAATATGGCATCAGTGCCTTCCCAACAACCTTTATGATTGATGAGAATGGAACGATTTATGGCTATGTTGTAAGTGCCTTGGAAAAGGATATGATGATTAGTATTATTGAACAAACAAAAGACAGCGTAGTCGAATCTAATCTTGGAGAATAGTAATTTTCATATAAAAACGCCACCCGCAAGGGGTGGCATTTTTTGGAGGGAATAGAACTTAATTTTATATTTTTTATTTGGGAAACAAAGCTAAATTTTTCCGTCTTCTTCCATTTTTGTATATAGAATCCTTTCTACTGAAACACCTTGCCACTTTCCATAAATATAACGTTTTCTGATGGAAAGGTAGAAAATAATTCCGATAACAGACCAAATACCTAAAATAATGAAGGAAGGTGTGGATAAGAAGCCGGGCATACCGGGAACGAAAGTAATAATTAAAAAGATTGAAGCAACTGCAACGCCTAATATGCTAATCCACATTTGACCTTTATCGCCATCTCTTTTTGCAACCTTAGCAGCAGATGCACAGGTATATGTAAAGCCCATGGCTGCACCAACACAAGTCATATCAACAATCCAAGCTAATACCTGACGACCAAACCAAGGGGCAATCAAAGCCAGAATCATCATGAAGAAGATACCGTTTTTTGGTGTGCCTTGTGGTGTTAAATGTGCAAATTTTTCTGGGAGTGCATCAGCGTAAGCCATAGAGTATAGTAAACGGCTGGAAGCAATATAGAAACCGTTCATACTAGCAACAACTGCGCAAAGCATTGCAATACCAATAAAGATAACGCCGATATACCCGATGGATTTCATAACCATTTCACCGGTTGCCCAGTCAGGGTTGGATGCCAGCATAGGCTGCCAAGGATTGACAACTGATGTGATAAATACAACTACGCAATAGATAAGACCGCCAACCAAAATTGCTGCGACCATGAGACCTAATGCTGCCTTATGGGAAAAACTGTATTCTTCGGCGGCCTGAGGAATACAGTCAAAGCCAACGAAGCAATAAGGGGCAAAAGCTAATACTGCAAGAATGGAGCTAAATTTTGATTGCCCTTCTAAAAAAAATGGTTTTAAGTTGCCAAAATCAGGTTTTGTCATTAATACACCAATTAATGCAAACATTACCGAAGCGAATAAGGAAACAGCGACGAGAGTCTGGAACCAACCGGCACTTTTAATACCACGCATATTTACAATGCCCAAACCAATAATGAAGGCATAGGCCAAAAGGATTTCTCCTAGATATACATCCCAACCGGCAATGGTATATAAGTATCCAAACTGCAAAGGCGAGCCGGGTAAAATATAGCGTGAAATCATAGCCAATGCGGTAGAGTTCAAAGGAATCAGCGACCAATATGCCAAAACGATGAACCATCCGCAGATAAAAGCATGTTTTTTACCAAAAGCTGTGTCGGCATAAACAAATTCGCCGCCGGAAAGAGGAAATTTACGAATCATATATCCATAACTGATACAAATAATACACATAATGACTGCGCCAAGCATTAATCCTAAAATAGAACCAATCGGCCCTGCCTTTGGCAGGAAGGATGTTCCCGGCATTACGAAACAGCCCCAACCAATAATTGCCCCCAATGCCAATGACCAAATATCGATTTTACGCAAATCTTTTTTAAAAGCACCTTCTTGTTGTTGGTTTTTCGACATAAATCTAACCTCCCTAAAATGTAATAGTTCCTTACGACCCATAAAAGCGATACAATTACAAATAATTGCTTTAGCAGTGATTTGGGGAGAATGAAATCCCGTATCACCACTTTGGAAATCCTGTTGATTTTCCGAAATTTTTACTTTAATAAGACGAAGATGTTCGGATTAGGGGAATTTTTCCGCATCCGTTTATATCAACAAACTTTTTAAGATTTGTTTTTATAGAATTTCACAATAATGTATCCGCGGATATACATTATTTGATCAAACAATAAAATTACTTAATAAAATGATTCACTTGCATTTTAATTTTTTAGTGATATTCTATAATTTAAATTTAATATAGTCCATTCACTAATGGTATAGTCAACAATTATTTTTTTGGATTTTTTTCTTCTTTTCTTTTTTACAAGCAAAAAGTATCCACTAAGAGGATTGTTTTAAAATCTGCAAAAAATAATTTAAGATGATTTAATTCTTTTATTTTTGCAGAAAATGACTCCAAAACAATCATTTTCAAATGGTTGCTAAATTTTTTTTGGTATTTTTCTATAAAAATCCTCTCTCAAAATTAGTGAAATTAATCCTCCTAAGGTTTTTTAACAGAAGTAAAATATATTATTTTTTCCTGCAAATCAACCCTTTGTATGACAAGAGTTTTAAAGCTGCCGGTGTTTTTTGAATACTGTAAAATCGTTAATTTCAGTGAAAGTTTGAAATAATCAAAGGGATTGCTTTGACTAAAATGGTATTTATGATAGCGGATTTTTGGAATTAGCCGATAGCAATGTTCAATTACTTGTATATAGCTAGTTCCTTAGCTAGAGAGGGGATCGGGGTTACCAATAAAAAAAGACCGAAGCGAAAAACTTGGCTTTGGCCTTTTTTTAGCGCCCCATAAGCATATCAGTTTATGGGTATAATTACTTTTGTAATATGATTTTCTTCATTATTAATATCAACCGGTGATATAATATATTCTTCTGAAATTGGGCCGACTACTTTATAGCCTTGTTGGTTCAGCCATTTTATTGCTTTGATATGGGTTTGAATAATTTCGTCATTCCGCCCGATATGAAGGGCAGTTACAGCTTTAAAGCCGCCATATTGCTTAAAATCTGGCAGATCCTCACGAAGTTCATCAATGGGAATGCAAATTTCCAAATCACAATCGGTTTTGAAAAATTGCTCTAACGGGTTGTTATGGTACGTTAAAATAACAGAGCCTACCATACGCAAATTATGCTGTGATACCATTTCAAACAATTCAAACCATCGTTCTACAGAAACATCACTATTTTTGTAATTTCTTTTAATACGTCTTGTGAACAATACGTTGCGAACCGGAATTTCCTCGACGCGAATCCCCTCTGTGGACCAGATGGATTGTCCGGTTTCAAGAATATTGTGCCCTTTTTCCAGACGGTCAAGCAAAAGCTGCCCCTCCGCATACTGGTTGTTAAGAGATTCTATCATCTTGCTAATCTCAAACAATCTTTCTGTGATGCAAGTACCCATAGTTGCTGCATCCTTTTGACTGACAATTTGGTTTATGTTTTTTAGCGGGATACCTAAATGCTTTAGCTTGCGAATGATGAAAAGGGTTAAAATCTGATTTTGGGCGTAGTAGCGATAATTACTATCACTCTTTCTATATTCAGGCACTAACAGACCGATTTTATCATAATACCGCAATGTTTTAATGGGTACGTTGCTGAGTGTAGAGACTTTGCCGATCGAATAATAGTTTTTTCCATCGGGCATTTGACCACTCCTCCTTACATTTTTACTAAGAGATATACTATCTTGTTCATCAGTATACCACAACGGCAAAAATGGCTCAACAGAAAACGAGGGTTCATCACTCTGTTTTTTTGAGGAGTCAAATAACATTTTTTTCTTCCAATGCCTTAATCTCTTCAGCGGAAATGCCTAATACTTCTGAATAGATGGCAGTATTATCTTCACCGAGGATAGGGGAGCCTTTCTGTGCTTTATCTTCTTCGCCATGAATCTTAATGGGAGAGCCGGGCATACGAATGGTTTTATCCATTCCTGGTTGATAGACATCCCAAAGCATATTTCTTTCCTTTGTTAAAGGATGTTCAGAAATTTCCGGAATGGTAAGAATTGGGCCAAAGGGGATAGATAATCCTACAATGATTTCTTCCAATTCGGAAACTGTTTTTGTTTGCGTCCATTCTTCGACAATGGACTTCAAATCCGGTAAATAATTATCGCAGCGATCTATGTTTGTTTTAAAACGTGGATCGTCAATCAAATCTTCTCTACCCATTGCACTGCATAAGCCTGCAAACATTCTGTCTGTGCCGCAGCCCATAACAAAATCCGCATCCTTTGCATGGAAGGAATCAAAGGGGGCGATGCTTGGGTCTTGATTGCCTGCACGATGGGGGTGTTTTCCGGCAATGGTATATTCCACAACGAAATTCTCCATTGTTGAGAATAATGTATCCACCATTCCCACATCAATGCGGCGTCCAACGCCTGTTTTTTCTCTTTCATACAATGCCATTAAAATACCCATACATAAATAAGCGCCGGTGTAGCTGTCTCCCACGGAGGGGCCGATTTTGCAAGGAGGGCCATCGGCAAAGCCAGTTACACTCATCATGCCGCTCATAGCCTGAGCAACAATGTCATAGCAGGGACGGGTGGATAATTCGCCGGTTAGGCCAAACCCACTAATGGAACCATAAATGATACGGGGATTGATTTCTTTTAAAACATCATAGGAAAAACCTAATTTTTCAAGCACACCAACCTTATAGTTTTCGCAAACCACGTCAGCGGTTTTTACCAGCTCCGTGAAAATTTTTTTTCCTTCTTCTGAGGCGAGGTTTAATGTGATTCCTTTTTTATTCCGGTTAATATAAGCATAGTAGCCACTAAAATCGTTTTCCATAGGCCCCCAGCCTCTTGTTTGATCGCCGGAACCGGGACGTTCAATTTTGATTACCTCTGCGCCATGATCAGCAAGATTCATCGTACAAAATGGGCCACTATAAGCCTGTGTTAAATCAAGCACACGAATACCTTCCAAGGGTCTATTCATGGTTCTTCATCCTCTCTGTTTACATAATGAAATAATCTATTACAAAAATCGTCAATTTTTGTGTAAAAGAAAGAGCGGATTACTATCCGCTCCTTCGAAAAATGTCACCAAAAACTTACTGAGGGTGCTTTGCATCCTTGAAGGAAGATTCCTGAGGACCTCTTTGATCTTTTTTCGCAATATAAAGGCTACCTGTTGCAGTGCCACACAATACAGGAGGTTCACAAGCTGTTGCGCGTGTATCCTGAGGATTTGTGATGTCAACCATCTCAGCAACCTTCCATGCTTCAAATTTACATGTATAGGACTGGTTACCAACTTTTTCAATCCAGCCGTGATATTCCATGAAGTCACCAACATATACAGGAGCTGTGAATTCGATATCTTTGTAGCCCAAGAATAAGGAAATGTCACCATCAACATAAACCATTAATTCTGTACCAACATCGCCCCACTGATTAACGATTCTAGCGCCGTTTACTAAATTGCCAGTATAGTGACCATCCTTTGCACTCATCATTAAGTGATGTACAACCTTTTTACCTACCATTGAAAATTCCTCCTTTTAATTTATATATATGATTGTTTATTGGGTTCGTTAAGCGTTTTCCTTAACTCTGGCTTAAGCTTAACTGGTACAGCAAATGGAAAGTCAATAGTTTCTTAAATTTTTTTTTGGAGAATAAAAATGCAAACCTGCAAAAGAGTACACTAGGGGGATAGTTTTTAATAACTTTGCCAACCCTTAAAAAAGGCGACTTTTTAGGGGATTAAGCCTGTTTTAAAATGGAGAAAAGTCTTTTTTTATGATTATAGATAAAATTTAAGTGGAGAGTTTTTTGAAAAAATATTCACGAAGAAGGCCTGTGAAAAACAGTGCTTTATCGAAAAAAGAATAACCTCCCACACAAGTACCAATTCTCCCAGACAAAAACGGCAGAGTCGTTGGAAATCTGCTGTTATAAAATCATAAGAAAAGTCCTTCATGATTATTGAGCGGCTTCCAGAGCCTCTGTGGGAATTTCAAATTCCGCTGCCTCGTTAAAATTACTGCAGCTTGCTGAAATGCTTGCATTTTGGACGGAAACGTTCATATCTTCATCGAAATT
>JAQUSU010000061.1 GCA_028710085.1 Anaerotignum sp.
TTCTTGAAGGACAAGGGCGTAAAGAATATCATTATGCTTTGCATTCTTGCGGCACCTGAAGGTGTGAAAAGAATTCAGGAAGTGCATCCTGATGTTGATATTTATGCAGCAGCATATGATGGTAAGTTAAACGACCATGGATACATCGTTCCCGGCTTGGGTGATGCCGGCGACAGAATTTTCGGAACAAAATAAATTGCGAATAGAGTGTGGCGGGGGAATTATCGTTGGATGCAAGCTGTATCCTATCACCTTCCCCGTTTTTCTTTATCGGGAGTTTCTCCCAACTGTTAGGAGAGGGTTTTTGGATGCAGCATAATTGGTTATTATATATCGCGGGTTTCGCCAGTGCTTTTGCGATTACGTTGGTAACAACGCCCTTTGCAAAATGGGTTTCCATAAAATGCAAAGCCATTGATTATCCAAAGGATCGAGGTGTCCATAATAAACCTATGCCCAGAATGGGTGGAGTCGCCATTGTTTTGGGCTTTACCATCACGGTTTTAATGATATTTTTTTTCGACAGAAGCATGAGCACAAAGCAATTTGTGGGGTTTCTTACGGGTGCACTGCTCATTGCAGGCTTGGGCGTTTTAGATGATATGAAAAATTTACCTGCGAAGCTGAAATTTTGTGTGCAGATTGTGGCGGCGTTCATTGTTATTTTTTCAGGAACAAGGATACATGTGGTGCTTTGGCCTGTGACGGCGGCGTTACAAAAATTCAGCGTGCCCATTACCCTTGTTTGGATTGTGGGCGTAACCAATGCGGTAAATTTGATTGATGGTTTGGATGGTCTGGCTGCGGGGGTTTCCTCCATTGCCGCCTTAAGCCTAATGGTGCTTTGCATCATGACGGGTAGCAATACGGCGGTGGTTTTAACGGCTGCCCTTGCGGGTGCCTGCCTTGGCTTTTTGCCCAGAAATTTTAACCCTGCGGAAATTTTTATGGGAGACACCGGCTCAACCTTTCTTGGCTTTGTGTTGGCGGTAACCAGTATTCTGGGGGTATTTAAAGGCTATGCACTGCTGGCGGTCAGCGTTAGCGTACTGTGCCTAGGCTTGCCTGTATTTGATACAGTTTTTGCCATGCTGCGCAGAATGGCGAAGCACCAGCCTATTATGCAGCCCGATCGGGGACATTTGCACCACCGCCTCATTGACCGTGGGTTTTCCCAGAAACAAGCGGTACTGATTTTATATGCCATCAGTCTTTGCTTGGGTTGCTTGGCAATTTTTATTTCCTTTAAGGATTCCAGAATTATTGTGGTGGTATTGCTGACGGTAATTTTGTTAAGCTTTATTATTTATTATTTCAATGTGCATGTGAAGCACAAGAGTAAGTAAAAAAATAGACTGTCCAAGGACGATTTCGTCGGCGGCAGTCTTTTCTTATCGGAAAAGACATGGTATACTTAAAGGTACGAAAATGTTAGGTAGAAAGGAGGATACAAATGGCTGGAGAAATTTGTATATCGAGTGAATTTATCGAAAAAGAATTGCCGTTGGCACCACCCATGTATGTTTCTGTCTATCTGATGACGAAAGCGTTGGAGGGTGCCAATGGGGCGCAGATTGCCGAAAAGCTGAATATACTGGAGAGTGATGTTATTCGTGCTTGGCAATACTGGCAGGAGCGGGAAAAGGTAAAAACGAATGCTACAGCGCAAGCACCGGTGTTTATTACACAAAAGCCTGAATATAGCATGGAAGAGCTTTCCGAGTATATGAAGCATCAGGAAATGAAAACACTGCTGCAAACTGCCCAGCGGAAGTTAGGCAAGCCCTTAACCCAGCAGGACATTAGCATGATTTTTGGCTTTTACGACTGGCTTGGCTTTTCCCCCGACCTAATTGAGGTGTTGCTTTCTTACTGTGTTTGTGATGGATTTAAAGGGATGCGATATGTGGAAAAGGTGGCCATTGCTTGGGCTGAGGAGGGCATTGATTCCGTGGAGAAGGCAGCCCAATATATAGAGATGCGAAAAACCAGTTTTCATGGGATTATGCGAGCCTTTGGGCAGAGCGGAAGAATGCCTGTGGATGGGGAAGAGGCCTATATGAAAAAATGGCTGAGAGAATATGAATTGCCCCTTGATGTGATAAAAATGGCCTGCGAAAGAACGGTAATGCAAACAGGCAAGGTGAGCTTTCCTTATGCCGACAGCATTTTGAAGAAATGGAAAAGCGCAGGTGTGAAAAATACCGCGGATGTTGAAGCATTGGATCGTGCGTTTACAGCGAAAAAAACGGTGCAAAGCAATGAGCCAAAGACTACGGTGAAGGCACCAAAGCAAAATCGCTTTATCAATTATACCCAAAGACAGTGGGATTTTGAAACATTAGAAAAGCTTCAGCGAGAAGAGCGAGACAAGTGGTAAGAGGAGGTGGGCATAGTGGCAACAAGAACACAAATATTTCGTGGGATTTTACGGGAATATGATGGCTTACGTACCCAAAAGGCGGCGGAATTGCGAGAGAGAAGAACTGCCCTTTATGAAAAGCTGCCTCGTTTGGCGGAAATTGAGGGGGAGCTGGCACTTCTAGGCACAAAAACCGCACGGTTGGTTTTGCAAGGCTTGGTAGATCCCAAGGAAGTTTTGGAAGAACTCAAAAGGGAACAAAAAATTTTGGAGCAGGAGCGTATAGAAATTTTTGAAGCCAATCGCTTGTCGCCCAAGCTTCTGGAAATGGAATATGCCTGCCCAAAATGTCAGGATACCGGTTACATTGGAACGGAGCAATGCCTTTGCTTGAAAAGACGGCTGATGGATAAGCTGTATGATCAGTCTAATGTGCGGGAAATGATTCGAGTGGAAAATTTTGATAATTTCAATTTTGCTTTGTATAGCGCCACACAGTCCAAGGAAGAAGGGATTTCGCCAAAGGCCAACGCAGAAAAGCTTTACCGCAGGGCTTTGGCATTCGTTGAGGATTTTGGAAATGGTGCGAACCTCTTAATTTACGGGGGGACAGGCCTTGGAAAAACCTTCCTTTGCAACTGTATTGCCAAGGATTTATTGGAAAGAGGCCATACTGTTTTATACCTCACCGCTGGGCAGCTCTTTAGAAGGCTGGAGGATCAAAGATTTCGTAAAGATGATGACGAAGAAAAAGACAAGGAATGGGATCAGGAGCTGCTGGATGCAGAGCTGTTGATGATTGATGATTTGGGAACGGAATTTTCCACCATATTTACGGCGTCGGAGCTTTTTCGCATTATAAATGATAGAAAGCTGGCGAAAAAGGCCGTTGTGATTTCCACAAACCTAGGGCCGACGCAGCTGATGAGTCAGTATTCTGACCGTGTAACCTCAAGATTTCTTGGCGAGTTTGAGCAGATGAAGTTTTTTGGCGAGGATATTCGTATCATAAAGAAGTATCAAAGGTAAAATATTGAAACCGAATGGCATAAAAAAGGAGCAAATACCTGCAAAAGCGGACATGCTCCTTTTTTTGATACATTTGATTACAACATAACGATTTAAAAATGCAAGCAAAATACGGAACAGAAAAATGAATTACAATTGTTAATGGATACAAAAAAAATAGGCAATAATAGGGTTTTGTGATATAATAAAAATATCAATAAAATTAGTATTGAATAACATTTTTTTTTAATTTAGGTGGCCGTTCTTTTGAAGGAATGGCATTTTATAAACCAATAGAGGGTCGATATTTTTCCTCTATGTAAAAAAAGCTGGTTTTGGCTGAAATTGATAGAAATAGTTTTTGAGGTGACCAATGAGGGGATTTTTTATTTCGGTGGAGGGCAGCGATGGCAGCGGCAAATCCACACAAATCAGAAAAATAGAAGAATATCTGAGAAAAATGAAGCAGGAAGTCCTTCTGACCAGGGAACCGGGAGGCACAACGATTTCCGAAAAAATTCGGGAATTGTTACTAGACCCCTCCAATAAAGGAATGGCTGCAAAAACGGAAATGCTTTTATATGCCGCGGCCAGAGCCCAGCATGTGGAGGAATTTATAGTTCCTAATTTGGAGCAAGGGAAAAATATTTTGACGGATCGTTTCACGGATTCCAGCATTGCCTATCAGGGCTTTGGGCGTGAGATGGGGGAGGTTGTGGCAGAGGTGAACCGCATGGCAACAGGCGGGCTTTTGCCGGATATTACGTTTTATTTGGAGCTTCCTCCCGAAGAGGGAATTGCCAGAAAAAAAACGGAAATAAATCATAAATTGGATCGGTTGGAGCTGGAAAAGCAGGAATTTCACCAAAAAGTATATCATGGATATAAAGAATTGTGTCATATGCATGCGCAGCGCATCATGAAAATTGATGCAAGTCAGGATATAGAAACTGTTTTTGCCCAAATACAGGCGGGCTTAGACAGGTTGTTTGGTTTTTAAAAATAGACGGGAGGGGTATCTATGAAACTTATTATTGCCATTATTCAAGACGAGGACGCAGGAGAGGTAATTTCCAATCTGAACAAAGCAGGTTTTCAAGTAACGAGATTGGCAACAAAGGGCGGCTTTTTGCGTGCCGGAAATACGACGCTCTTGACCGGTGTTGAAGAAGAAAAGGTAGAAGAGGTAATGGGCATTATTGAAGAAAACAGCAAGTCACGCACACAATATGCAACGCTGCCGTCTTCTTGCGGTGCAATGCACGGCTTTATTTTGGCACCCATTGAGGTAAATATCGGCGGTGCAACGGTGTTTGTGGTGGATGTTGAGCAGTTTAAGAAATTTTAAACACATAAGACGAAAAACGAAATAATTATAAATACGAATTTTCTTTTTTAGAGCATAATACAGAAAGTTAGCACAGTATTCCTTCCTTTTTGAAACGGCGGGCAGAGCAAAAATGGAATTTTTGCAAATAAAGTTTCGCTCAAGCCTTTTTAAAGGCTTGCAGGGTTCGGGACGGAGTCCCGAGAACTTGTCTTTTATAAAGGAAATAGCATTAACGAAAGGAGTGGACGCTTTGTATACCTTTCAGGAAATTTGGGGCAATGAGCGTCTGCTCCAGCATTTGCGTATGGCAGTGAAAAAACAAAAAACCTCCCATGCGTATTTGTTCGTAGGCAGTGCAGGGGCAGGTAAACGGCTGATTGCAAATACCTTTGCGAAATATCTTTTATGCACGGCACGCCAAGATGAACCTTGCGGAACCTGCGAGAGCTGTCGGGTGTTTGACAGCGGGAACCATCCCGATGTGATTCATGTGACCTCCCCAAAAAAAACGCTGGGCGTGGATGAAATTCGTGCGCAAATACTGGAAACAGTGGATATTAAGCCCTATCATTACGAAAAAAAAATATATATCCTTCATCAAGCTCATACTATGACGGTACAGGCGCAAAATGCATTGTTAAAAACCCTAGAGGAACCTCCTAAATATGCTGTTTTTTTGCTGTTGGCAGAAACAACAAATGCTTTTTTGCCAACTGTTCTCTCCAGAACGGTTACACTAAAAATTAGCCCGCTTTCGGAGGAAGAAATCAGTAGATATTTGATTGAAAAAGGCTTGGTATCTGGGGAAGAAGCAACTTTTTTCGCAGCCTATGGGCAAGGGTGCATTGGGCATGCCTTGGAATTAATTGAGGATGAAACCTTTCGGCAAATGCGAGAGAGTATTCTGGAGAAAATGAGCCAATTGCCCGCAATGAGCTTGCCAGAGGCGTTGCTTTTGGCAAAGGAATGGGAAATTTATAAAAACGATTACCGTTTTTTAGATATTATCGGTTTATGGTACCGAGATGTGGTGGTTGCAAAAGCATTGCGTCAGGAGCATTTTATCATCCAGAAGGATAAAAAAGAATTGATATTTGCCGCTGCAAATGAGCCTACGGAGGTTTTGGCAAAAAAGGCGGCTGCTGTTGTAAAGGCAAAAGAGCGTTTGATACAAAACGGAAATTTTCGGCTGACCCTAGAGGTTATGCTGATGGAGATAAAGGAGAATGGAACCCAATGATTGAAGTGGTAGGAATTCGATTTAAAAAAGCAGGGAAAATGTATTATTTTGATCCTGATGGTTTTAAGCTGGAAAAAGAGGATTATGCCATTGTGGAAACGGCGCGTGGCGTAGAATATGGGCTGGTAATTAAGGAAAACACCCTTGTGACGGAGGAATCTATTGTGCCTCCCTTGAAGAAGGTTTTGCGCAAGGCAACAAAGGATGATGCCCGTACGGTGGAAAATAACGAAAAGAAGGAAGCCGAGGCTTTTCAGATTTGTCTGGGCTACATTGCCCGTTTGAACTTAGATATGAAGCTGATTGAAGTGGAGATGACCTTTGACCGTAACAAGCTGATTTTCTATTTTACCTCTGATGGCAGAGTTGATTTTAGAGAGCTGGTAAAAGAATTAGCTGCAACCTTCAGAACCCGCATTGAATTACGTCAAATCGGTGTCAGAGATGAGGCCAAAATGCTCAACGGCATTGGAATTTGTGGAAGAACGCTCTGCTGTGCCACCTTTTTGGGGGATTTTCAGCCTGTATCCATCAAAATGGCGAAGGAGCAAAGCCTTTCCCTAAACCCTTCAAAAATCAGCGGTATCTGCGGAAGATTGATGTGCTGCTTAAAATATGAGGAAGAAGTTTATGAGGAATTAAACAGCAAGATGCCAAAGGTCGGAGATATTATTTCTACGCCTGATGGAACAGGGGAAATTCTTTCCACCAATGTTTTGCTTCAGCAGGTAAAGGCGGTTGTTAGAAAGACAGACAACGATCCACCTACCATCGCATTTTACAATGCAGATGAAATTAAGGTAATCAAGGCCAAGAAAAAGAAGAAGCAGGAACCGATTTCTGAGGATTTAAAGGCATATGAGGACTGAAATTAAAATTAACGAATTTGAAAGAGTGGACGATTTGCATCGCAACGGGTACCAAATTATTCAGGACCCAAAACGATTTTGTTTTGGTGTGGATGCGGTTTTACTCAGTGGCTTTGCCAGAGTAAAAAAGGGAGAGCGTGTTTTGGATTTGGGAACGGGGACGGGCATTATTCCCATTTTGCTTGCGGCAAAAACAGAGGGCACTCATTTCACAGGCCTTGAAATACAGGAAGAAAGCGTGGAAATGGCAAGAAGAAGTGTGGCATTGAATGAATTGGAGGAAAAAATCTCCATTCATCAGGGCGACATAAAAGAAGTCGGCAGTCTTTTCCCTAAGCATTCCTTTGATGTGGTTACCTCCAATCCCCCTTATATGAATGAGGGCGGCGGCCTTGTCAATCACTTTGATGCAAAGGCAATTGCAAGGCACGAGCTTCTTTGCTCCTTGGAGGATGTGATTGCAGGGGCCCAAAAGGTTTTGCAAACGGGCGGCAGGTTTTATATGATCCATCGTCCTCATCGCCTTACGGATATTATTGTGCTGATGCGCCAGTATCGGCTGGAGCCAAAAAGACTGCGTTTTGTGCATCCTTTCGGGGATAAAGCACCTACCATGGTACTGCTTGAAGGGGTGGAGGGCGGAAAGCCGATGATAAAGGTAGACCCGCCGCTGATTATTTACAGTGAATTTGGGAAATATACCCAAGAGGCGTATGATATATATTATGGAGAGGGGCAGGCATGATGCAGGATATGGCAGGAACATTATATCTTTGCGCAACGCCCATTGGTAATTTGGAAGATATTACCCTTAGAACATTAAGGCTTTTGGAAAGCGTTAATGTGATTGCCGCAGAAGATACGAGAAATACCCTGAAGCTATTGAATCGGTATGAGATAAAAACCCCTATGACAAGCTACCATGAGCATAACAAAATAGGAAAAGGCCCGTATTTGATAGAGAAGCTTTTGGCAGGGGAAAATATTGCCTTGGTTACGGATGCAGGAATGCCTGGAATTTCAGACCCAGGGGCGGATTTGGTAAAGCTTTGCTATGAAGCGGGGGTTCCGGTTACGGTTGCACCCGGTGCTTCGGCGGCGGTGGTTGCCTTGGTGCTTTCAGGGTTAGATACCAGAAGGTTTGTGTTTGAGGGCTTTTTGCCGTTTGACAAAAAGGAAAGGCGCATGATTTTGCAGACGTTGGAAAGAGAACACCGTACCATGATTTTTTATGAAGCACCCCATCGCCTGCTGGACACCTTGGAGGAGCTGGAAGGCGTATTTGGCGGGGCGCGTAAAAGTGCCGTCATTCGGGAACTAACCAAAAAATTTGAAGAGGTTCGACGGGAATCCATTGGGAAGCAAAGAGAATATTTTATGGAAACTCCGCCTAAGGGCGAATTTGTTTTGGTAATCGAAGGGCTTTCCTTGGAAGCGCAAAAGAAAGAAGCCCAAGCAAGCTGGGAAGAAATTTCCGTGGACGAGCATATGCAGACCTATTTGAGCCAAGGCTTCAACGAAAAAGATGCAATGAAGCAGGTAGCAAAGGACCGAGGCGTTTCCAAACGAGACATCTATAAAGATTACAAAATGAATGAATAAATTGCAGTAAGAAACATAGATAGGTAAGGAGAAAGGGGCGTTTGAGTATGCTTGACGTTTTTTTTGCACTGGATTGGCGAGATATAATTCTTGCAGCGTGTATTGCACTTGTGGTTTTTTTAGTAGTGAAATTTTTGCAAAAGTTATTCGGCAAGAAGGAGCAGGAGCTTGGTTTTAAAGTTCGAAATATGGATATGGTTGACGTTTATGAAAAATGTAAAGAACTGTTTCCCATACAAAACCTTACTTTCCATGGAAAAGAATTTACCCGAGGCATGCAGATTAAGATCATCACCATTCAAAAGAAGATCATTGAGGGTGAATTGATTGGAATCAATAAAGTGAATCTTGTTTGTATTCGTACCCACAATCAAATTATTGCCCATCAGATAGAAAAGATTGAAGAAATTATAGGCATAGAATAAAAAAAAGGTTATTTCCGTGATGAGGAAATAGCCTTTTTAGCTGCAAAAAAACGTCATCTCAGGGTGTTAAGAAAACCTTAACAGTATTTTAGCGGGTCGAGATATTGTATTTCAATTGAATAGGCATATAATTAAATTATGTTAAAAAAACAACGAATTGAAGAATAATCGAGAAAAATCATAGCTTTTGTAATTAAAAAAGCGATTAAATCAGAAATTAAATATAGATGCATAAAATAAAAATCGAATATCCTCTTGCAAGGATGCAAGGAAAATCATGACCGAATCAGGGTTGCTATAGAGAAAAGGTATATGAAATACTATCGGTTAGCCGGATTGATAGCACAAGTATATTGAAGGGGGTTTTGCAAGTGAAATATTATGGGGGAAATGACGATAGTACATACAAAATGGGCATAGATATCGGTTCCACAACCGTTAAGGTTGTTTTGGTAAACCAGAAGCTGGAAATGCTATTTTGTTGCTATCGCAGGCATTTTTCAGAAATTAAAAGAACGGTAATGGATATTATTGAGGAAGCAAAAGAAGAGCTGGGCGAGGCAGATTTTTCCGTGATGATTACGGGAAGCGGCGGTGTTTCACTGGCGAAAAGCATTGGCGTTGAATTTATCCAAGAGGTGGTTGCAACGGCAAAAGCGCTGGAAACAAAGGCGTCACTCACGGATGTTGCCATAGAGCTTGGCGGTGAGGATGCAAAGATTATTTATTTTGACGGTGGAAATGTGGAGCAGAGAATGAACGGTGTTTGCGCCGGTGGAACTGGCTCTTTTATAGATCAGATGGCAAGCCTGTTACAAACAGATGCCACAGGCTTGAATGAATTGGCAAAGGGGCATACGGTGATTTACCCCATTGCTTCTCGCTGTGGTGTATTTGCAAAAACGGATATACAGCCCTTAATTAATGAGGGGGCAAAGAGAGAGGATTTGGCGGCTTCTATTTTCCAAGCCGTAGTAAACCAGACCATTGCAGGGCTTGCCTGTGGAAAGCCCATTCGGGGGCATGTTGCGTTTTTGGGCGGCCCGCTCCATTTTTTGTCGGAGCTTAGAGAGAGATTTATTGAAACCCTGAAGCTGACTGAGGAAACAGCAATTATTCCTGAAAATTCTCATTTGTTTGCAGCCTTTGGCACAGCGGTTTCCTCCAAGGGCGAGGCAAATTTTGATTTTACCTCGATTTTAAAAAAATTAAAGGAAAAAGGAGAGCTGGCAGCGGAAGTTGGACGTATGGCGCCGTTGTTCCACGATGAAAAGGAATATCAGCAATTTAAAAATAGACACGACCGCAATAGGGTAAGAAGAACAGCAATTACTACATATCATGGGGATGCTTTTTTGGGCATTGATGCGGGTTCTACCACCACAAAGGTTGCCTTGGTCGGGGCTGATGGAAGTCTGCTATATTCCTTTTATGCAGGCAACGAGGGAAATCCCTTGAGGATAGTCACCAAAAGCCTGAACGAAATGTATGATTTAATGCCGGAGGATGTGGTGATTCGCAGCTCCTGCGTAACAGGATATGGGGAGGGGCTCTTAAAGGAAGCCCTGATGATTGATTTGGGGTATATTGAAACGGTTGCGCACTATAAGGCAGCGCAGTTTTTCCGCCCTGATGTGGATTTTATTTTGGATATTGGCGGACAGGACATGAAATGTATCCGCATTAAGGATCATGTGATTGACAGTGTTTTGCTCAATGAGGCTTGCTCCTCAGGGTGTGGTTCCTTTATTGAAACCTTTGCGAAATCCTTGAATTATGGCGTGGCTGATTTTGCGAAAATTGCCCTTTTTGCAAAAAATCCCATTGACTTAGGTTCCCGTTGTACGGTGTTTATGAATTCCCGTGTAAAGCAAGCGCAAAAGGAAGGTGCTGACGTATCGGATATTTCCGCTGGCTTGGCATACTCCGTTATCAAAAATGCGCTGTTAAAGGTAATTAAAATTGCAGACCCTCAATCCATGGGGAAATCCATGGTTGTGCAGGGGGGGACGTTTTATAACGATGCGGTTTTAAAAAGCTTTGAAATGATTAGCGGAAGACAAGCGGTTCGCCCTGATATTGCGGGCATTATGGGCGCTTTTGGGGCAGGACTGATTGCAAGGGATAAATATGAAGCAGGCTTCCAAACCACGTTAATCACGAGAGAGGAAATGAATGCCCTTGAGGTTCGTTCTTCCATGGCAAGATGTCAGGGCTGCACAAATCACTGCCTTTTGACCATAAATATGTTTAACGGCGGCAGACGCTTTATCACAGGAAATCGTTGTGAAAGAGGGCTGGGAAAGGAAAAAATTGAAAATCCTGCGCCCAATCTTTTTGAATATAAGCTCCACAGATTGTTCGACTATGAGCCTTTATCACAAGAGGAGGCCAAACGAGGCACGGTGGGAATCCCTAGGGTTTTGAATATGTGGGAGGACTATCCTTTTTGGTATACCTTCTTTACAAAGCTGGGATACCGCGTGGTGCTTTCCCCGAATTCCTCAAAGGCAATCTTTGAAAAGGGCATGGAATCCATCCCCAGTGAATCCGTATGTTATCCTGCCAAGCTGGTGCATGGACATATCATGTATTTGATTGAGCAGGGCGTGGATATGATTTTCTATCCCGGCGTTGTTTACGAAAGAAGAGACACCATTGCGGCGGATAATAACTATAACTGCCCCATTGTTGCTTCTTACAACGAAAATATCAAAAATAATGTGGAAGAACTACAGGAAAAGGGTGTTCGTTTTATGAATCCTTTCCTTGCAATGGATAAAATAGAAACCGTTTTAAAACGTATGACAGAGGAATTTGAGCCTTTGGGCTGCACCAAAAAGGAAGTCAAGGAAGCGGTTTACAGTGGCTGGAACGAATGGTCCGAGTTCCGACGGGATATGCATGCAAAGGGGAAAGAAACCCTGCAATATCTGAAAGAAAACGGTATGACGGGGATTGTTTTGGGCGGACGGCCCTATCATGCCGATCCGGAAATCAATCACGGCATTCCTGAATTGATTGCAGGCTACAACATTGCTGTTTTGACGGAGGATAGTGTTGCCCATCTTGGGAGGGCAAAGCGCCCTACGGTAGTGAGAGATCAATGGACTTACCATTCCAGACTGTATGAAGCGGCGGCATTTGTAACCACACAGGAAAACCTGGAATATGTTCAGCTGAACTCCTTTGGCTGTGGGCTGGATGCGGTTACCACCGATGAAGTTAGGGCAATTTTAACGGCTTCGGGGAAAATATATACGGTGCTGAAGATTGACGAGGTAAATAACCTTGGTGCGGCGCGGATTCGCATTCGCTCCCTCATTGCAGCCTTGGAGGATAGACGGGAAAAAGGCGTCACCCTAAAAGAGGGAGATGCCGGCTTACATCGAGTGCTGTTTACAAAGGAAATGCGAGAAAAATACACCATCCTTTGCCCTCAGATGTCACCCATTCATTTCAATATTTTGCAGCCAGCATTGTGTGCTTGCGGCTATCATTTGGAAATTATGGAGGCCATGGACAGAAGTGCCATTGATACAGGGCTGAAATATGTGAATAATGATGCCTGCTATCCGGCGCTCATTACTATTGGACAGCTAATGAACGGTTTGTTTTCCGGAAAATATGATTTAAACCGCACCGCACTTTTGATTTCTCAAACAGGCGGCGGTTGTAGGGCAACCAATTATATTTCGTTTATTCGTAAAGCACTGGCAAATGCGGGAATGCCAAACATACCTGTCATTTCCCTCAACCCTGTGGGATTGGAAAAAAATCCGGGGTTCCAAATCAGCCCAAGCCTGATGAATAAGGCTTTACAGGCATTGGTGTATGGAGATGTGTTTATGCGAGTGTTGTATCGAACACGTCCTTATGAAAAAGTAAAAGGCTCCGCCAATGCTCTTTACGAAAAATGGAATGAAAAGGTCAAAAAGGACGTTGTTGCGGCGAATTTCCATACCTATAACGAGAATATTCGAGGAATTATCCGGGCATTTGACGAGCTGCCATTGCTTGATATTGAAAAGCCAAGAGTAGGTGTGGTAGGAGAAATTTTAGTAAAGTTCCACCCCACTGCAAATAATGATTTGGTGAACCTTTTGGAAAGAGAGGGTGCGGAGGCGGTTGTGCCTGATTTGCTCACCTTTGGCCTATATTCTTGTTATAATGCAACGCAAAAGGAAAAATATTTGGGTGGTTCCAAAAAAAGCAGAATCATGGCAGATATGGTAGCCAAAGTGATTGAGCTATATCAAAAACCTATGCTAACCGCATTAAAAAAGAGCCGTCGTTTTGATTGCCCTCAGGATATACGAGAGCTGGGCAAGTATGCTGAAAAAGTGGTTTCCCTGTGTAATCAGACGGGCGAGGGCTGGTTCTTAACGGCGGAAATGATTGAGCTGATACATACAGGCGTTGCAAATATCGTTTGCACACAGCCCTTCGGATGCTTACCCAACCATGTTGTGGGCAAGGGGGTTATCAAGGAATTGCGTAAGCAGTATCCTCTGTCTAACGTGGTTGCCATTGACTACGACCCGGGGGCAAGTGAGATTAATCAGTTAAACCGAATTAAGCTGATGCTTGCAGGTGCCAACAAGAATTTGGAGGCAACGCGTTCCAATAGTTTAAATCAAGCCCACTCTATAGAGCAAGCTGCATTTCAAGTAAAATAGGAATAAGGGTGTCGACAGGGTCGACACCCTTATTTTAGAGCGTAGACAAACCTTGGGCGTTGCCCAAATCTCTTCACTGCATAAGACCTTGGGCGCCGGGTCAGGAATTTTGCTCTGCAAAACCATCACTGCGTGATGGCAGCGTTTTCTTCGCTGTTCCAACCCAAACCC
>JAQUSU010000131.1 GCA_028710085.1 Anaerotignum sp.
GATAATTTGTTTCAGCAACTTAAGGAACCACAAGGCCTATATGATCCGAGCTTTGAGCATGACAACTGTGGTATCGGTGCAATTGTAAATATCAAGGGAATCAAAAGCCACCAGACTGTGGAAGATGCATTAAAAATTGTAGAAAACCTTGAACACAGAGCAGGAAAGGATGCAGAAGGGAAAACAGGAGACGGCGTTGGCATTCTTTTACAGGTTTCTCATAAATTTTTCTCAAAAGAAGCAAAAAAGCTGGGGTATGAAATCGGTGAAGACGGCGATTATGCAGTAGGTATGTTTTTCTTTCCCCAAGGGGAACTGGAGAGAAACCGCGCCAAAAAAATGTTTGAAATTATTGTAGAAAAAGAAAACTTGGAGTTTATAGGTTGGAGAGAGGTTCCTACCAATGCCTCTATTTTAGGCAAGCAGGCGTTGGATTGCATGCCCCATATTTTACAATGCTTTGTAAAAAGAAAGCCCGACATAAAAAAAGGCCTGGATTTTGAACGCAAGATTTATATGGCAAGGCGCGTGTTTGAGCAAAGTAATGATAATTCCTATGTGGCCTCCTTATCCAGTCGGACGATTGTATATAAAGGTATGTTTTTGGTAAATCAGCTGAGATTATTTTTCAAGGATTTGCAGGATAGGGACTACGAATCTGCCATTGGCATGGTGCATTCTCGTTTTAGCACAAATACGACACCAAGCTGGGATCGTGCCCACCCCAACCGCTTCATTTTGCATAACGGTGAAATCAACACAATCCGTGGCAACTCAGACCTGATGCTTGCCCGTGAGGAAACCATGGCGGCAGATGTTTTTAAAGGGGAAATGCACAAAGTATTGCCCATTATCAATCAATCAGGTTCCGATAGTGCGATGCTTGATAATACCTTGGAATTTCTTGTAATGAGTGGTATGGATTTGCCCTTGGCTGTTATGGTTATGATTCCTGAACCATGGAGCAACAATAAAAATATAAGTCGGGCGAAAAAGAACTTTTATCAGTATTATGCGACCATGCTGGAGCCTTGGGACGGCCCTGCTTCCATTCTTTTTTCCGACGGCGAGTTGTTGGGGGCGGTTCTGGACAGAAATGGCTTAAGACCCTCCAGATACTATATTACTGACGATGATAGATTAATTCTTTCTTCGGAAGTGGGCGTTTTGGACATTCCTGTGGAAAAAATTATAAAGAAAGACCGTTTGCGTCCCGGCAAAATGCTCCTTGTGGATACAACAAAGGGCACCATTATTTCGGATGATGATTTGAAAGAACAATACGCGACACGACAGCCCTACGGTGAATGGATTGATAAAAATCTCGTTCACCTGAAGGATATTTCGATTCCTAATAAAAAAACACCCCAGTATACAAAGGAAGAATTGACCAGACTGCAAAGAACCTTTGGCTATACCTATGAAGAGGTTATGACCGCTATTTTGCCAATGGCAAAGACGGGGGAAGAAGCCATTGCATCCATGGGTACGGATACACCCTTGGCTGTGCTTTCGGAAACAAAAAAACCGCTGTTTAACTATTTTAAGCAGATGTTTGCACAGGTTACAAACCCGCCGATTGATGCAATCCGTGAGGAAATTGTAACAAGCACCACGGTTTATATTGGCGGAGCAGGAAATCTTTTGGAGGAAACACCTGAAAACTGCAAGGTTATCCGTGTGAACAATCCAATCCTTACAAATACGGATTTGCTAAAAATCAAGAATATGGATATTGAAGGCTTTAAGGTTGCGGAAATTCCTATTACATACTATAAAAATACCCAGCTGGAAAGAGCAATTGACCGCTTGTTTGTAGAAGTGGATCGGGCGTACAGAGATGGCGCGAATATTATTATTCTTTCTGACCGCGATGTGGATGAAAACCATGTTCCCATGCCTTCCTTGCTGGCGGTATCTGCAGTGAGCAAATATTTGGTGAAAACAAAAAAGAAAACAAGCATTGCCCTGATTTTGGAAACGGCAGAGCCTAGAGAGGTTCATCATTTCGCAACACTTTTAGGCTATGGCGCTTGCGCCGTAAACCCTTATTTGGCACAAGACAGCATCGCAAGCTTGATTGATGAGGATATATTAGATAAGGATTATTACGCAGCCGTGAATGACTATAATTCCGCAATTCTTCATGGAATTATAAAAATTGCATCCAAAATGGGTATTTCCACAATTCAGTCCTATCAAGGAGCACAAATTTTTGAAGCGGTGGGCATTGACTCTAAGGTTGTGGAAAAATACTTTACCAATACGGTTACCAGAATTGAGGGCGTTGATCTGGATGACATCCAAAAGGAATTTCATGAATGGCACAACAGTGCATTCGATCCCTTGGGCTTGAGAACAGACCTTACCTTGGACAGCGTTGGCAGCCATAAATTCAGAAGCAATAAATCAAAGCATTTATATAACCCCCAGACCATTCACCTGTTGCAAGAGGCAACCAGAACAGGAGATTATAAGCTTTTTAAAGAATATACCCGCTTCGTGAATGATGAAGCAAAGGTAACCTTAAGAGGCTTGATAGGCTTTAAATTTGCAGAAAACCCCATTCCCATTGAGGAGGTTGAGAGCGTTGAGTCTATTGTAAAACGCTTCAAAACAGGGGCAATGAGCTATGGCTCCATCAGTCAGGAGGCACACGAAACCCTTGCCATTGCCATGAACCGCATCGGCGGCAAAAGCAACAGCGGTGAGGGCGGTGAAAGTATTGACCGCTTGACACCTGACCCCAATGGAGACAGCCGCTGTTCCGCAATTAAGCAGGTAGCATCAGGCCGCTTCGGCGTAACCAGCAGATATTTGGTAAGTGCAAAGGAAATTCAGATAAAAATGGCACAGGGTGCAAAGCCTGGCGAGGGTGGTCATTTGCCTGCGGAAAAGGTATATCCTTGGATTGCAAAAACAAGGCATTCCACCCCCGGTGTTGGCTTGATTTCTCCACCCCC
>JAQUSU010000062.1:0-1364 GCA_028710085.1 Anaerotignum sp.
CGGAGGGTGCTGCAACCCCGGCAGTCGTTTATTCTAACAGTAACGGCGCATGGTCGCAGACCGGCTACACTGACGGAGCTGCTTATACGGTCAGCGCGTCAAAGCCGGGATATACCATAACCCCATCGGTTCAGACCATTACCGGTTCATCAAATGTTGTCGATTTTACAGCCACCCCGGATTCCTATCCGTCAATCGTCAGCGCTATCAGCGATAAACCCGTAATTCAATGCGGGGAAAGTGGTCTTTATGGAGGGGGTGTTGCAAATGTAGGTACGGTAACACTGACTGTCGAAACCTCCGGTTTGAACGATGGGACTGTTGTTGGAGCTTATTTCGTCACTTCCCAGAAGGCAGATGTACAAGTTTCAGCCGCCAACCATCAGCGTACCATAGCTTACGGTAGAGTTAACGATAATGAGGCAATTATAGAAGTGAACCCTAGTCAACTTCGACCTGGACGATATGAATTTATGGTTATGATACCCGGATTGTCAATACCTGCCTATGTGCCCATGACATTGCTTCGCTCAGACAGCAGCCTTGTACCCAGCATCACAGATATTACATTAAGTACTGAAAGCATGTCCAATAAAGACGCGGGGGTTGTAACAGTAAATATACAAACCGAGAACGTACCGGATTACTATAATACCTATGTTTGGAAACAATCTCTTGCTAAATTTTTGCCCGTTCCGTATGATACAGTGTGCAATGTTGCGCTGTTAAAACACGACGGCAGCTCGGTAGTAAACACCGATTGGATATTTAAGGACAATATGGCTTCCATTGCCTTTAATGTACATGACCTTCCGGCAGGCAGCTACCGGTTCAAGGTCATGTTTAATACCAAGACACATGTTGGTTATCCAGTGCGCGATGATCCTTATGCAGATATGCTTTACACCCCGCTTGTGGCTTATAAGGATTTTACCGTATATGACGCCGAGACCTCCAATGATATCACCGGCTTTGCCGTGCCCGGACAGACCGGGGCATCGGTCATCGATTCCGCTAATCATACGGTGAGCTTCTCCATGCCCTACGGGTCGGATGTTACCGCGCTTAGGCCCGACATAACGATTAACGGCGCGAGTGTTTCCTCGGCTTCGGGAGCAGACGTGGATTTTTCCTCTCCGGTGACCTGCACTGTGACCGCGCAGAACGGTATATGAGGCAGAAATGGACGGTGACCTGCAGCGTGTACGCCGAGAGTTTTTCCTATAAGTCGATTACCGCTTACAGCATAACCGGGCAAACAGGCGATACCTCCATCGATTCCGCAAACAGGACCTTAACACTTGAAATGCCCGACGGCACCGATCTGAGCAGCCTGGTCGCTTCCTTCACGGTTTCGACAGGCG
>JAQUSU010000062.1:1464-13373 GCA_028710085.1 Anaerotignum sp.
CCGCAACCGGCCTTGCTCATGACGGAACCGAGATGGTGGTATTCCAGCTGATGAAAGGCGATTTGCCGGCAGGAATTATCACTGTTAAGCGTGACATTCAGACGGATCAGCAGGTGCAGGCATATTTTGATGTGGAGGGCACCGGATACTCGGTCAAGGTGTTTGTATTTGACCGGCTTTCCTATGAATCCGGCAATACCCAGGTCAATCTGGCCGAGCCGATTCTCCTGCAATAGTCAGGTACTGTGAAAGCGAGGATGAAATGATATGAAAAAAGCAATTATAAGCGTGATGCTGACACTGGCTATGCTGATCGCATTTACGCCGACGGCACTATGCGCGGAGCAGGTTACCTTAAACGCTCTGTCCGACGCAAACGCCGGAGATACCGTAACAATATCGGGAACTTCTTCCCTCTCTGAGGTAAGCATCAAGGTGATCAAGCCTGATAAAACGATTTTGTTCCTTGATACGGTGACGCCGAGCGGCGGAACCTTTTCCGATACGCTTACCCTCCCGGAGGATCTGGCAACCGGCGCATATTCTATGACAGCCGGCTCAGGAAGTACGACAGCTACAACGACCCTGTCCGTGACCGCTTTGCCTCCGATTCAGCTGGCCACTCCCGCAAAACCGGCTCTGTCCTATGACCTTTCCACCGCCATGACCACGGGCGGAAGCTATACCGTGACAGTGACCGCTCTGGGGGCGGGAAGGTATGTGGATTCCGAAGCCTCTCAGAAGTCATCACCCCAGACGATAGTGATTGGGGTAACAGGAGCCAGTCTGAATGCGGTGGGTATTAATTTACTTATTGGAAACAGCCAGACATTGACTGCTGCGGTGATGCCGACTGACGCCGCCAATAAGGCGGTAACGTGGTCAAGCAGTGATGCGGCGGTTGCTTCAGTAGATGCAAACGGCAAGGTTACGGGTGTTGCGGTGGGAACGGCCACGATCACGGTGACGACGGAGGACGGAGGATTTACAGCCTCCTGCACGGTGACCGTTTCTTCGAGCAACGGGGATTCTTCAAGCGGCGGGAGCGGCACATCGGCAACCTCGAACTATACAGCGGACGTGAAAACCGATAACGGCTCGGAAACCACACTTCCCGTCACGGTTAACAAGGATGCCGGAACTGCGTCCATAGACGTAAGCTCTCAGACCCTCTCCCAGGGCGAAACTGTTATTACGATCCCTTCCATTTCCGATGTTGACATTTATTTGGTAGGTATACCGGTATCGGAGCTGTCAACAACAGACATACAAAAAACACTGACGATTCGTACCGAAGTGGGCAGCGTCACCGTTGGGTCCAATATGCTGACAGGCGTTTCGGGAATCAGCAAAAGCAAGTCTCAAATCAGCATCGGTCAGGGCAATAAGAGCACTTTGCCCGCCGATACGAAAGCCGCCATAGGCGACAGGCCGCTCATTCAGCTTACGCTGTCCATCGACGGTAAGCAGACAAACTGGTCTAAACCTGACGCACTGGTAACGGTGAGCATACCCTATACACCGACTGAGACGGAGCTTGAAAATTCTGAGAGCATCGTGATATGGTACATCGATGGTAGCGGAAATGCAGTTTCAGTACCAAACGGGCATTTTGACCCTGCTACCGGCACTGTGGCCTTCACCAATACCCATTTTAGCGATTTTGCGGTGGGCTACAACAAGGTGAGCTTCAAAGATGTGGCCGCAGGCGCGTGGTAGAACAAGGCGGTAAGCTTCATCTCGGCAAGAGGCGTAACTGCTGGCACGGGCAATGGAAACTACAGTCCTGATGCCAGGCTTACACGCGGAGAATTCATTGTCCTCCTGATGCGAACTTATGGCATAGAGCCGGATACGAGATCAACAGACAATTTCTCAGATGCGGGCAACACCTATTACACCGGCTATCTCGCGGCGGCGAAACGGCTCGGGATAACCGCTGGCGCAGGTAATAACCAATACGCGCCAGGCAAGGAGATCACCCGTCAGGAAATGTTCACCCTGCTGTACAATGCGCTTAAGGGCATCGGTCAGCTCCCGCAAGGCAACTCCGGCAAGACACTTTCCGATTACACAGACGCCGGTCAGATCGACTCATGGGCAAAGGACGCTATGACGTTGCTGGTTGAGAGCGGCACCGTCAGCGGTAACAACGGAGCACTCACACCGCTCAGCACCACCACCAGAGCGGAAATGGCGCAGGTGCTATATAATCTGCTGGCGAAATAATGCAATGAGGAGGCATTTCCCAAAGGAAAAGAACGTGAATTAGAAATAGAATAAAGCTAAGGGCAAACCCACCTAAAGGTGGGGACGCAAAGCCGTAGGGTCTAAAGCACTTTATGAAGCGCTATGATAGCCTGGTTGCCAATCGCTGCAAGCGCACGCCTGCCCTCCTTCGGGGCAGGTGTGTGTGTATTAGTGCGCCTTTTACAGCTATTGTTAGCTATTAACAGGGTTATTATAGGCATGGCTTTCGCTCTTCGCTTCCGGTGAAAGAGGTGCTTTTTTATGAAATTGGGGAGATTGAAATAAAGACGAAGAAAATATATATCAAGGCTTTATAATTCAAATTTATACGGCCCGACGGCCCGCGATTTGTCATAGGCAGATTGTGGGCTTTTTATTGGAGCTAAAGCACCAAAAAAACAGCCACTTTGACCGTGAAAAGTCAGCATGGCTGTCGTTGCTTTTTTCAGATTTATTCTTGCACAGCTGCTGCGGCAAGGCCGTTTTTGGAAATATCATCTGTGGAGTTTTCCTTAGATGATTCTGACTGAGGTGCTGCTTCTGCTGCTTTTTCAGCAGTTTCCTTGATTGCTTCTAGTGCTGCACGTTTCGCCAATTCGATGTTAGCATCTGCCTGGGTGATTGTTCCCTCGTCCACAAGGTCGCTAATTTCTTCCTCCGACAGGCCGCTTAGGTTCACTGTATCTGAGGATTCCGAGGTGGACTCTTGGGATGCGGCAGTGGATGGCATCTTGCTTAAGGTTTGATCAGGTGGTGTTTGTGAAAGCGTTTGGCTCTCGGCTTCTTGTGCGCTTTGCGCCGCAACGGCAGCACGGCCCTCTGCGCTAATTTCAATTACATCGGTTACGGGCACCTTGGCCGTTGATGCAGTGGTGCTATTGGTAACCTCTCCGGTTTCTGCAAGGCCGGTTAATGCCCCTGCAGCCTCGCTGTTTTCTGATGTTTTCTTTTTGTTAGTTTCTAAAAGCTTATCGTATGCAGAGGTATTACTGAGCCCATTCACTGATTGAATCATAAAGTTCACCATCCATTCCGTTGTATTTTATTTTTAAAGCATACCACATTATGGATTTTAATGGGTAAAATTGGCTGATTTTTAATATAATTATAAAGAAACAAAAGATAGAAGTGAGATATAGAAAAAATTTGGTCTGTTTCTCTCCATATAGGAAACGTTTGTGGCGAAATTTTATTTGCATTGTTTTTTAGAAAAAGTTCGGTATGAGGATTTAAACTCATCCAGGACTTTTTCTTTTGGCTATGATAAAATAAAAAAAGATTATTAATAATAGGCGCATTTTTTTTTGACAGACAAAGGGAACATGCGGATAAAAAAGAGAAAACGATTATGTATACAAAGCTAGTGAAAATACTTATTACTTTATTTGATCGTTCATGGGTTGTGAATTGACAAAGCTGATTAAGGGAGGAAGGAAAAAAATGGAGCAATATAAGGTAATTGATGAAAGCAAATGGAAAAGGTCTTTGCACTGTCAGGTTTTTAGAAATAGTGTGGAACCCTCCTATTGCGTGACCTTTGAATTGGATATAACGAATTTTTTAACAAAAATACGGGAAGCTAAGCTTTCGTTGACTTTTTTCCTCATTTTTGCAGTTACCAAATGTGCAAACGATATTGAGGAATTCAGATACCGCTTTCTTGATGGTCAGGTTGTGCTTTTTGATCGGATTCATACGGCGTTTACTTATTTGGATCAGGATACGGAGCTGTTTAAGGTTGTGAATGTAAAAATGGAGGATACGATGGAAAGCTATGTTTTTGCTGCAGCCCAAAAGGTAGCCCAGCAAAAAGCTTATTTTACAGGGCCGTTAGGCAATGATGTGTTTCAATTTTCACCCATGCCTTGGGTGTCTTATACCCATATTTCTCATACAAACTCCGGGAAAAAGGATAATGCCACGCCTTTGTTTGATTGGGGAAAATATTTTGAGCGAGACGGAAGAACGCAGCTTCCTTTTTCGGTTCAGGTACACCATTCCTTTGTGGATGGCGTGCATATTGGAAAACTGTCGGATTCGTTGCAAAAATATATAAATGAGTTCTAGGCAAACGCACATTGTTTCCTACTAAATTTACATGACAGAAAAAGTAAAAAATAACCCCAAATTATGTTATTTTTTCACTCCTTTGTGGTATACTTATTGCATAGCTTACGAAAAAATCCAGTATTTAAGGAGAGAAAACATGAGAATACCAAAACATATTGGCGTAATCCCCGATGGTAACCGCCGTTGGGCTGTAGAAAATGGTTTGGAGAAAAAGGACGGCTATCAAAGTGGTTTAAATCCCGGCTTGGAGCTATATAAGCTTTGCAAGGAAATGGGTGTGCAGGAAATCACATACTATGGATTTACCATTGATAACACAAAGCGTCCCACGGAGCAAAGGCTTTCATTTACAAATGCCTGTGTAGAGGCGGTGGAGCTTCTTTCTAAGCAAGATGCAGAGCTACTTGTTTTGGGGAATACAAATTCAAAAATGTTTCCCGAGGAGCTCAAGTCCTATACAACCAGAAAGACCTTCGGAAAGGGCGGCATCAGGATTAATTTTTTGGTGAATTACAGCTGGGAATGGGATACTGGGTATGTGAAAAATGAGCTGAAGGGGCCTTTGCAATCCCAAGATGTTTCTCGTGTCGACCTTGTGATTCGTTGGGGCGGAAGAAAGCGCTTATCCGGATTTTTACCGTTGCAGGCTGTCTATGCGGATTTTTATTTTATTGAAGATTTTTGGCCCAGCTTTAAGAGCGAGCATCTGGAGGAAGCGATTCGGTGGTATAACAAACAGGAAGTTACATTAGGCGGTTAAATGATCGGCATCGTCCCAATGGGGGGGTGCCATTTTTCTCTATTTTTGCGTTTGACAGTGGAGCAAGGCGCTCGGGTGCTGCTTTGGTTAAAGTCACCTTTGTAATCTTGCAGCGGTTTAAGCGGGGGCGTTTGCTTTTGATTTTGCAAGGCGAGAAGAAAAGGAACCGTAAGGGTGCGTAGATAAATTTCATTGAGCAAAACTCTTTTATATAAAAAAGGCAGGTGTCGCCATTGGCGAACACCTGCCTCAGTGTGTCGATAAAGTCAAAACCTTGAGGGCTTTGCCCTCAAACACCTACAAGGGTTTTGCCCTTAATTCCTTAGAAACCGCGTAAATATATGGTTTCAATAAAAGTTTTTGGTCTTGCTTTTTACAAAAAGCAAGCAGGGGTTCATCACTTTTGCTACGCAAAAGCCAGCTACGCCGTCTGCCCTATCTTGGGCAGTGAGAGGGCGGCGCCCAAGGTTTTTCGACAGGCTGAGGCAGGTGTCGCCATTGACGAACACCTGCCTTTTGAAAATATTATAGTGCTTCGAACTCGTCTAATAATTCTTTAAATAAGGAAAGGGCTTTTTGAATGGGCTCTGCAGTGGAAAGATCAACTCCGGCGCCCTTTAACAAATCGATGGAATATTCGCTGTCCCCCTTGGAGAGAAAATCCAAATATGCATCAATGGCAGGCTTTCCTTCGGCAAGAATTTTGCGGGAAAGAGCGATGGCGGCACTGTAGCCTGTTGCGTATTGGTATACATAAAAAGCATTGTAAAAATGGGGAATCCTTGCCCATTCAATATCAATTTCCTCATCAAGCAGGATGTTTTCGCCAAAATATTGCTTGTTTAAATCACGATAAATGCGGTTCAAGCATTCCCAAGTCAAGGGCTCGCCCTGTTCAGCCATTGTATGAGTGATTTTTTCAAATTCGGCAAACATTGTTTGACGGAACAGAGTGCCGCGGAACTGCTCTAAGAAATAATTAATGAGATATTTCCGCATTTTTTTATCTTCCGTTGCATTTAAAAGGTGCTCCATGAGCAATGCTTCGTTGCAGGTGGAAGCAACCTCGGCAACAAAAATTTTGTGTCCGCTGTAAAGATAGGGCTGCTTTTCCCAAGTAAAATGGCTATGCAGTGCATGCCCCATTTCGTGGGCCAAGGTGAACATACTGTTGATGGTATCGTTGTGGTTTAACAAAACAAAGGGATGCACGCCATAGCTGCCCCAAGAATAGGCACCGCCGCGCTTGCCTTTATTTTCATATACATCAATCCAACCGCTGTCCATCCCCATGTTCAAGGCCTTGATATAGTCCTCGCCTAAAACGTGAAGGGCTTTTGCAACTGTTTTTTTCGCCTCGTCATAAGGAATTTTGACGTCAGCCTCAGAAACTAAGGGCACATAAAGGTCGTACATATGAAGCTCATCTACGCCCAATTCTTTTTTGCGGATGTCAACGTATCTGTGCAAAAGGGGCAGATTTTCATGCACCGTTTCAATGAGGGTGTCAAATACCGATAAGGGAATACTATCATCGGAAAGTGCCATTTCCATAGCGGAATTGTACTTTCTCGCTTTTGCAAAAAAAACGTCGCTTTTTACGGAAGCATTGTAGGTTGCGGCAAGGGTGTTTTTTTGGCTGAGATACACGCTGTATAAGGCTTCAAAGGCTTCCTTTCTGACACTGCGCTTAGGGCTTTCCAAAAAGGTAACATAACGGCCCTTTGTCAATTCCGTTTGGTTTCCGTCTGCATCCGTAATCATGGGGAAACGCATATCCGCATCATTGAGCATGGTGAAAATATTTTGTGCTGCGCCGCCCAATTCAGACGTTTTCGCCAAAAGCTCCTCCTCTGCGGGGGAAAGGGTATGCTCCCTTTGTCTGAGCAAGGAATGAAAGTAGTGGTCATAAATCTTAAATTCCTGGGAGAGCTCCTTGCGAAAGGCTGTCAGCTTTTCTTCGGGAATCGCAATAATTTCAGGAGAGATGAAGGAAACCATTGCGGAATACTGAATCAAAAGCATTTCTGCGCGGGCTGACATGCCTTGATAAAAGGCGTCAGCACTATCTTCGTGGAGACGCATATTTGCGTAGGTATAAAGCTGGTCTAAGGTGAGGGAAAATTCACTGCTTTTTGTTAAGCAATCCAAAAGGGTGCGGGCAGAGTCCGCCAAATGTCCGGAAAATTTCGTCATTTCTGGAAGCTTCTCTTGCAAAGCGGCAAAGGTTTCTTCCCACTTGGCATCCTGAGGATAATAGTCCTCGATGTGCCATTTATATTCAGGGTTTGCAGCTTTTCTTTCGGGTAAAACATGGTTCATAGTATCATCCTTTCTGAGTGGAAATTTGAATAATATATTTATGCAATGATTGTGTTTTATTTGCCTAATTCTGTGATAGTATACCACTTTTTGGCTGGGCTATGAAGGAAAAGAGAAGATTTTCTTGCTACCAACAAAAAATCATAGTATGATAGCAAAAGAGGTGAGAAAAATGAAAAAAGGTTTGAAGGTATTGATCGTTGCCTCTGAGGCAGCACCCTTTATTAAGAGCGGTGGCTTGGGTGATGTTGTGGGCTCGCTGCCAAAGGCTTTGCAGGCACAAGGCGTGGATGTTCGTGTTGTTGTTCCGCGGCATATGTCTATCAAAAACAGCGAAATGCACGACGTGAAATACCTTGGCGAATTTGATGTGCACTTGTTTTGGCGTATTCAAAGGGCAAAGGTATTGGTAAAGCCCCAAGAGGTACCCATTTATTTTATAGAGAATGATTTTTATTTTGGCCGAGGCGGCTTATACGGCTATGGCGATGATAATGAGCGGTTTGCCTTTTTTGGAAAAGCTGTGCTGGATATGATGGCAATGTTGGATTTTTATCCTGATGTGCTTCACTGCAACGATTGGCAGACAGGGCCGATTTGCATGTACTTAAAAGAAATTTACAGCAAGATGGTTTATTATTCACGAATCAAAACGCTGTTTACCATTCATAATTTGCAGTACCAAGGAAATTTTGACAAGAGCACCATGGAAGTCATAGGAGTTCCCTATTACTGTTATGAAAATGGAAGTGTGGAATTTTATAATAATGTCAGCTTTATGAAAATGGGGCTGAATTATGCGGACAGAATTTCTACGGTAAGTGAAACCTATGCCAAGGAAATTCAAACTTGGGAATATGGCTATGGAATGGATGGAATATTGCGTAGCCGCAAGGACGTTTTAACAGGAATTATCAACGGAATTGATTATTTGGCCAATGATCCCGAAACGGACAGCCGCATTGCCTGCAATTATCATGCTGACCTTATAGAGGGGAAGGCGGAAAATAAGCGTGCACTGCAAGAACGTTTGGGGCTTGAAAAGCGGGACGTACCCATTGTTGCCATGATTACCCGTTTGGCCGACCAAAAGGGACTGGATATTTTATCCTATGTGTTCCATGAGATGATGCAGCGGGATGTGCAGTTTGTTTTGCTTGGAACGGGCGAAACAAGGTTTGAATATTTTTTCAGAGAAATGGCAAAGCGTTATCCCGGCAGAGCCAGCTTAAATATTTTCTTTGATGAAACCTTAGCCCAGCAGATTTATGCAGGGTCTGATTTATTTTTGATGCCCTCCAGATTTGAACCCTGTGGCTTGGGGCAGATGTTTAGCCTGCGCTACGGCACGGTGCCTATCGTAAGAAAAACGGGAGGTCTGGCGGATACCGTATTCCAATATCATTCTGAAACAAAAGAAGGAAATGGTTTCTTATTTGAATCCTATGATGGCGGTGGTATTCTTTGGGCGTTGGATCAGGCGCTTGAAGTTTATTACAAGGGCAAAGAGGAATGGAGCCATGTTGTGAAAAATGCTATGAACAGCAATTATTCCTGGGCTAGTTCGGCTTCAAAATATATTATGCTCTATGAAATGCTGAAGCAAGAAGGAACGCCAGCGGAATAGTGTAGGAGGAAAGCCTCTGTAAGAAAGAAATACAAGGCAAGCAGCTTTGCTTGACAGGATTTCTTTTTGCAAGGCTTTTTTTATTTTTGATGCTTATTTCAGGTGATTTTATCAAAGAACCAAGAACGTGAAAAGTTTTTTGTCCGAAAAAGAACTAAGTTTTCAATGGTAAAAATTGAAAATCAAGTTGAAATATAGTATGATAAAGATTATGGTATGAAAGTATTTATCAGAAGGGAGCAGTCTATGGGAAAGGCACAAAAGGAGGATAAAACGAAAAACAAAGGGCTGGTTACACTGGTGATTGTACTGACTGTGGTTGGTGCGGCAGCGGGCTTTGTTTATATAGATACATTTTATGGAACGGCACGGCTTCAAGGATACTTTGCTGACGTGCTTCAAAAGGATACCGAGAAAGAGCAAACGGAAAATATCATTGATTCCCAAGAAAAAATGGCAATAGATGAGAGCAGCCGCACTACCTTTGCAACCTTTGGTGAGAGTTTTTTACTTTGCACCAAGGATGGTGTGAAGTATTTCAATGAAATGGGCGACCGCAAGTGGAATGATACTTTTAATATGACGGTACCGCAAATGGTTTCGGAGGGAAAGTATGTGGCGGTAGGGGACATGAGCGGGAAAACGGTCCGTGTTTATGGGGAAGATGGGCTGCTGTATACGGTGCAAACGGAGGGAGATTTGATACAGTTTGCTTTAAATAGCAATGGATATTTATCTGTCATTTCAAAGGGCGAAAACGCATATTCTATTCAGATATACAATGTGAGCGGAACGCTGTTAAAGGGGCGTGTGGAGGAAACCGACGGCGTGTTTCCCCTGGCTTCTGATGTGTCAGATGACAATAAAACCTTTGCTGTAAGCTATTTGGATGCCTCGGATATAGAACCAATTGGACGGGTTTTGTTTTTCTATATCAATGCCAATGACAGCGAAGATTACACGGACAGTATGTTTGCGGCGGTGGAGAAAAATGACGAGGTGATTCCTGTAATCGGCTTCATGCAGGAGGGCTTGCTTGCTGCAATTTCCGACCAAGCTGTATATGGGATTTCTTCCACGGGGCTAGAGACATGGAAGTATCCACTGGAAAACAGGATGCAGAGGGTTTCTTTATTAAATAAAAGCTATGTTGTTGTTGCATTAGGCGATGCGATTGCAAATATGGATGGACGGGAAGTAGGTACCGTTTGTTGGATAGATCATAACGGAAGGGAAAGCGCTTCTTACCAAGCAGACGGAGAAGTAGATTATTTACAGGCATCGGCGCAAGGCGTTGTCATTGGCGTGGATAAGGTTTATTCTGGGCTGAAAAACAGTGGGAAATTGGCGTGGAACTATCGGGCAACCGCGGATGTGCGTGATATTTTGCCTATGGTAAGCTTGGGGCGGGTGATGCTTGTGACAAAAAAAGAGGCTGTCATCACTGAAATGAAGGGGAGTCAAACAGGAAGCCCTGTTGCTTCAGAGGAAACAAAAAGCGAGCATGAGGTGGTTGGCGGAACTGCGGAAACCTTACCTGCCGCAGAAGAACCTGCTGCTGAAGAAAGCCAAAACGCAAGCGGCGAGGAATAGGTATGAAACGATTTTTCAGGAAGAAGGGATGTTTATGGAGCATATGCCATTGATTTTGGATGGGGTAGTGATTCTGTGGATGATAGGTTGTGCAATCAATGGGTATCGCAAGGGCTTTGTGATGGAGGCGCTGGGGTTTTTGCCCATGCTGGCGGCTTTGGTGGCTGTAAAATTCCTAACACCTGTGGCTGGGAAGCTGCTGCGGCAGACACCGTTTTTTGGTTCCTTAGCCGATTCCATTGGAAACGCTTTGCAGTTGGATACAGTCTTAAATAATGCGGCCATGCATACACAAACGGAAATGATTCAAAACATGCAGCTGCCGGATTTTATAAAGGCTGCGCTGTTGGAAAATAATAATCCGGTGATTTATAATTTATTGAATGTAGATGGACTAAAGGGCTATATTTCTGGTTTTTTGGCGAATGTATGTGTGAATATTGTGAGTGTGATTGTAGTTTTTATTGTTGTTTTAATTGCAGCAAGGCTGTTATTGAAAGCACTGAATTTAGTGAGCAAGCTGCCGATTTTAAATTTTTTCAATCGTTTTTCAGGCATGCTGGTTGGTGGTGCAAAAGGCGTTTTTTGGGTTTGGCTGATTGCCATAGGAATGACTTTTTTGCAGTGCTATGCAAAACTGGAACTGGTTTTTTCTGCGTTGAATGAATCTGTTGTTGCACTTTTCTTATATGAAAACAATATTTTATTGTATTTAATTTTAACGATTTTTAATTAGCACTTCCTTAGCATAACCGTTGTATTTAAAGGTTTTATAGGAAATGGGAAAAAACGAAAAAAGTTATTGACAAAAAAAGCTATACATGATAGTATGTTTAGGCGGTCGCAAAAAGGCCGAAAATGCAAAAAACTGCACCTTGAAAACTGAATACAAGAAAAAAAGAGTCAATCGAGAAAAAAGTAAATTTTTCTTTAGAAATAAATGTAGTAACGTTGACAGACGATGTCAACAAACCGTAGTATCGCTACTACGAAACATTCCAAAGAACAAGCTATAGATGATTGATTTGATGAAGAAGTGAAATGAAAGGTTGTTTTTTCATTGTTACACAATGAAAACCGATTTTTCCCTTGATTTCATGTTGCTCTTGCATTTCTACGAAATGCTAGGTCGCAGCATTCAAAGCATCAAAGAAAAAATCTAACTAACTGGTCAAGCAAGAAAGAGCACAAGGAGAATGCCTTGGCACTAGGAGCCGATGAAAGACGTGATAAGCTGCGATAAGCTTCGGGGAGGCGCAAATAGCCATCGATCCGGAGATTTCTGAA
>JAQUSU010000063.1:0-6592 GCA_028710085.1 Anaerotignum sp.
CCATCCAGCATAATGCTGTTGATCAGCTTTGTTACAAGCTTGCTATTGTAAATAGGGTCTGCTAAAACCTCTCTTTTCGCAACATGTCCTTTTCTTGGCACGATTCTTCCCTCCTTAATGAATAATAATATTCTCGGTACTTCACGGGGCTCACGCCCGTGTCTTCATGCCTTACCACTCAACGTATATCTCGTCTAAGCAATCGCAGATTGTATTGATCTGTATAAGGCATTTCTTGTTTCACTATAATTACTTCTTCGCTTTCGCTGCTTTAGGGCGTTTTGCGCCATATTTGGATCTAGACTGCATTCTCTTTGCAACGCCTGCTGTATCCAAAGTACCTCTGACGATGTGGTAACGCACACCAGGAAGATCCTTTACTCTACCGCCTCTGATCAAAACAACGCTATGCTCCTGAAGGTTGTGGCCTTCACCGGGGATATAAGCTGTTACTTCAATACCATTGGAAAGACGAACTCTGGCGATCTTTCTGAGCGCGGAGTTAGGCTTCTTAGGTGTGGAAGTCTTAACTGCTGTACATACACCACGTTTCTGAGGAGAAGAAATATCTGTTGTTTTCTTACGCAGAGAGTTTAAACCTTTCTGCAAAGCTGGTGCTGTTGATTTTTTCTCTACGGTCTGTCTACCTTTTCTTACTAACTGATTAAACGTAGGCATTAATTGCACCTCCTTATAAAAAATAATACGATCTGCTCTTGCAATAATTTTGCCTTTTGATGTCCAATTAGGGGCACGCTTAGAAAAGCCCATAATTTTAGACACTAGAGAATTTTATCACTCAAGCCCATAAAAGTCAAGGTTTTTCTAAAAACTTAACTGTTTTTTACATCCTTTTAACATATTTTCTAGTTTTACGGGCAAGCGGCTTTATAAACGGAACAAATTTAAAAACCCATAGGTTAAATTAGCTACGGGTTTTAATATTCTGTATATTACCGTTCCCCAAAAATATAAGTCATACTGCCTTTTCCATTACGCAGGCTCAAATACATTGGTAATCACCAAAGAACCATCTTTAAACTCAGAAGTCACCCAAACTGGAATTCGCCAACTCCCTGTCGACCATTCACCATCATGTGCTTCATAGGAATACATATAGACAGATTTTGCGCCCTTAGGACCATATAGCGTAAATACAGGGGTGCGCCAAGAAAACTCCCTTGCATTGGGACTGTCACTCCATCGAATAGAATGCATGTTTTTATAGCCGAGCCTCCTGAAATTTTCATCGGAGATTATTTCCGGACTTGGGTTGTCCGTAGGCGGCACTGCATTTGCCGCCACAATAAGGCTTTCGATTTTTAAACCGATATAAGCGGAACCCGCAAGATAGATCAGCACGCAAAAGCAAATATAATATAGAATTCTCTTTATTATTTTTGTAATTTTTTTCATGCTCACCCCCACCTTCTCGACTATGAATTCTAACAATCTCAGAAAATAATTTTAAGGAAAGATGTCAACTCTGTTGGTATTCCTCTGCTTTTTTCTTCCAGAACGCTTGTCCTTTCTCAGCAATCACTGCTTTTTTCAGCATCCCGTCCCATTCCAGCGTCAAATAAGGAAAATATCCCACCATTTTCCGCAAAGGCAAATACAAACACTCTCCATGCTTCTTGCTTTTCACACCCGTAACCTCATTCTGATAAAACACTTCCCCATTGTGTATAGATAATTTTTTTGTAGCCCCATAAGTTGGTGCGAATATGGCATCCCAGTCCGACATGGAAATATACAAACATCCCTTTTCATCAAGAAACGCATCCTTAAAAATATAAACCTCTCCATCCAATATAGACCCTAACCCCGTAAGGTTCACCGAGTTTAACGTCAAAAAAACATCATACTTATACTGTTTTTCATACAACGTCGCAACGAAACTTAAAAACTGATTCAATTCCTCAGCTTCAAGCCAAATTTCTCTTATTTCGGAATGGTTTGCTATTACATTAATTTCTCCTGAATTATAAATAAAAAACATCAGAGCTTGCTTCTGCTCTGTATCGTTGTCATATAGACTGATACGATATTGGAAATCTTTCACAGGCTTCAGTTCTTTCTTTTGATCTTTCGCACTGTATTGCGTAAATTCCTTACGCTTTAAAATATCTTCTAGCTTAATCATTAATGCATTTATTTCTTCACTGTCTACAATATAGGCAATCTGTCCTGCCCTATCAATACTTATATAGTTTGTATTATATAATCCAGTTGCAAAAATATTTTCTTTTATTTTGTCTTGCACATCAATATCACTTGCATATACTGTTGAAGTAAATAATAATACACATAATAAATATAATATTTTTTTCATGATATTCCTCATTTCTACTATCCTTAAATAAAAATTTATAGAGAATAATTATAAAAATTAATTATTCTCTATAATACTTCTTTTAAAATTCAGCTGTAACCACCGCTAAAAAATCCGACTAATCATACATAACATATCTCGTTCCATTGCATTTGCAAATACATTTGTTACTCCGTCAAGGGACATTACTGCTGATAATGCCAACGCTACAATTTTTTGTTTCATCCTCTTTCCTCCTTCAATCTATACTTAACCTTGATTCATGTCAATCTTTTTAATCAATTCTTAAAAACATTGTGCGCTTTGTTTTCAAAACTAAATATACCCCCCATTACGACGTCAACCACATTATGTCGACAAAAACCTCCAATCATCTTCCCCTCCCATTGAAATACAAGGAATAAGTCTTATTTTATTTTTCACAAAAAAAGCCCCCCACCTGAATGGTGAGGGACCGCAAAAAATCCATTAAATCATATCATCATCGTCCATAAAAATTTCATCATCCTGAGAAAGGCTTTCGTCAGTATCAGGCTCAATTTCTACGCTGCGGTATCTGGTCATACCAGTACCGGCAGGAATCAGCTTACCGATAATTACGTTTTCCTTCAGACCAATCAATGGATCAATCTTGCCCTTGATTGCAGCTTCTGTCAGAACTCTTGTTGTTTCCTGGAAGGAAGCAGCTGACAAGAAGGAATCTGTTGCCAAGGAAGCTTTTGTAATACCCAATAGAACACGGGCGCCGTTGGCAGGAAGCTTGCCTTCTGCCTCCAAGGCTGCGTTGGTATTTTCAAAGGTTAGCCAGTCAACCAAGCTACCAGGCAAGAACCCTGTATCACCATTGTCTTCAATTTTTACACGCTTGAGCATCTGGCGAACAATAACCTCAATATGCTTGTCATTGATTTCTACGCCCTGTAAGCGGTAAACACGCTGTACCTCTTGAATCATATAATCCTGTACGCCACGCAAGCCTTTGATTTTCAAAATATCATGAGGGTTTACGCTACCCTCTGTAATTTCGTCACCGGCTTCCACCATATCACCGTCGTAAACCTTAATTCTGGAGCCATAAGGAATGAGATAATCCTTGATTTCTCCCGTTTCAGAGCTTTCAATCATGACTTCTCTCTTCTTCTTTGTATCCTTTAGGGTGATACGACCAGCAAATTCAGCGATAATTGCAAGGCCCTTAGGCTTTCTTGCCTCAAACAATTCTTCGACACGGGGAAGACCCTGTGTGATGTCATCGCCCGCAATACCGCCGGTATGGAACGTACGCATGGTAAGCTGTGTACCGGGTTCACCGATGGACTGTGCCGCAATAATACCAACGGATTCACCAATACGAACATATCTGCCGCTGGCCATATTGGCACCATAGCACTTCGCACAAATACCGATTTTGGAACGGCAGGTCAATACCGTACGCATTAATACCTTCTTAATTCCGGCCTTTTCAACTTGCTCAGCCTGATCCACGCTAATCATTGAATCAGCAGGAACAATCACCTCTCCCGTTTGAGGGTGAATGACATCCAAAATTGACCATCTGCCGCGAATTCTATCCTGCAAGCTTTCGATCACTTCGTTGCCATCCATGAATGCAGATACCCATAAGCCGGGTGCTTCCTTATCATTATCCTCGCAGCAATCCCACTCACGAATAATAATATCCTGAGAAACGTCAACCAAACGACGGGTCAAGTAACCGGAATCGGCTGTTCTAAGGGCAGTATCGGTCAAACCTTTTCTAGCACCATGGGCGGAGATAAAGTATTCCAATACGGTCAAGCCTTCACGGAAGTTGGACTTAATAGGCAATTCGATGATACCACCGGAGGGGTTCGCCATCAAACCACGCATACCTGCCAACTGCTTAATCTGGCTGTTGGAACCACGGGCACCGGAGTTTGCCATCATATAAATATTGTTATATTTACCTAAGCCTGCCAGCAATGCAATTGTAATCTTTTCATTGGCAATATTCCACGCCTCGATAACCTTATTATGACGTTCTTCGTCAGTCATCAAACCACGTCTGAATTTTCTGGTAATTAATTCAACTTTTTCTTCCGCCTCAGCCAAGAAACCCGGCTTTTCCTTAGGAATTTCCATATCGGATACGGATACGGTTAAAGCCGCTCTTGTGGAATACTTGTAACCCAAGGATTTAATCTTATCCAAAACTGCCGCAGTTTCGGTAGAACCGCAACGATTGATACATCTGTTAATGATTTTACCAATCTGCTTTTTGTCTACCAAGAAGTCAATTTCATAGCGGAATTTTTCTTCTTCATTGGTTCTGTCCACATAGCCCAAAATCTGAGGAATTGCTTCGTTAAAGATAATTCTGCCTACCGTGGTACGAACCATACGAACTTCCCGCATGCCGTTAAAGGTTAATTCTCTTCTCACACGAATTACTTCTTGTAAAGCAATTTGATGATTGTCGTATGCAAGAATTGCTTCTTTTTCGTCCTTGAATGGTTTCATGATGAACTCGCCTTTTGCTTTCACCACGTTACCTTCTCCATCGAGCAGGTCTTCTTCATAACGGGCATTCATATCATCTCTTTCCAGCGTCAGATAATACATACCCAAAATCATATCCTGGGAAGGCACGGTTACAGGCGCACCATCAGAGGGTTTCAATAAGTTGTTAGGTGAAAGCAGTAAGAAACGGCATTCCGCCTGAGCCTCTACGGAAAGAGGAACGTGCACCGCCATCTGGTCACCATCGAAATCGGCATTATAAGCAGTACATACCAAAGGATGCAGCTTAATAGCACGGCCTTCTACCAAAACAGGCTCAAACGCCTGAATACCCAATCTATGCAGTGTTGGGGCACGGTTTAACATAACAGGATGCTCTTTAATAACATCCTCAAGAATATCCCAAACTTCCGACTGAAGTCTTTCCACCATTCTCTTTGCGGATTTAATATTGTGTGCCAAGCCATCTTCAACTAATTTTTTCATAACGAAGGGCTTAAATAATTCAATTGCCATTTCCTTAGGCAAGCCGCACTGATAGATTTTCAACTCAGGCCCAACAACGATAACGGAACGACCGGAGTAGTCAACACGTTTGCCCAATAAGTTCTGACGGAAACGTCCCTGCTTGCCTTTTAGCATATCAGAAAGAGATTTCAGCGCACGGTTACCGGGGCCTGTTACAGGTCTGCCACGTCTGCCGTTGTCGATCAAAGCATCCACTGCCTCTTGGAGCATTCTCTTTTCATTTCTTACGATAATGTCAGGCGCACCCAAATCCAAGAGTCTCTTCAAACGGTTATTTCTGTTAATAACACGTCTATATAAGTCATTTAAATCACTTGTTGCAAAACGTCCGCCATCAAGCTGAACCATAGGACGAATATCAGGAGGAATAACGGGAACAACATCCAAAATCATCCATTCAGGCTTATTCCCGGAAACTCTAAAGCTTTCAATTACCTCAAGCTTTTTGATAATACGTACTCTCTTTTGGCCTGCAGTGTCTTCTAGCTGCGCCTTGAGCTCAACCGATTCCTTCTCCAGGTCAATATCCATTAATAGGTGCTTCACTGCTTCCGCACCCATTGCAGCCTCAAACGTATTGCCATATTTATCGTATGCTTCTCTGTATTCTCTTTCACTTAGTAGCTGCTTATACTGCAATTCTGTATTGCCCGCATTGAGCACAATATAGGATGCAAAATACAGTACCTTTTCCAAAGCTCTGGGGCTCATGGAAAGAATCAGACCCATTCTGGAGGGGATGCCCTTAAAATACCAGATATGAGAAACAGGTGCAGCCAACTCAATGTGGCCCATTCTTTCACGTCTTACCTTCGCCTTGGTTACTTCAACGCCACAGCGATCACAAATAACGCCTTTGTAGCGAATTCTTTTATACTTGCCACAGTGGCATTCCCAGTCCTTTGTAGGCCCAAAAATCCTTTCACAAAAAAGACCATCTTTTTCAGGCTTTAATGTTCTGTAGTTAATTGTTTCAGGTTTTTTAACCTCGCCTCTTGACCACTCAAGAATTTTTTCAGGAGACGCCAAACCAATCTTTATGGAATCAAAAACAATTCCTTGTTCTGTTTTTTGTGTATTCATGGCTGTGTTCTGCCTCCTTATTCCTCGTCCACAAAATCGTCATCCAGCAGTTCCTCTTCAAAATCATCCAGCGGATCATCAACTTCCGCCTCAACGGCTTCTTCACCATCAGTGCTTTCTTCACCATCAGTGCTTTCTTCACCATCA
>JAQUSU010000063.1:6692-13353 GCA_028710085.1 Anaerotignum sp.
TTCTTCACCATCAGTGCTTTCTTCACCATCAGTGCTTTCTTCACCATCAAAAAGGAAATCAACCAGCTCTTCTTCGGCCGTCAGCGGTTTTGCGCGACGATAGTCTTTCTCTTCCGCATCAAACCCATCAATATTAACATTCAAATCATCCACTTCTTCTACGGATTCTCTGATTTCAACCTCTGTTTGATCTTCACGCAGCACGCGAATATCCAGCGCCAAGGACTGCAATTCCTTCAATAAAACCTTGAAGGATTCAGGCACACCAGGCTCAGGAATATTTTCGCCCTTCACAATTGCTTCGTAGGTCTTCACACGGCCAACAATATCGTCGGATTTTACAGTCAGGATTTCCTGCAGCGTATAAGCAGCGCCATATGCTTCCAGCGCCCAAACTTCCATTTCACCGAAACGCTGACCGCCAAACTGTGCCTTACCACCCAAAGGCTGCTGTGTTACTAAGGAATAAGGGCCTGTGGAACGCGCATGAATCTTATCATCAACCAAGTGGTGGAGCTTCAAGTAATGCATAAAGCCAACGGTTACACGGTTATCGAAAAATTCACCGGTACGCCCATCACGCAAAGAAACCTTGCCGTCTCTGGAAATGGCAACGCCCTTCCATTCTTCTCTATGGTCTCTATTTGCATAAAGCTCGTCAAGAATATCGCCCTGCAATAAAGGCTTCCATTTCTTGGAGAACTCTTCCCAGCTTGTATTTACATAGTCGTTGGACATCTCTAACGTATCCATAATATCAATTTCGTTTGCACCATCAAATACAGGTGTGCTGATTTTCCAGCCCAATGCCTTTGCAGCCAAGGAAAGGTGAGTTTCCAATACCTGACCGATATTCATACGAGAAGGAATACCCAATGGGTTCAACACAATGTCTAAAGGACGCCCGTTGGGCAGGAAAGGCATATCCTCCACAGGCAACACGCGGGAAACAACACCCTTGTTACCATGACGACCAGCCATTTTATCACCAACGGAAATTTTTCTCTTTTGCGCAATATATACACGCACCAGCTGATTTACACCAGGGCCAACATCGTCGCCGTTTTCTCTGGTAAAGATTTTAACGTCAACGATAATGCCTGTTTCGCCGTGAGGCACACGCAGGGAAGTATCTCTAACTTCTCTTGCCTTTTCGCCGAAGATGGCACGAAGGAGTCTTTCTTCTGCCGTCAGCTCTGTTTCGCCCTTAGGTGTAACCTTACCAACCAAAATATCGTTAGGAAGAACCTCGGCACCAATACGAATAATACCTCTTTCATCCAAATCCTTCAGCGCATCATCACCCACGTTGGGGATATCTCTTGTGATTTCTTCAGGCCCCAGCTTTGTATCTCTGGCATCTGCTTCAAACTCACTGATATGAACAGAGGTATAAACATCCTCTTGAACCAATCTTTCGCTTAACAAAACAGCATCCTCGTAATTATAGCCTTCCCAAGTCATAAAGCCAATAAGGGGGTTTTTGCCCAGCGCCAATTCGCCCTTACAAGTAGAAGCACCATCAGCGATAATCTGTCCTGCCTCAACCCTGTCGCCCTCGTTAATAATAGGCTTCTGGTTCAAGCAGGTGCTTTGGTTACTTCTTTGGTACTTCACCATTTTGTATCTGTCTCTCCCAGATGCATCGTTACGCACAACAATTTCATGCGCAGAAACTCTTTCCACAACACCGGCATTTTTTGCAATCACACAAATGCCTGAGTCTTTTGCGGTTTTGTATTCCATACCTGTACCAACAATAGGCGAGTCTGTCACCATAAGGGGTACTGCCTGTCGCTGCATGTTAGAACCCATGAGGGCACGGTTTGCATCGTCGTTTTCCAAGAAAGGAATGAGTGCAGTCGCAACAGAAACCATCTGCTTGGGCGAAACGTCCATCAGGTGGATTTGACTTCTGTCAACTTCAATAATATCTTCTTTATGTCGACCGGTTACTTTTTTATGCACAAAGTGACCTACTTCATCCAAAGGTTCATTGGCCTGTGCAACATTGTAGTTTTCCTCTTCATCGGCGGTTACATAAATGAACTCTCCTGTAACTTGTGGCTCCTCACCGCTATGATCCACCTTTCTGTAAGGTGCTTCAATGAAGCCGTATTCGTTAATTCTTGCAAAGGTTGCAAGGGTATTAATCAAACCGATGTTAGGGCCTTCTGGTGTTTCAATGGGGCACATTCTACCATAATGAGAGTGGTGAACGTCACGAACCTCGAAGCCCGCTCTTTCTCTTGACAAACCGCCGGGTCCCAATGCGGATAAACGGCGCTTGTGTGTTAATTCGGAAAGGGGATTATTCTGATCCATAAACTGAGACAACTGAGAGCTTCCAAAGAACTCCTTGATGGAAGCCGTAACAGGACGAACGTTTACCAACGCCTGAGGTGTAACAACAGCCAAATCCTGTGTTGTCATTCTTTCTCTAACAACTCTTTCCATTCTGGAAAGGCCGATACGGAATTGGTTTTGCAACAACTCGCCAACGGAACGAATACGTCTGTTGCCCAAATGGTCAATATCATCCACATTGCCGAATGCATAATCCAAATGCAGCACATAATTAATAGAAGCAAACATATCTTCCACTGTGATATGCTTGGGAATTAATTCGTGGATGTTTTGTTTAATGGCAGCAGCAATTTCCTCTGCACTGTGGTACTCTTCCAAAATCCGCACCAATAATGGATAGTAAACCAGCTCCCTAATGCCAACATCCTGTGCTTTTAAGCCAAACTCTTCAATATACCCATCTATTGCAACGGCCTGATTGCTCAGAACCTTCAGCATTTTATCCTCAACCTCAACAAAAACATAAGGAACGCCTGTGTTTTGAATTTCCTCACACTTTTCCAAAGTCAGGATTTCTCCTGCCTCTGCAACAACCTCGCCCGTCATAGGGTCAACCACGTTTTGTCCAAGCTTTGTACCACGGATGCGGTTTCTCAAAGCAAGCTTTTTGTTGAATTTATAACGACCAACCTTTGCCAAATCGTAACGCTTGGGATCAAAGAACATCCCATCCAATAAGGATTTTGAGCTTTCCACTGTAGGAGGCTCACCGGGGCGCAGCTTCTTGTAAATCTCTACCAAGCCTTCTTCATGGCTTTTTGAAATGTCTTTTTCCAAGGTAGCTAAAATTTTAGGTTCTTCGCCAAACATTTCAAGTATTTCTGCGTCAGTTCCAATGCCCATGGCACGAATCAAAACAGAAACAGGAACCTTTCTGGTACGATCCACGCGGACATAAAATACATCATTGGAATCCGTTTCATACTCCAGCCACGCACCTCTGTTAGGGATTACCGTGGCAGAAAGCAGTTTCTTTCCAATTTTATCAAAATCCGAAGCGTAGTAAATGCCGGGAGAACGAACAAGCTGGCTAACGATAACACGTTCCGCACCATTAATAATAAAGGTACCGGTTTCAGTCATCAAAGGGAAATCTCCCATAAAGATTTCCTGTTCCTTTAATTCATCCATTTCTCTGTTGTAAAGTCTGGCTTTCACTTTTAATGCAGCCGCAAAGGTTGCATCCCTTTCTTTACACTCTTCAATGGAGAATTTGGGTTCGGAATCCAAAGAAAAGTCAATGAATTCCAGTACAAGGTTTCCGCTAAAATCTGTAATTGGAGAAACATCCTCAAATACCTCCTTCAGCCCCTCGCTCAAAAACCACTGGTAGCTGTTTTTCTGCACTTCAATCAGATTGGGCATATCTAAAACCTCATTGATTCTAGAATAGCTTATTCTGGTTGCATCCCCTAAATGGAGTGTGCGAATTCTGTTTTTTTCCATCTTGTCACCTCTCGAAATAATGATTGCACCGACAAAACCAACGCTTCCTAAAAATAAGCGAAAAAGGGAATTTCCCTCGTCTGAGCACAAAAAATTTAGAATTGCTTAAACAAAGCTAGACCTTTGCCTGCACCGCCTTTGATCAGCGGCCATAACAAAAGTCTCTTTCTTTAAGAATTCTAATCCTTACAATTGGGTATATTGCCAAATGACTTCACACCCTCGTATATATTGAACAAAAACAACCTCCAGGCAATTCAAAAATGATTCATATTATCTAACAAAATAGGCAAATTCAACGAAAAATCAGTCAACTTCAAAAATCCTGTTGAACTTTATTTCCCATTGTGCTATACTGCTTTTAAATTGGGATATTGTCAATGTTCGTCAATGTGTGAAACATTTTACCATTTATTTGGCGTCTTGTCAAGCCCTTTTCATGGGCTTTTTCATGATTTTACATGATTTTTCCGTTTTTTTGCAAATACAAAGTGCACACTCATTTTCTATCTCAGCTTTCTCTTTTCTCTCATCGAATCTTGTCGAAATTTCAATTTGCATAATTTTTTTGATAATTTACCCTTGAATTTCAGCGGTATTTTTTTATTTTCAGCATCTTGAAAATGTATTTTTGTTGAAAAATATTGTTCTTTTTTTAGTACAATGTAATTTTTCACCCTGATTCTCTTTCCTTTACATAAAAATGTTGCTACACTCTTTATAGCTTTTGGAACGAGGTGCTTATTTTGAATAGAGAAAATTATCAAATGATATTGGACAAAACCCTAAAACAATTGGAATCTGCAAAAAAACGACCACGGCTATTGCTTCATAGCTGTTGTGCTCCTTGCTCTTCTTATGTACTGGAATATCTATCTTCCCACTTTGATATTACTGTTTTCTATTATAATCCAAACATTGCCCCTCATAAGGAATTTTTTTTTCGTGCCGAAGAGCAGCAAAAATTAATTGAAACAATGCCTTTGGATTGCCCTGTAGGTTTTCTTTTGGGAGAATATGATACAGAATCCTTTTTTGCCTTGGCAAAGGGTCATGAAACGGAACCTGAAGGCGGGCCTCGGTGTAAAGCCTGCTATGGGTTGCGTTTACTGAAAACCGCTGAAGAAGCCAAAAATAGAGGCTTTGACTACTTTACGACCACCTTATCCATAAGCCCTCATAAAGATGCGCAGGCATTAAATCAGATTGGCAAACAGCTTTCTGAAGAATATAATATTCCATATTTGTTCTCCGACTTTAAAAAACGTGGCGGCTTTCTTCGTTCTTGCCAGCTTTCAGAAATTTACGGGCTTTATCGCCAGGATTATTGCGGCTGCCCATATTCAAAATTGGAAGCAGCACAGCGCAAACAAACAGGGTTGATCCCCACAAATGAAATTTAGAAAGGATCCTTTATTATGAGTAATCAACAAAAGGGCATCTTGTGCATCGTCCTGTCCTCATTTTCTTTCGCCTTGATGAACCTTTTTGTCCGTCTGTCCGGTGATCTGCCTTCCATACAAAAAAGCTTTTTTCGTAACTTAGTTGCAATGATTTTTGCTTTTATCATTTTACGAAAAGAGAAACCCGACCTCCATATCGATAACCAATCAAAACGGTATTTACTTTATCGCTCTATTTTCGGTACCATTGGCATTGTATCCAATTTTTATGCGGTGGATCATTTGGTACTTTCCGATGCATCTCTCTTAAACAAAATGTCACCTTTTTTTGCCGTACTATTCGCCATCCTGATTTTAAAGGAAAAAATAAATTTATTTCAGCTCTCCTCCATCATTGCAGCGTTCATTGGTGCGCTTTTCGTTGTAAAACCAACGGGCCTGAATATGGATTTTTATCCCGCCATGATCGGCCTTTTCGGGGGCATCTGTGCAGGAGCGGCCTATACCTGTGTGAGGGCAATGGGGCAAAGGGGCGTGCAAGGCCCTATCATTGTTTTCTTTTTTTCCGCCTTTTCCTGCCTTGTAACCTTGCCTTTTTTAATTTTTCAATTCCATCCCATGAGTTTGCATCAAGCAGTAACCCTACTTTTGGCTGGTCTTGCAGCCACAGGCGGTCAATTCGGCATCACCGCCGCTTATTGCTATGCACCGGCAAGGGAAATATCCGTTTTCGATTATTCACAAATTCCTTTTGCCGCATTATTGGGCTTCTTCGCCTTCGGTCAAGTACCGGATCATTATAGTTGGTTAGGCTATATCATCATTTGCAGCGCAGCTGTGGCAATGTTTTTCTACACAAACGGCCATTTACATAAAGACAAAGAATCCCTTGTAAAATGATAATACAGCATCAACTGCCACTAAGAAAAAATAGCTCATAGTGCAAGCCTTGTATTGAATGAAGTGAAAGAAACAGCATTCAATCAAAGCTCCGCTATGAGCTATCCTATTTTTTAAGTTTTATTTTACTTGCATATAAAATTATGCGAGATAAAAAGCCATTTCAATTATTCGTCTTCCAGCTTCAAAACGCTCATAAACGCCTGCTGGGGCACCTCTACGTTACCAATCTGACGCATACGCTTTTTGCCCTCTTTTTGCTTTTCAAGCAGCTTCTTTTTTCTGGTAATATCGCCACCATAGCATTTCGCCAAAACGTCCTTGCGCAGGGCGCTGATAGTCTCTCTTGCAATAATTTTACTGCCAATTGATGCCTGAATTGGAATTTCAAACTGATGTCTGGGGATTTCCTTTTTCAGCTTTTCGCACATTTTTCTGCCTCTTTCTATGGCTGAATCCTTGTGCACAATAAAGGAAAGGGCATCCACTGTTTCTCTGTTTACCAAAATATCCAGCTTCACCAGTTCGCTTTCTTTATAGCCAAT
>JAQUSU010000064.1 GCA_028710085.1 Anaerotignum sp.
CGTTTTTGCGGTAAGGTGATGGGGTGATCATCCCGCTTTGTATGGAATTTCCAAGCTCTGCCGCCTGCCTGACAACAAAGGAAAGCAGTTTTTCATATTCCGATTCATCTGCAAGGTAGGCGGAGGCTGAAGGCTCCCCTTTTTTTGTATACCCCACAGGAACAATGGCGGAGCTTTTCCCCTTTGCCTCCTCAATAAAAATGTGGTCAAGCCCTTGAATCACTGCATCATTTTCTAAAATTAAGCCTGACATTTGCATTTTTTGATACAATGCCTCTTCAATTTCCTCGGCACTCATTTCTTGACTGAGAGAAATATTGGGGTCCATAATTCTGAAATAGAAAACGCCGCCTGGCTTCATTGGCGTGTCTGTTTTTTCGTAATGCTTTAAATAGGCATCCAAATAAATGAGCAGCTGAAGCTGTAGGCCGTAATAAATATCCTGAAAGCTAAAGGCTTTGGAGCCTGATTTATAGTCGATGATTTTTGCGTAGCGATTTCCGTGGGCATCCAATAAATCCACACGGTCGATTTTTCCCGAAAGAACCAGTTGGTTGCCCTCTGCCAGCTCAATGACGATAGAAGGCAGGGCTTCGTGATTGCCAAAGCCCATTTCATAGCCCTCGGGAACAAAATCTCCGCTTTTCAAATGCCGCACCAGTGTCCACGCTGCACGGGCAGAAATGCGTTTCAAACGGCGGATGAGGTATTGATTTGCCGCAGTATCCATTAAGATTTGGTCACCCAATTTGGGGGCGGCAAGGTCTACGGCTTCAAAAATCAGTTCTTCCGTTTTTTCCTGTGATAAGGAATCCCAAGAGATATTTTCCGTATTTATTTTATTGGAAAATAGCTCTAAAACCTCGTGAAACAGCGATCCTAAATCGGGGGTATGTAGCTGATAAAGCTTACGCTCCGTTGCTTTTAACCCATATTCCACATAATAGGAGAAGGGACAGGCGGCAAAGCGTTCCAAGCGAGAAAGACTGGAAAAGATTTTTTCGCGATATAGCATTTTAATGGTTTTTGGGGAAAGCTTTTCCTGCTTTTTCGTCGTTATAAAGCCCTTGCGAAGCAAGGAAAGTCGATTTTCCCACATAGGCTCAGTGGCAAAAAAGCTATAAATGTCCTGCCAAAGAGGCTCCATGGAAGAATCTTTTTTGTGACTCCGCATTTTTTCTCCCAGAAGATGAAAGGCGGAAGGGGGAACCATTTCCTTTGGCTGAAACCCTGCATAAGGCTGAACCTTTAATTCGTTGTCCATGCGGCAAAGGCGGTCAATGATGGGGGAGGGAAAGAGGGCTTTTCCCTCTGTTTCGCCGTTTGCATAGGTGAGAAACAAACCATGGGAAGGGCGGGTAAGTCCACGATAAATGAGAAATTGCTCCTCAAAGGCTTTTTGCTTGCCGCCGCTTGCCAATTCCATGCCAGTTTCCGTTAAAAGCTGTCGCTCGGCTTCTGTAAAAATACCTTGTGGCTGGGTGGGAGAGGGAAGAATGCCCTCATTTACGCCAAGCACAAAAAGGTATTTGATTTCAGCAAGACGGGAACGCTCAATATCGCCCACCACAAGGCAATCGCTGGTAGGCGGAATGACGCCCATGGTGCATTTTTGAAGCCCCGCACAAAGAATTTTTGCGGCATCCCCTATTGTCATCGGTTCTTCGCCTAGAATTTCCGTTGCCTTTTCCAACACCTGCATCAAAAGCTGCCAAATTTGCCGATGCTCCTCCGCCTTTGCAGGACTGCCATTTTTTACGGCTTCCTCTGTCCATTGGGAAAGGGTTTCGGCGACACCAAGGGCTTCCAAGTGCTGAATGAGCAGAGAAATAAATTCCTTAAGAGGGCGCTGTGCTTTCTTTTTTATTTTCAGGAAGGGTAAAAAAGGCTCCATAAACCGCTGCCGTAAAAGGTTCATAGCATTTATGGCTTCCTCACCCTCTTTTTTCATCCCATATTCCCACGCTTCCTTTTGCCACTTATAGCCCTTGATTCCGTAGGCGAGGACATAGTTTTCCAAAGCATCCAGCTCCCCGTAGGAAAAAGGGGCAAGGCTTGATTTCAAATAGGAGAATACATTTTCATATCGAAAGTCGTACACCAAGCAATCCAAAAGAGACGTTACCATGGTGATTAAGGGGTGGGTAGAAATTTCCCGACGGCTGTCAATAAAGCAGGGAATGCTGTATTCACGCAAAATGCCCCGAAGACTTTTTTCATAAACCTCCATTGCATTGGTTACGATGGCGATTTCCTTATAGCGCAAGCCATTTTCCCGTACAAGGCTGGTTATTTTACCTGCGGTAAACATAATTTCCTCCTGCTTGGTTGGGCAGGAAACGATTTTAACGCTTTCCGTTAAGCTGCATTTTTTATAATAGCCCTGAAAATAATTTTTTTCTAAGGCCTTTAAAGCTCCTGTTTTTGCCCTGTGATTTTCGGTAAGAAAAACTGGGGCTTCCACGGAAATACCATTTTCTTCCGCCAGACGTAGCAATTTATTTTTTGCCATATATGGTTCATAAAAGGGTGCCGAAGGAGTTAAAAATGGCGCAAAAAAGCTTTTTTCATCCATAGGCAGGGTAATGGTTACTCTTGGGGAAAGCTTAAGTAAATTTTCAATCACTAAAAATTCTTGGGGCGTAAAGCCATAAAAACCATCAAGCCATAGCTCCGTGTTTTGAAAGGGTGTTGTTGTGGAAAGCTGTGCCGCCAAAAGGGCGAGGGTTTCATCAGCCGAAATATAGTCCTTTTTTGTAAAGCTGATATAAGCCTCGTATATTTTTGCTAAGTCCGTCAGCTTTTCCGTGACACCCTTGGTCAGTGTTTCAGAATTCGCCTTTTCCATAAGCTGTTGTGGCTCTATATCATATTGAAAAAATTCGGAAATGGTCAGGCTGAGCTGATCTACAAAGCCGCTTTTGTTCATTACATTACGAAAAAAAGAGAGGTTTTCTTTTTCATCCAGCAAAACCTTTTGCAATGCCATGGTTTTTCCCATGTCCCCTAAGGGAACCCTTTGCCCCATGCCGTTTTTTCGGAAAATTTGATGGGCAAGGCGGCCAAAGCTGAGCACCTCTGCCAAGAGAATGGCATTTTGCAGGCTTCGGGTAATCAAGTCGCGCTCTGCTTGGGAGGTAAACTGTTCAGGCACAATGAAAATTTGACGTCCTTTGCCAGCTGTTTGATTTTCTATGATTTCATCCATACAAAGATGGGTTTTTCCTGTGCCGGCGGCACCGATGATAAAGCGTAATGCCATAGTATTGTCCTCCTTTTCTTTCCATGATACCCAATGGAGAGCTTTTTTTCAAGGTAAACTTGTACAGCGGAATAAAGGCAAAATGACAAACATATGGTAAATGTAAGAAATGTTTTCTAGGAGGGAGTAAGGTGGGCGGCACAAGGTTTATGGTGGTAAAGTTAAAAGAGCTCATCAAGACGGTTGTATTTGCTGTGTTGGGCGTCATTATTCTGGTTGGGCTGATTTGGTTTTTCTTAAGCTTGGGTGACAATGATTCAGGTACATATCGGGATGGTGTATACCATACGCAGCTTGCCGTAGGCGATGAAAGTGCAATGGTTTCCGTTACCATTGAGGACGGGAAGATTGAGGATGTTGCCCTTACTGAGGTATCTGAAAGCACAATGGTATTTTATCCGCTCTTGCAATCGGCGGCAGAGGAGGTATGCAAAGAGGTAGTAAAAACGCAAGCCTTGACGATTCAGGTTTCTCAGGAAAATGCATACTCAGCACAGGCAATTTTAGAGGCCGTTGCCCAAGGCTTGGAAGAAGCCAAGAAGTGAATTACTGGATATAATGAAAAAAGGCGGGGATTTCCCCAGCCTTTTTTTGCGTTAAGCCTGAATATCTTCGCAATCTGTTACGGTAATGCCTGCTTCCTTCAAGGTTTTGGCAAAAAGCCCTTGTCCCTTCGTTAAAGAGCCCTCGAAGGTTCCGTCGTATATTTGATTTACGCCGCAGGTTGGGCTTCTGGATTGTAAAATTGCCAAGTCTATCCCTTTTGAATGAATTTTATCCATAGCAAGGGTAACACCCCTTTGAAATTCTGCAGTGACGTTTTTGCCGCTTTTTGTCATAAAAGCACCGTCAACAATCTCAACGCATTCCCTTGGACAACCTAAACCGCTTAGCATCTCAGGACAGATGCTGATGCAGTTATGCCCTTGAATAAAGTCCACAACGGCTTGATTGAAATTATTTCCGCCATTATATTTGCAATTTTTCCCCAAAAGACAGGCACTGACTAAGATGTTCATAATAACCCCCATTTAAAATTCTTTATTTTTTCTAATAATATTTTACCAGAAAAAGAGGGGTTGCAACATGAAAAAGTTAGGGAACCCTTAATTTATTCCGTGGGCAATCAAAAAGGCATAATTTCAACGGTGGGAAGCCCTCGGTTAGCATTGTGTATAACCGGCTATTTTAATGCATTCGCCAATGCATTATTCACGGCGTTTTTAATACCGTTGGAGGTGAAGGTTGCACCGGTAATAATATCTACATCAGTGCTTTGTGCCGCAACGATTTCTGTCGGGATAACCTCAACGGGTTCTCCATAGAAGCGCTCATTTTTTTCGTTATGGGCAACCACCTCTACGGAAGCGATGTAGCCGTTTTCTATAACAACCTCCACGGTCAAGCCGGGGCCATAGCCGTCAGCTGTGCCGGTGTAGGTGCCATCAATATATGACCCTGAGGTGGTATCCTCTGTCCCTCCGGAATTGTCGGAAACAGCTTCTGGGATTGTGTCTTTGGGCGTTGAAGCAGTTTCATCTGTCACTGTGTTGCTGCTATTGGTTGTATCCTCTTTTTGGAGGAAAGCTTCGCCGGAAGCTGTTTCTTGTGAATCCTGTGTGATTGTGTCTGTGATTTCAGCCTCTGCTTTTCCTTGTGAAACGGAGGAGCTCTTAAGCAAAGCGTCGTGTTGCAAAGCCGTCTTTATGCCGTCCACACCTACAAAACCGCCAACCTCAACAAGATGGAGGACAAGAAGGACAAACGCCAGCCCTGTCAAAAGACGGTGAAGCTTCATCCATCCCTTTGAAAAAATCTTCCGAAACATAAAGCTGAGTGCAAGAAGAATGAAGACCACCAGTAGCATGGTACCCATATTAAAGCTTAGCACGGAAAAGCTGGACAAAATTCCATGTAATAGCCCTGTGATGACAACCAGAATTCCCATCCATTTATGATGCTTGCGCAAACGTCGATTCCATTTTTTAAGTGTTTCATTTTGATTGTTGAAAAAGTGCTTGTTTGCGATTCTCAACAGATAAATGATGGATAAGGTAACCATAAGGCCCACACTGATCCAAGCCAGGGTTACATTAAAAAGTAGTAGCATAATACCTCCTGTGATTTTATATTTTCATATAAAATATGTTTTTTGGGGGGGCGTTGTTGTGGAATGAGTATGCCATTTTAAGCTTAAATGAAGCTAAAAAGAGAAGTTGAAGAATAAATAGAAAAATTCTAAATTGTTTTTATAACTAAGGAAGCAGCACAATATGCTAATAATACTGCTAAAATGACATGAATCATTTTCGTATGTTTTGCAATAAATTTTTGAAATACTGCGCCAAACACAGTCCAACATCCTGTACAGAAAAAGGAAGCTAAGGAAAGTATAACACAAAATAACGTCAAAATAAAAGGTGATTGATATCGGGGAAGAACAAATGAAGAAAAAACAGTTATTCCATATAAAATTGTATTTGGATTGACAAATTGCAAAACAACACCTTGCAAAAATAAATTACTCATTTCTTTCGTGGACTTTTTTTGTGTGACAGGCTTGCTTTTTAGTGTAGTCCAAGCGAGCCACAATATGTATGCGGCACCAATCCAAACCATAATCATCTGGAATGCAGGAAAAATATCAAGTATGACCCAACTAAAGAGGCTGCACAAGAGTAATACGATGAATACCCCTATGAATACGCCGAAATTAAATAGAATACCTTTTTTAAATCCATACTTTCCGGCATTGGACATTGAAAGGATTGCATTCGGCCCTGGGGAAATGTTTGATACAAAAACAAAGGATAAAAATTCTAAAAGATTTAGCATTAAAAGTTCCGCCTCCCTTTACTCCATATTTATAATGTGATATACTATATACTGCACAATATAAGTAGTATATTGATTGTGCAGTATAATAATATCATTTGTGCAGTATAATGTCAATCGCTAGGGGGCGTTTTTTTGGATAATCTTAGCCGTGTAATTTCTGAAAACTTAAAAAGAGTAAGGGAAGAAAAAAAGCTTAGCCTCGATACCGTGGCAAAGCTTTCAGGTGTGAGTAAAAGTATGCTTGGACAAATTGAACGTTGTGAAGTAAATCCCACCGTATCAACGATGTGGAAGATTGCAAATGGGTTGAAAGTATCTTTTTCACAATTCATAAATTATGTGGAAACGAATGTTGAATTGATAGACATTAGCGATCTTGAACCCTTGCTTGAAGATGAAGGGAGGGTAAAAATTTATCCAACCTTCTCCTTTGACAGTGGTCGACGCTTTGAAATATATTCTGTTGAATTTCAAAAGGGAGGGTATTTATCGACGGAACCTCATTTGCAGGGTACGCAAGAATTTCTAACTGTATTCAATGGAGAGGTGACCGTTATGCTAGGCGAAAAAAGTTTTATTGTTAATGCGGGCAAAGCAATACGCTTCAAAGCTGACGAACACCATAGTTATGAAAACACAGGTGACACAACCTGTTTACTTAATATGGTGATTTACTATCCAGATTAGAATATATTCACGCCAAGCAATGTGACCGTTGGCACAGTACGAATTTTTTATATTTTCCCCAGTGTACTGGGCGCTTTGGTATAGCATGCCCTAGCGCTCCATTTTTTCATATCAAAGAAGCTCATATTTTACTCTTCTAAAGCTCCGCCCCATTCAACAGCAACAAATCCGTTTCTTTCAACCGAATTTAACTCCTGTTTCTTTATACTTTCGTTTCCATTTGCAGCTTTATATACCATAAATACCCGAATCATGCTATCAGGTTGCGGCGTAATGTTAAGAGAAACTTTTGAAGCATATTCCTCTGTATCAAATTTAATGATGTTATAATCATTTTTTATTAGTTGTGGCGCCCAGTATGTAATAAAGTCTGCCCGTTCTTTTTCGTTAAGACCTAATCGTTCCAATTTTTCTTCTAAAAAGGAAACGGTTTCTTTTTTGCTAACCAAAAAGCCCTCGTCAAATTTGGGTGAATAATTCATTACTTTGCCTTCCCAAAAAAGGTATGGATATTCCGTTGTTCCACTGATAAGCGTTCCATCTGGTCTTGCCGTTACAGCCCAACTATCCTTGTATTCGGGATATGTGAACGTAAAATCCCCATCAAAGGACACTTCTACTGTTGCATCGGTATCTTTTTGTGGATAAAGATAGATCACCGGCTTGGCAGCCGTAAGATATGTCATATTTGCTTCATGATTATAGGCATTGTACAAAATTTTAGCAACCTCACCTCTGGTAGCAATTTTATCAGGTAACTGATCTGTAATAAGCCCATTTTCCTTGGCAATTTTTAAATATCCATCAGGATAACCGCCTAAAGTTTTTACAACATCTAAAAGAAGTTGGCGTTGGTCTTCGTATTTTGTATTGGCTTTCAACAAAACAACAATACAATCTCTTATCGTGATGTTTTCGTCGGGGGCAAAGGTATCTCCACTCTTTCCGCTTATCATTCCATTGGCAAAAGCATATATAATAGACTCTCTAGCCCAGTGGTCTTTCGGAACATCCTTAAATGGAAAGGTGGTTCCCTCTAATGCAATTTTTGTTTCATAGTTATACCCCCAAACACCAAAAATTTTCATCATAATCGATGTAAATTCAGCTCTGGTTATATTTCGCTCCAAATGTAGTTCCCCGTCCTCATATCCATTCAAAACACCTATTCCTTCTAAAAATTCCGCCATTTCTTCAACGGAAATTTCTTGGTCATTTCGCTGGTATGCCAAAAGCTCAAAGGCATAATCATCTACGTCTATTTCTGATCTATAATCAACCATAAAATTAGTTATGAAATATGCCCTTATTATATCTCCGTCACAAAACTTTGTATTCTCAAAACCCGTTGTGTCAAGAATAATATAGTCTGCTTTTTGAGCTCCCTTAATATCACTCCAAAGGGCATCGCTTATTTTTGAAAGCTTAATTCTATCCTCGGAAATTTTTGTAACTTCTCCTGTTAATACAGAATATGTATTTTTTATTTTTTCAAGGGTATAAGAATTAGCTGCAAAAACTGTAGTCGATACGGAAAAAAGCAAACAGAAACTCAAAAGAAAACCTATAAATTTTTTCATCATAATAAAAGCCTCCTAAATTTATTATTCTAGCACCCTCCATTAAATCAACGTTTCCTTTGATAAATGCTATTTACATTTATAAGCTACAATCGTAACTTTCCCTTTCCCCGGATATCTTTTCATTTCATATTTTTGTGGAAATGCTTCCAATAATTGGGGCAACTTTAAATATCCATAGGAACGAGCGTCAAAATCAGGTTTCGTTCTTTTGATAAATGTCCCAGCGGCACTAACATTTACATATCCATCATCGTCTTGATAGGTATCAGATGCAATTTTTAATAATTTGTGAATTTCATTGATACTGTCATTCGCATTTATGGCATCGCTGGATATATTTGTAACATTTTCTTTTGATAATTCATTATCAACATTAATAGAGAGATTTTCTAAAAATATAAATTCATCACATGAATTTCTGAAAGATTCAGGTGTTTTCTTTTCCCCAACCCCAATAACATATACATCTGATTCACGGAGCTTAATGGCCAGTGGTGTATAATCACTATCACTTGAAACGATGACAAAAGCATCATAGATGGCTTTATGCAGTAATTCTATCGTGTCAATCACCAATGCCATATCAGTTGTATTTTTTCCGGTCACATAATCAAATTGCTGCTCTGGTTTAATCGCCAAGCGCTTTAGTTCATCCTCCCAGTTTCTTAGGACTTGCTTTTTCCAGTTGCCATAAGCTCTTTTTACAATAATACGCCCGTGTGTTGAAACTTCACGCAAAACCTCGCCTAACTTAGCAAGTTGTGTATTGTCAGCATCAATTACTACGGCTATTTTCTGTAAATCGTTCATTATTTTCTCCTTTCATATTAATTTAAAGTACATATAGTATTGCGGTATTTTCTTAACAAATTCTTATCTGATCACTGCAATATTCTAATTATACACCTTAACCGGAAAAAATTACAATAATTTCTAGTTTTTTCATGTTAATTATCTCCACAATTTGAATATAATGATTATTTTGTTTAAAAAACAATGCAGGCGAATCTTCAGAAAAGATCAAAAATGAACAATAATATTCTTTCATAAAATAATTCGAACAATTTTGTTCTTTTTGTACATTGAAATAAATTGTTGTATATGGTATAAATAATTCAGAACCTTTTATTTTAAAAACGAATAATCGTGAACAAAATGAAAGGAAGGCATAAAATCAGGTAATTTGTAAAATACATATTTTTATCATGGTATTTCAGCAACGCTAACTGATTTTATTAAATATTATGTTGGAAAAAAATTAAAAAGGAGGGTTAAAACAGACATTACGGTTATTCATATTGTTTAATAAAGGAGAAGGAAAATGAATCAAGAAAAAGGAATTTTATTTGAAAAATCATATCAAGAAGGTTTGAAAGAAAAGTTTTTTTATGCTGATGCAGACCCGGATCACGGAAAAAGAATATTTTTAGATAATTCTGGGGGTTCTTTAAGATTAAAAAAAGCAGTAGAAGCCAAATGCGCAGCAGAAATGTTTCCCGACTGTCCGGAAAGAATCCATGAACGTTCCTTATATTTAAAGGGTTTGGTGGAAGAAGGGACAAAAGAAATATTAGAAATTGTATTTGGAGCGAAAAGTGGTGCTTTAATCACAGAATTAACAGCTTCTCAAACCATGTTTCAGGCGATTGGAACAATTTTAGAAAATGTGAAAGAGGGAACGAATGCAGTTACTTCTGCAATAGAGCATCCATCGGCTTATGATGCAATGCAGTATTATTGTGATAAAACAGGACGTGAATTCCGAGTTGTACCTGCAAATAAAGTAACAGGCGGTATTGATCCGGACGAAGTAATGAAATATGTAGATAAGAATACCTGCAGTTTAAGCATTATGGCTGCATCCAATATATCTGGAAATATTATGGATATTGCCGAGATTGCAAGAAGAGCCAGAGAAATCAATCCGGATATTTATATCATAAGCGATGCAGTACAACATGTGCCTCATGCGATCATGGACGTAGAGGCATTGGGTGTGGATGTTATGAATTTTGCGCCATACAAATTTTTTGGTGTAAGAGGATGTGGCTTTGCTTATGTATCTGAAAGAGTTGCTACGATGAAGCATCATAAGCTGCTTGCCAAAAATCAAAACGTATGGGAGCTGGGTACATCAGCACCAGGAAATTTTGATGCAATGATGGAAGTAATAAAATATGTTTGTGAAATCGGGAAGGATGCTGGCAAAACCGGTGACAAGAGAGAATTATTTAAAGCTGGTATGCACCGCATTCATTTACAAGAAAGAGCCTTGCTCAGCCGTATGCTAGATGGGACAGAAGAAACGCCTGGTCTTAGAGAGATTGAGGGAGTACATGTCTATGTTGATACCCAAGATATTACGAATCGTGATTTAATTGCTGCGATTGGGATTGATGGCATTGGTTTTACAGAGTGTGTAGCGGAGTATCAAAAGCGTGGCGTTACTGTGTATGAGCGTATTAACACCAGTGTATACTCTAAACGTATCGTTGAAGCTTTGGGCTTAGAGGGTGCCATTCGTGTATCGCCTATGCATTGTCAAGGGGAAGAGGATATTGATCAATTTTTAAGAATAACGAAAAACATTGCAGATGAATTTAAAAAATAAATGGAACTGGGGGATTACTTATGAACAGTCTTAAAAATATGTCATTAGGTAAAAAGATATTAATCGGTATTGCAATTGGTTTGGCAATCGGATTTATTTCTCCACACACAGCTGAGGTTATTTCACCAATCGGAAGTGTTTTTCTTCGTCTGTTAAAAATGCTTATTGTACCCTTGGTGTTTTTTAGCATCACAAGTGGTGTTTGTAAAATGGGAGATGTAAAACAGCTTCGTACCGTTGGGCTTCGATTTGTATTATACATTCTTGTAACGTCAGGATTATCTGCCTCTGTGGGGGTAATAGCGGGTTTGATTGTTAAGCCCGGCACGGGCACAACAGAGTTTTTAAATACTGCGGAACAAGTAGAAAGTGTTTCTTATAGCTTTATTGATAATGTAGTTTCTTGGGTTCCTGATAATGTTATCAGTGCAATGGCCAATGCGAATATGCTTCAAATCATTGTGTTTGCGATTTTCTTGGGGGTTGCATTACTTTCATTAGGCGAGAAAGTGAAAAGCCTTATCGCTGTTATAGATCAGGGTAGTGAAACAATGTTGAAAATAACAGAATATGTCATGGCATTTTCTCCATTTGGTATTGCATCCTTAATGGCAACCATGGTAAATACCGTTAGTGGTGCAACAATGAAGGAAGTTGTCACTTTTGTGCTTACGGATAACATCTGCGCATTATTGATATTATTTATTCTATACCCAGCTATTATTAAAGGTTTTGCGAAATTAAGTCCCATTAAATTTTTAAAGAAAATTACGGAACCTATGTTGGTAGCTGTTACTACAACATCTTCCGCAGCAACACTTCCGGTATCCATTAAAATTTCAGAAAAAAGGCTTGGTATTCCTGAAAATATTTATGGATTTACCCTTCCATTGGGAAATACTTGTGGTATGAATGGATTTGCATTATTTGTTGGTTTGTGTTGTATTTTTGCATCCAACCTCTATGGATTTGATATTACTGCCTCAAGAATCATTCAGTTTGTGTTCTTAGGAATCATTTTATCAGTTGGTGCTGCAGGCGTAAAAGGTGCGGGTATTGTAATGTCAACCGTACTGTTGGAAACGCTTGGAATGCCTTTAAGCTTAATACCAATATTAGCTGCGATTTGGCCTACCATTGACCCTGCACATACAGTATTAAACAATGTAAGTGATTTGACAGGTACAACTGTAGTTGCAAGTTCACTTGGGAAACTGGATAAAGAGGTATTTGAAAATAATTAATTATGTATTAATTTGAGATATTGAAGCATCTGACCCCTCCTAAATTATATAAAATATTAAAAAACTGCACTTCAATAGGATGAGGTGCAGTTTTTTACATAGGAACAAAACAAATTTAATATAGCTTTAATTTTGATGTGTATTCATCAATAAGCCGAAGCTTATCTTCATTCTTTTTACCAATCTTTTTACATATATATGTTGCCAACACTTCTGCGATATACATGGATGGAATCATAGAATTAAAAAAGCTGATAGAATTAACTGAGTTCGTGAAAAGGAAATTCGCATATTGTGAAAGAGGCGCTGTGGGAGTGTCCGTAAGGACGATGACGGCGGCTCCTTTTTTGTGCGCCAATTCAGCAGCAAGGCGACTAAGCTCGGAATACCTGGCATAGCTTATGACAATTAAACAGTCGTTCTTTCCTATATCACTTAAAAAATCAAAGGTATTGCAACCTCCGGAAGGTTCTGCAAAAACATGTGGCAGGGTATCTTTCAAAATAACAGAAAAAAATGATGCTATGGAATGGCAACCTCTGTTTCCCACAATATATTTTGTTTTAGATTGGATGATTTTTTCACTTGCTGCAGCAAAAAGCTCATCAGAATTGTTTAAAATAGCAGATTGAATATTTTCCTGTGTAAGCATAGAAATATCATCCATGATAGAGCGTTGCGGTAATAAATCAGCTGTCTGGGCTAATTTAAAAGTTGGAATATGCATAGCTTCACCAAGAGAAGCAATATAATCGTTATATAATTTACGGATCGCTTGCTGGTAATCGGAGTAACCGGAGAAGCCAAGAGCACGACTATAGCGGATGACAGAAGAATGACTCGTTTCAAGGGCATTTGCCAACGCTGTTGAAGTGATAAAACAAGCGTCTTTAAAATTTGCCAAAACATAATCTGCAATCATACGTTCTTTTGTGGTTAGTTTTGAATTTTTCACTAATTCTTGGAATTCGGGTATCATGTTCGTCACTCCTATAAAATAATATTTATTATAACAAAAAAAGGGGTAAACGTCATTACTATTTTTTAAATGAGTGCTCAATAAGTGAAAAGCCGTGGAAAAGTAATCCGGTGGATACGCTCGTTGTTTGCACATGCTCCGCAG
>JAQUSU010000132.1 GCA_028710085.1 Anaerotignum sp.
TTGGAAAACATTATTTTGAAATGAGGTGATTCGAATGAGTAATGATAATGATCAGCAATTTGCAGTTTCCATCATTGTATCAAATCAATCGGGAACGCTTACCAGAATTTCATCTCTCTTTAGTCAACGAAATTTCAATATTGACAGCTTCACCTGCGGTGTAACGAACATTCCCGAAGTGTCGAGAATGACAATCACCGCAACAGGAGATGCAAATAAAAAGGATCAGCTGCTCAAACAAATTTCCAAGCTTTATGATGTAAAAAAAGTTGAGCTGATGACCTCCGAAAACACAATTTTACGCGAGCTTTTAATCGCAAAAATCAATGCAACAGGCGAAAGCCTTCAAACCATTTTGGATGCAGCAAATGTATTCCGCTCGAAAGTGGTTGATATGTCTCCCGAGTCTGTTTGTATTGAAATGACTGGTGAAAGTAGTAAGCTAAATGCTTTTCTTACTTATATTGCTCCCTACGGCATACTTGAATACTGTCGTACTGGGCTGATTGCCGTTGAACGCGGCAGCAAATGCTTATATGGTGTAAAGTAAAAATAAAAAAATTATAAAAACAAAAGGAGAAATTAAAATGGCTAAAATGTATTATGAACAGGACGCAAAGAAAGAAATGTTGGCAGGAAAGAAAGTTGCAGTTGTTGGTTATGGTTCTCAGGGCCACGCACATGCTCAGAACCTAAGAGATAGCGGTGTTGACGTTATTGTTGCTCTTTACGAAGGCTCCAAAAGCAAAGCTCGCGCGGAAGCTGACGGCTTGACTGTTATGACAACTCCCGAAGCTGTAAAAGCAGCTGACATCATCATGGTTTTGGTAAACGACGAAATTCAAGCAAAATTGTATCAGTCTGACATTAAGCCTTATTTGAAATCCGGTTCCACACTGGCGTTTGCCCATGGCTTCAATATCCATTACGGTCAAATCGTACCTCCCAGCGATGTAGACGTTATCATGATCGCACCCAAAGGCCCTGGCCACGTTGTAAGAAGTACATATCAAGAAGACTTCGGCGTTCCCGCTTTGATTGCTGTTTATCAGGATGCAAGCGGCAATGCAAAGGAAGTTGCTTTGGCATATGCTAACGGCTTGGGCGCAACCAGAGCCGGCGTTTTGGAAACAACCTTCAGAGAAGAGACAGAAACCGACCTGTTTGGTGAGCAGGCAGTTCTTTGCGGCGGCGTATCCGCATTGATGAAGGCTGGTTTTGATACATTGGTAGAAGCTGGCTATCAGCCTGAAAATGCTTACTTTGAATGTATTCATGAAATGAAACTGATCATTGACTTGGTTGTAAAGGAAGGCCTTTCCTTCATGCGTTACTCTTGTAGTGATACCGCTGAATACGGCGATTATACAGCAGGCCCTAAAATCATCACCGAGCAAACAAGAGCAGCAATGCGTGGCATCTTGAAGGATATCCAGGATGGTTCCTTTGCCAGAGAATGGATTTTGGAAAATCAGGCAAACCGTCCTAACTTCAACGCTATGAGAAGAATGCAGAAAGCACATTTAAGTGAATCTGTTGGTGCAGAATTAAGAGGCCATATGAAAAAACATTAATTTCTACCTATTATATGTAGTAGCATAAATGCGGGTGGACCTCCCAACGGGAATTCCCTGTTGGGAGGGGAAAAGAGCAGGTATTATATGAATGCCTGCTCTTTTTCGTCTGTTATTTTAAGTATGTTTTATATTCCTCTACATCATCCCATTGGGCTCCAAAAGTACAGGGATTCCTGTTAACGTTTTCTAATTCTATTGGATTTCCATTGTTTAGCCTTGACATTTCAATTTGAAATGAATTATCATTTTTTAATATAATATCAAAATCCGCTTCGTCTCCATCAAAATGATATAGAAAATCATTCATCTTTCTCACCGTTCCCTGATTCACTAAACGGTTCGTAATATACTCCTTAAACTTACCATCTTCAAATATTGAAATTTGAATAATCATAGCTTCCGCATTCCCTACTTCACTTATCATTTCGCTTTGATAAAACCCCTTTAAAGTGGGCTGAATGGCAGTAGATGTAAAGCAAAAGTAGCTGATTAATAAAATAAATAAAACTCCTAAAATTACAAACTTTTTAGAACGAATCATATTCATCCCTCCATTTATTCCAAAGTACGCCAGTACCCCTGAAATTTGTTCAAATCGACATATATCGTTTTTTTAAACGTTTCAAAAAAATTCACCATCATTTCATAAAACAAAGCATTTTACAATATTTTACTTTGTTTTTATGCTTTAAGCAATCAATATCGTATATTATATTTTATTTAATAGGAAAAAACGAATGAAATTGCCAAAAAACACTTTGATATTTTTTCTTTTTTCGCAGATACTATGATAGAGGTGATATAAATGTCCATTTTAAATGATAAAGAAATCCCCATCGGACTTGGCATGGCACTTTCTCAAAACTTAGATGCTATGCAAGTTTTTGCATCTTTAGAGGAAGGCGCCCGAAACCATGTTATTGAACGTTCTCACCATGCCCAGTCGAAAAATGATATGCAAAATATTGTTAGTGATTTACTCAAATAGCCTGCCCAAACGCAGGTTGTTTTTTTATCCAAAACAATGGAAATGTCAAACTTACCAAAAACTCCATACAATAAAATAATCTTGTTTTTTCTATATTTATAAAAATAAAAAAGTGTTGACATTTGTTTTTTCGTGTTGTAATATATAGAAGTCGTCGACGAGGCGTGGCTCAGCTTGGTAGAGCGCTACATTAGGGATGTAGAGGTCGCAAGTTCAAATCTTGTCGCCTCGATGACTTATAAAAGGTGTTGGAAGTGTTGATTTTACAACGTTTTCGGCACTTTTTTCTTTTTGTTTTGAAGAGGTGATTTT
>JAQUSU010000065.1:0-4579 GCA_028710085.1 Anaerotignum sp.
TCGCTTCCTCTTTAGCCTTACGGCTCTGGTCGGTCGCTCCGTAATCAGCTCGAAACTCACTGACAGAATTGACTATGGGTTGTGTGTTTGTATCTCTACTGTTCAGTTTTCAAGGATCAACCCGCTTTTTCAGCGGCGAAGATTATCTTACCAGATTACCTTCATCTTGTCAAGCACTTTTTTAACTTTTTTTCGAAAGTTTTTTTCTTTCTTAGAGTTAAAATGGCGGAGAAGGAGGGATTTGAACCCTCGCGCCGCGTTAACGACCTATCCGCTTTCCAGGCGAACCCCTTCAACCACTTGGGTACTTCTCCATAATGATCTCTAGTTCAAAAAGTGCTTATTCAATTAAGTTGTAAAAACGGAGAGAGTGGGATTCGAACCCACGGCCCCTTTCGGAGTCACTGGTTTTCAAGACCAGCTCCTTAAACCACTCGGACATCTCTCCATATGGGTTTTGATCGCTTTTCTTGAGCAGCGAAACCTTTAATATTATATCTAAGGAAGCACCATATTGTCAAGGACTTTTTTCACTCTTTTTTTACTTTTTCGTCATCTTTTTTTACACAAGAGACGGTAAGGAATAATATACTCGAGTTTTGTCAATCTGTCAATCATATTTTGCGTTTTATTAATATTTTTTAATTTTTTTTGTTTTTTCCAGCTTTTTCTACCTTATTTTAGCTTTCTTCGATCTCTTTGCCAATTAACTTAAATTTTAGTGTGGCTTTTATAATGAATGAATGCTACAATAAAAAAATCTATATATTAAACAATTGGATATAATAGTTGAAGCCATTTTAAACTTACATTAATCATAAGAAAATAAAATTCAGAATTTTATTATATCTACAAAGGAGGATAAAAATTCATGAAAACAGTTACCGAGCGCTTTCTGACCTATGTAAAGCACAATACGACTTCCGATTATAGTTCCTATACATTCCCCAGTACGCGCACACAACTACATTTTGCCGATTATCTTGCAAAAGAATGCAGAGAAATTGGCCTTGTTGATATTATGGTGGATCAAAACGGCTATGTCACGGCAACCTTGCCCGCAACCGTTGAAAAGGCACCCGTAATCGGCTTTATTTCCCATATGGATACCAGCCCTGATGCAAAAGGAGATGGTATCATGCCAAATATTGTGGAGCAGTATGATGGTGGAAATATCCCTTTAAATAATATAAGTATTTCTCCCGATGAGTTCCCTATTTTGCAAAATTACATTGGAGATACCTTAATCACCTCTGACGGAACCACCCTTTTGGGCGCTGATGACAAGGCAGGCATTGCGGAAATCCTTACCGCTATGGATTATCTGAAAAATCATCCCGAAATTCCCCACGGAAAAATTCGTATCGCCTTTACTCCTGATGAAGAAATCGGTCATGGCGTTGATCACTTTAATGTAGAAACCTTTGGCGCAGATTTTGCGTATACAGTAGACGGTGGCGAATTGGGCGAGCTGCAATATGAAAATTTCAATGCTGCCCGTGCTGTCATCCATATTAAAGGGAAAAACGTGCATCCTGGCACCGCAAAAAACATCATGGTAAACGCTGCTCTTTTAGGAACGGAAATTGTCACCTTGCTTCCTGAAAAAGAAATCCCGTCAAAAACAGAGGGCTATGAAGGTTTTTTCCATCTTTGTTCATTTGAAGGAACAGTTTCCTCCGCAAAGCTTACCTATATAATAAGAGATTTTGACAGCAATGCATTTGAACATCGCAAAAATATGCTGCAAATGATTGTAGATCGAAAGAAAAATCAGTATCCAAATGCAATTTCTTTGGACATACATGACGAATATTATAATATGTTTTCTTGCATATTAAAGCATACATCCATCGTTGATTTGGCAAAGCAAGCAATGGAAGCGAGTGGAATTACCCCAATTACCCGTCCTATTCGAGGCGGCACGGACGGCGCAAGGCTGTCCTATATGGCCTTACCTTGCCCAAATTTATTTACAGGCGGGCATAATTTCCATGGGCCATACGAATTTATTCCCGTTTCTTCTATGAATAAAGCTGTAAAAACAATTATAAAGATTGCAGAGCTTGGAAGAACTCTTGACTTTAAAAAAAAGATATGATAGAATATCGCCATATTTGAATAATCGCATTGATTGAGTGATATGGGCAAAGCTGGTTACAACCGCAGAGAGCAGTTTGTTTGGTGAAAAAACTGCAGCACAGTATTTGTAAATTACGCCTCATGAGCTTTGTGCAGGCAATGGCGCAACGGCTGCTCACCGTTATTGGAGTCGAAAGATGTTTGTCTTTTAGTCATGATAAACATAAATTAAGGTGGTACCACGGGTTCTCTCGTCCTTTCGACGAAAGAGCCCTTTTTATATTGTATAAACTACGATGACTGACACACAAAAATTGGAATAATGATAAGGAGAATGAAGATGAACGCTTATGAAGTATTAAAGGAACGTGGTTTTATTGAGCAATTGACTCACGAGGATGAAATTAAAGACCTTTTTGAAAAAGGTGGGGTTACTTTTTATATCGGCATCGACCCTACCGCAGACAGCCTTCATGTAGGCCACTTCCTTACGGTTATGGCAATGGCGCATATGCAGCGTTGCGGCAACCGCCCGATTTGCTTGATGGGCGGCGGCACAGGAATGATTGGCGATCCTTCGGGTAAAGCCGATATGCGAAAAATGATGACCGTGGAAACCATTGACCAAAATGTAGCTTGCATCAAAAACCAGCTGTCCCGTTTTATTAATTTTGACGATGGCAGTGCAATCATTGTAAACAATGCGGACTGGTTGAGAAATTTGAATTACATCGAATTTTTGCGTGATGTAGGTGTTCATTTTACCGTAAACCGTATGCTTGCTGCTGATTGCTTCAAAACTCGTATGGAAAAGGAAGCAGGCCTTTCCTTCCTGGAATTTAACTATATGATTATGCAAGGCTATGACTTCTTAGAGCTATACAACCGCCATCATTGCATCATGCAGCTAGGCGGCAGCGACCAATGGTCCAATATCCTTGCAGGAGTTAGACTAATTCGTAGTAAATTAGGCAAATCTGCATACGGCATGACCTTCAAGCTTCTCACAAACAGCGATGGCGTAAAAATGGGCAAAACCGTCGGTGGTGCCGTTTGGTTGGATCCCGAAAAAACAACTCCCTACGATTTTTACCAGTACTGGAGAAATGTAGGCGATAAAGACGTTGAGAAATGCTTGGCATTGCTCACCTTCCTCCCCATGGATGAAGTACGCCGTCTGGGCGCATTGCAAGATAGCGAAATCAATCAAGCAAAGGAAGTTCTGGCATTCGAATTAACAAAAATCGTTCACGGCGAAGACGAAGCAACAAAGGCGCAGGAAGCTGCCCGTGCTCTTTTTGGAAAAGGCGCGGTTGCTGGTTCCGTTCCCACAACCGAAATCTCAGCCGCAGATTTTGCCGAAGGCATGGATATTATAACTCTCCTTACCACAATTGGCGTTGTACCTTCTCGTTCCGAAGGAAGACGCGCTGTGCAACAGGGTGGCGTAAAAATAGGAGAACAGCCAGTAAGTGACGCTGAATTTAAAATTACTGCCAATCTCTTTACCGATGGTAAGCTTTTAGTGCAAAAGGGTAAGAAAACCTTCCATAATGTTGTTTTAAAATAACCGTTACATTTGTTATTTGTAAGCACTACGCAGTATTATAAATATCTGCAATTTGTCAGAACCGAAACTCAGACTAAAATTTTTATTCACTTTCTATTTAATTTCCAAACAGTTTTCAAGGAGTTGTCTAAATCGGCAACTCCTTTTTTTCTTCTCTACTTTTTCTTTTTTATATAAAGTAAGCTTCAAAGCTTAATCCGCCTTTTCAACCCAACCTATCAGAATTAAAAAATTACTTACTCAATATTGTTTCCATAAAAAACAAGCCCTTTTCTTTATTCTAACGATTTTTTAGAAAAAACTCTATATCGGACATAAATCGTCCCGCACTTTTCAGTAATTTGTCACAAAAAATATATGAATACATCTTGATTTTTCCAACAAATGGCATTATACTTTTCTATATATCATTTAATTTTTTCGCATAGGTAGGCACAGCGATTAAGCTGTTCAAATAAAACAAAGGAGGAATTATATTATGGCAAAAAAAGTATTATTGTTAGCAGGCGACTTTACTGAGGATTATGAAACCATGGTACCCTTTCAGACCTTGCAGGTTTTAGGCTATCAGGTAGATGCTGTATGCCCCGAAAAAAAAGCTGGTGATATCATCCGCACTGCAGTCCACGATTTTGAAGGCGATCAAACATATTCTGAAAAAAGAGGTCATAATTTTGCTTTAACTGCTGATTTTGATGCAGTAAATACATCCGACTATGAAGGTTTATTCATCACAGGCGGTCGTTCCCCCGAATACTTAAGATTATATCCACGCGTAATTGAAATTGTTCAGGAATTTTTTGCAGCAAATAAACCCGTAGCAGCAATTTGCCATGGTCCTCAACTGTTGACAGCCGCCAATGTGTTAAAAGGCAGAAAAGCCACTGCATATCCCGCTGTTGGCCCTGATATTACTTTAGCAGGCGG
>JAQUSU010000065.1:4679-13051 GCA_028710085.1 Anaerotignum sp.
TCAATATATTTTTTCAGAGCTATTTTTGCTTGGCTGCCAATCGGAATAATCCGGTTCTTCCGCTCAGAACCACAATGAATATATTCCAAGGGCAAGTTTACATCGGAAACCTTTAAAGTGATTAGCTCAGAAACGCGAATCCCGGTGGCATACAATAGCTCTAACATCGCCTTATCTCTTATTCCTTTTGGGTCTATTGTTTGCGGCTGTTCCAATAAGCGTTCCACCCTATCCAAAGATAGCACACCCGGCATTTTCTTTTCGATCTTAGGTGATTCTAAATTTGAAGCAGGATTTTCCAAAACCTCTCCCTTTTTCATGAGAAAATTATAGAAAGCCCGTATTGAGGCAATATTTCTAGATACAGTCGCCCCTGCTTTTTTTTGGTTTTGTAACTCATAAATATATGCCACAATGTTGGTATAATTCACTTTAACAGCATCATTTACACCACAATCCTTCAAATACCGATGAAACCCTTTTAAATCTCTCATGTATGAAAGCACCGTATTCTCAGATGAATGCTTATCATTTCTAAGGTAGATTGCAAATTCATTTACCGCTCTTTCCATACCAAAGACCCCTTTTTATCATGTATCTTTAATTATACTTAATTTTCCAAGGGTTGTCACTATATTTTGTAAAAAAAACCAATTACCGTCATTTTTAATGCCTACAAATCAATTTCAGCATAAAATCGCAATAAAAATAGTAAATTCGCCCAATCCCTATAATGGGTATAAAGCCACTTCAATCCCTGCCCCAACTGCAACCAACACAATGGAAGCTAGAAATATGATGCAATACTCTGTTTGTTTCCTCCTGCGTTCCCGCTTTAATCCTCGTTTTCCATTTCCCTCCTTCCAGCCCAAAAGATAATAAATTGCCGCACACATTATAAAAATGTATGCAGGAATCAAAATAATGTTTTGTGGTAAAATTGCAAACATAGCGCTCCCAAGTCCCTTAACGCCATAAGTAACCATCATCATCGCAGAAGCAAATCCCAAGGAAATACTTCTAAGTAAAAATGCAGTGCCGGAAAGGAATAATCCAAGCTGCAGCCACCCTCCCAGCCAAATAACAATATCATACTTCACATATTTCCAAAAAACTGCTGTAAAACTACCTGCCTGCTGTATCTGTGTGCCATCCTTCATCCATGTAATCAGTTCCGACTTGGCATCAGTCCCCATCACATTTGCCGCAATTGCTCCACCCATCACGCCGACCAAAAAAGAAAGACAAACGATAATAATTATCTTTTGTCCTCTTTTATCAAGCCACTTATTTCGTTTTACCATAATAGCCATCCTCCTTTCGCAATCCTCTGCTAACAGGATATGGCTCGTCTTACTTAAATATGCTTGCTTTTATACGCAAACAATGCAGCAATTGTCTTTCCGTCTTTAATCTGGCCATTAGAAATCATTTCTAATGCCTCCTCTAAGGAATAGCTTTCCAGTTCAATAAATTCATCTGCATCAAGCTTTTGACAACCTTCAGATAATTCAAAAGCAAAATAAATGGAAATCTTTTCTGTGCAAAAGCCAACCGTGGGATACATCTCGCAAAGAAATTCCAGTCTGCCAGCTATTTTCCCCGTTTCTTCCTCCAGCTCCCGCTTTACACATGACTCCACCATTTCGCAGTCCTCCAAAACTCCTGCGGGAATTTCCAATAGCATTTCACCAAAAGCATGGCGATACTGACGAACAAAAAGCAGTTTTCCGTCGTCCAAAACCGGCAATACCGCCGCAGCATCCTTTTCTCTGATTACAGTTTCCCGATAAGCACACTTGCCATCTGGCATTTCTATCTGATCAACTGTAACCCTAACAATTTTACCTTGATAGGTTTCCTTACTTTCCAATACCTTGTAGCTCATGAAAATCACCTCTTTCTGCCAAAAAGAGGCAGTAACAACCGCCTCTTTCACAAACTCCTATACCAATTCGTTCACCATTTCCTCAATACGGTCCATGCCTTTTTTTATCAGCTCCATGCTGGTTGCATAAGAGAGTCTGATATAATCAGGCATTCCAAAATCCGCACATGGAATAACAGCAACAAATTTTTTCTCCAATAAAATTGTTGCAAAATCTGCCGCAGATTGAATCTCTACGCCTTCATGCTTTTTGCCGTAGGTTTGGGAAACATCTACAAATAAGTAAAATGCACCTTCCGGCTTTAATGCACGAATCAACGGAATTGCCTCTTCCCTCTCAAAAATATAATCTCTTCTTTTCTTAAATTCAATGCACATTTCATCAATACAAGCCTGAGGGCCATTTAACGCCGATAATGCTGCCATCTGGGCAATCGTATTTGGGTTAGATGCCATATGAGACTGCAAAGAAGCCATTAATTTAGCAATTTCCATCGGCGCAGCAGCAAAACCAATTCTCCATCCGGTCATTGCGTAGCTTTTGGAAACACCGTTTATTACAATGGTTCTTTTGTAAATTTCCTCACCCAAGGAAGCAATACTGATGTGTTTTTTGTCATCTTCGTAAATCAGCTTTTCATAAATTTCATCTGAAATCACAAATATATCCTTTTCCACTGCAAAGTCGGCAACCATTTTCAAATCTTCATAGGAGGTTACCATGCCCGTAGGGTTAGAAGGGCTGGTTATGACTACAGCTTTCGTTTTTTGCGAATAAGCCTGCTCCAATTCCTCCTTGGTCAACATAAACTGATTTTCTTTTTTAGTTTTGATGACAATCGGAACACCACCGGCAATCTTCACCATTTCTGAATAGCTCAGCCAGTAAGGCGCAGGAATAATCACTTCGTCTCCTTCATTTAAAATGGCCATAAACGTATTCATTAAGGAATGCTTTGCGCCGTTGCTGATAATCACCTGAGTTGGCTCATAATCCAATCCATTATCTCTCTTTAACTTATCGCAAACCGCTTGTCGTAAAGGTGTAATCCCTGCCGCAGCGGTATACCTTGTTTCTCCGTTTTCGATGGCAGCAATTCCTGCCTTGCGAATGTGCTCCGGTGTATCAAAATCAGGCTCACCTACGCCAAATGTTACAATATCTTTCCCTTCTGCCTTTAACTGCGTTGCCTTGGAAGAAATCGCCATCGTGCTGGATGGCTTAATTTGCAATGCTTTTCTTGATAATTCCATAAATTCTACACCTCGTAACTGTATTTTTATTAAATAGGAAAGCCTACTTTTTTCAATAAGTAAAATAACAAATTTCCAAAATATATTAGTTTCTCTACTTAAACATATTAACAAAAAGCATTGGCAAACGCAAGCAATATCAACTTTTTGCATTCCAAATACCATTGATAAATATTTTGCATGATATCAAAATATTTTTATTCTAACTGCACAGCTTTTGCTTTCATAGTCAGCCTTTGAAACCAAAAACCCTAAAAATGTGACAAAAGAAAACCCCTTAAACCTTAAATTGTCAACCTTATTTCTAAACCTTTTCACTGCAAAAAATTTCTTGCAAACATGATTACCCCAGCCGATCAAACACTTTTCTTTCGCCGCACCTTCTTTTTCAAGAAATCGCCCCTTATAGCACTTGATTTATTACCCGCAGTAAATTTTCCGAAGAAAATTTTTGGGATACTCGTTTGCCAAATTCCCTTTCCACTCTGTCAAAGATCAGCGCCACATCCTGCACATTGGCAATTTCTTTTGGTGCACTGTCAATCCCGTCAAAATCGCTTCCCAACGCAATCCCATCCTCTCCCATAATGGAAAGCATGTGATAGATATGCCGTAAAACATCCTCCAACTCAGCCTCTTTGTTGGTCGTCAAAAACGGGGAATATAAATTTATTCCAGCAATACCATCTTTTTCGGCAATGACACGCAGCTGCTCATCACTAAGGTTTCTGGGAACATTGCAAATTGCCTGTGCATTGGAATGACTCGCAATAAAAGGTCTGTTTGAAATTTCCGCAACATCCCAAAAACCAGCTTCCGAAAGGTGAGAAACATCAACAATCATGCCCAATTTCTCCATTTCCTCAACCACTTGACGTCCAAACTGCGTAAGGCCTCCTCTGCTTCCTCTTTCCGCCACCCCATCTGCCAATTGATTTCTGTGATTCCAAGTAAGCGTCATTAGCCTAACCCCTAAACGATAGTAGGTATGAATGACAGAAATTTCACCCTCAAGTGCTTCTCCTCCCTCAATGGCCAGCAATGCACTGACTTTATTGTTTTCTCTGTTTTGGAGTATATCTGAAAAACAATTTACATGACCAATGAGTTCAGAATTTTCCTGAATCTGACGATAATAAAATTCAAGATACTTCATCGTTTGGCGCATTGCGCACCCATAGTATTTGGGGTCAAGCCAAATTGCAAAAACCTGCAACGGCGCAGCATATTTTTGCAGCCGCCCTATATCAATGTGTCCATCATTACCAAAAAGGCCTTTTTTTTCCTCAAATAGCTTAACGATGGTATCACAATGCCCGTCTGCATACGTCCTCATTCTTTCACCTCATTCTTTTTTATATAGCTATGGGAAAATTAGCCATAAAATGAACCTTAGAAATATTTTAATAATTTTTATTTCACGAGGTAAGCTTGTTTTTCATTCTCTTTTTTTTGCAAATAAAAAAACCCTCTTTGCAAACTGCAAAAAGGGTTGATTTTTTATTTTAAAGATCATACCAAAATCATCAGCTGATTTTTTTTGAGATCTCATTTTGGCGAATTCGGAAATATTCTGTTAAAGCAGCAATAAATTGACCATTTGTAGGCTTGTCCGGTGTTAAATATCCAACCACTTCAAAATATACCTGCTGTCCATTCTTCTTCCAAGCGCTCTCAATCGCATGACGAATTGCTCTTTCAACTTTACTTGCCGAAGTTTTGAAAAGTTTACCAATATCAGGGTATAATCCTTTTGTAATGCCAATTAATACCTCTTCATTATCAACGGCCATCATTATTGCACGTCTTATAAAGTGATAGCCCTTGATACTGGCTGATATCCCCATTCGGCTTAATGTTGCTGAAACATCCGCCTCCAAATTATGATAGCCTTCCTCTGCTGTAAAATTCAATACATCTTCCTTTGTATTTTTTAAAGGCTGGTGAACCTCACCATTTTCGCCATCAACCAACTGGTGGATGCGTTCAAGTAAGAGCTCTCCTTGAATCGGTTTTGCCATATAATATTCGGCACCTAATCCAATTGCTCTTCGCACCAACTTATCACTGTCAATTGCTGAAATCATAATACAAATACAATCGTTCCCTAGCTTTTTCAAGCTTTCCAAAACCCAAAAGCCATCACGATCTCCCAAAAGAATATCTAGGAGTACAACATCTGGATTAAGTTTTCGAACCATTTCAAGTACTGCGGGTCCACTGTCAGTCACTCCGACAACAACCATGTCACCCTTTCGTTCCAAGCACCGTTTTAACTTTTGTAGATAAAAACCATCCCTGTCTGCCAGAACAACCTTTAATTTTTCGGTATTGTTCAATTTTGACTCCCCCATTCTTAATGCTATAGTTGGTAGAAAAGGCTTCCCTTCCTTTCCACCACAAGTTCTATTATAACATGCAATTTACTTTTCGCCAGTATTCGAGAACATCTCGTAAATTTTTTTCCTTTCACGGCTTTTCGCTAATCCCCACACTCTAAACACTCCGTATAATTTACTAATCAGCAAACTTTATTAATTTTTTTTCGTTTATTTGAAAAAAGTTATTAAAATTCTCAAAATAATACAATTTATATTTTATTAACATATTTTTTATTAAGCAAATAACAAATTATAAGATAAATTCGTTTATTTATTGGATATTTGCTTATTTAGCAAATAATTTATTTAAAAATAAAATAATATTTACTAAGAATTAAAGGAGATATTGTCTAATTTAAGAAATATCTCCTTTAATATAGAACTCTGCATTTATTTCATTGTTTCACCAAACCGTAATTATTTATTCATCTCCTGTAGCATTGTTTCAATAAATGTTCCATAACCCCGTTCGGGGTCATTTACCAGCACATGAGTCACCGCACCAATCAACTGCCCATTTTGAATGATAGGGCTTCCGCTCATCCCCTGAATGATGCCACCAGTTTTCTCCAATAGCCTCTTGTCTGTAACATGAATCATCATATCTTTTCCGTTACCTTTTCCCAAGCTCTCTATTTCAATTTCATATTTTTCAATATTTTCTCCCTCAATGTTTGATAATATTTCAGCCTTTCCAATTTTGACTTCCTGTTTTAACCCAATCGATAATGCTTCACCATTAAATTCACTTGGTTGATTTAAGGTTCCATAGATGCCCACATCCGTATTCTTTTTCACATCTCCTATCACATCTTCTCGTTGAATCGTCCCTGTTAATTCTCCAGGTTCTCCCTTTTTACCTTTCACAATATTCGTTAACTCAGAAGCAATCAAAGAGCCATTTTTAATGATCATTAGCTCCCCAGTATCCACATCATAAACTCCATGCCCTAACGCACCAAATTGATTTGAATTTGGATCATAATAAGTGATTGTACCGATGCCTTGAATACTGTCCCTGACCCATATCCCTAATTTATATGCCTGTTCTACTTGACTAAACACTGGTGTCAACGTAACATGCTTTTGCTCTCCCTGTCTTTCCAGCAATACATCAATCTTTTGACCATTGCATCTGGTAACTACATCAATCAAAGCTTCTTTATTGATTAAAGCCTTCCCATTTGCTTCCAATAAAAGATCACCAGTTTTCAAAAATCCCTTACAAGGTTCAACTGAGTCATTTTCCTCCTTATACACTTGACCTGTTCCCAATACCAAAAGTCCTTTTGTATCCAGACTTACACCAACTGTTTTACCAACTGGCACTAAAGTGGTTTTTGGAATTACTGTTGCATCTATGGTTTTAATTGGTACCGCATTGCATAAATAAAAAGTAATTTTTGTTGTTCCTGCCTGAATAGGATTTGCCGTAATAGAAGAACCTAACTCTAGATGAAAAGCATCTGCCAATGGTTTTGTGGTAACGCCCAAAACACCAATGCTCTCTTCTGTTTTTGCCGAAATAGGAAGCTGCGTCGCAATTTCCGTTTTTTCGCCTTCTACTAAAGTCAAATCATTCGGTAGGAGCCAGCTTACACTGCACCAGAGCAGTGTTGGGATTAGAACCGCCGTAATAGATACGAAACAACGGCGTTTTTTTTCCTTATTTAACCACATATGCCCCACTCCCGACTGCTGCCGATTTTGAAACAAATTTTTTTTTGCTTCTATGTTAATGTGACCAAACACAAACCTTGCTATACAACCTATAAAATACAAATAAACAAAAAGCTTGATTTTAAAGTATTTTAAGCATTCTGCCACATTTTTCGTCAACATAATGGACTAGGGTTTACAACGCCAATTTAAGGCATTATAATGGAAAAGATTCATTTTGAATTTTATTTTATATTTTTTAAATTAAAATTGCAAATCAAAAGAAAGAGGTACACTATATGGAACATGGGGAATCCTTGTTGGACTACGCTTTTCGAGAAATTCGCGCACGCATACAAAACGGCACCTATCCACCGGGGTCGAAATTATCCACCCAAGAAATTTCTGATTCCTTAGGAATCAGCAGAACCCCTGTTGTTTCTGCGATTAACCGCCTAGTAGCCCAAGGGTTGGCGGTTGCTTTGCCGCGCCGTGGCGTCATTGTTGCAGATTTTTCGCCTCAGCAGCTAAAAGAAATTATTGAAGTGCGTGAAATGTTCGAGCTTTACGCCACAAAGGGAGCGATTCAAAATTTGGACTTTTCTCAAGAAATTTTAGAAGAAATGGAACAAGTGGCCATTGAGCTTGCCGGTATCGATAGCCAAAACTTTAACCGTGCAACAGAACTGGAAATTCGCTTCCACACTTTATTTGTTTCTCTTGCTGGAAATTCTCAATTATCAAAATTGTATATTAATAACTGGAATATTGGTTCAATGTTTCAAATCTTCACGCTTTCCAAAATGCCTCTATCAAAGCATCAACCCTCCTTTGACCAACATTTAGAGATGATTCAGCTGTTAAAAGACAAAAACGAGGCGGCTCTATTAGAGTTTATTCCCTATCATTTAACGCCTGTTTATGGTGCAATTGAATGGATTATGCGTAACGGTAATATGGATATGCAGGATTTATTTAAAATCATGCAAGCAAAGGCAGAGGATAATAAAAAGTTTTAAGCATAATCATACACATTCCAGCGAAATCAAAAAGGCACCCATGATTGAACCGACCCCAAAAAGTTAGACCTAAAATCTAACGTTTGGAGGTCGGTTTTATTATGCCAAAATACAGTTATGAATTTAAAAAGCAGGTTGTTGAAGCATATCTACAAGGAGAAGGTGGATATA
>JAQUSU010000066.1 GCA_028710085.1 Anaerotignum sp.
CATATGGGCAATTAAATCAACAACCTTGTTGCTGTAGCCCCACTCGTTATCATACCAAGCAATTAATTTTACAAAGTTGTCATCCAGCATGATACCTGCTTTTTCATCGAAAATACAGGTATTGGGATCGCCCAAGAGATCACAGGAAACGATTTCATCGTTCATATAGCTAACTATGCCCTTCATTGTTGTTTTGGAAGCCTCTTTCACCTTTTCACAAATTTCCTCATAGGTGGTAGGCGTTTTTAAGCGGGCTGTTAAGTCAACAACGGAAACGTCATTTGAAGGCACACGGAAGGACATCCCTGTCAGCTTCCCATCCAATTCAGGAATTACACGACCTACTGCCTTTGCCGCACCCGTCGAAGAAGGAATAATATTTCCAAATACAGACCGTCCTGTTCTCCAATCCCGTCCGGCTCTGGCATCTACCGCTTTTTGCTTTGCCGTTGCAGAATGAATCGTGGACATCAAGCCCTGCTCAATCCCAAAGTTATCGTGAATAATTTTTACTAACGGTGCCAAGCAGTTCGTTGTGCAAGACGCATTTGATACAATATCATACTCAGGCTTATATTCCATATGGTTTACACCCATTACAAATGTTGGCATAACGGTGTCCTTAGAAGGTGCGGTTAATATTACTTTTTTTGCGCCGCCAATTTTATGTAAGCCGGCTTTTAACACAGTATTAAAAGCACCGGTAGACTCAATAATATATTCTGCCCCACAATCAGCCCAATTAATTAAGCCAGCATCGCTTTCACTGAAAACACGGATCTTTTTGCCATTGGCGATAATACAATTTTCACCTATTTCAATTTCTCCATTAAAACGTCCAAAAACACTATCATATTTCAACTGGTAAACCATATAGTCCAATTCAGCATTTCTTAAATTGATTCCGCAAAGTTCAAACTCATCCTGTCGATTCATTAACACTCTAAAAACAACTCTGCCTATACGTCCAAAACCATTGATACCCACTTTGATTGCCATTCGTGTGTCTCCTCTCGTTGTTTGAAAAACTATTTCCAAGGCTTATTTTACCACAATTAGCAGAAAAAAAAGCCGAAAATCTACAATAAAATAATTTTCAGAACTCTAACCAGAATCGATCCTATTTATGTTTTTAAGTTTATGAAACTTGATATTGAAGTGGGACATTTTTCGTCCAAATGCATATTTTTACATAAAAAAGTGGGACATTTTTCGTCCTATTTTTAAATGAACTTTTTTAGAAACATATCAAAACAGATAGAACGCCATGAAAGAAACCAGAACAATCGTCTTTTTTGCAAAAATAAAAGTCCATATTGTAAGGATTTAAAAAATCAATCCGATACAATCAGGACTTTTTCTTTGCACAATTTATGAAAAACAAAAAACTTTTTTTTTAATATGAAAGCACTCAATTCTTTGATAAATTTAGAAATTTTTAAATTTTAATTCCTTGGATCCGCCTTCATTGCTTCCAAGGTTTTTGCCATTAAATCGTCTAATTCCCACCCCAACTGTTCTGCGCCTCTACGAATGACATCTCTGTTGCAGCCCGCCGCAAAAGCCTTGTCCTTGAACTTTTTCTTTAAGGACTTCAATTCCATATCCTGAACGCTTTTGGAAGGACGCATTAATGCCGCCGCGCCAATTAAACCGGTCAACTCGTCTACGGCAAACAGAACCTTTTCCATTTCATGAACTGGCTCAATGTCACAGCAAATTCCATATCCATGGCTTGCTACCGCGTGAATCAAGCGCTCCTCCAAATCCTGCTCCTTCATAATCTCCTGACATTTGATACAATGTGCCTCGGGGTACATTTCAAAATCCAAGTCATGCAGCAGCCCTACATTTCCCCAAAACTCCTCTTCCTCACCATAGCCAAGCTCTTTGGCAAAATAACGCATTGCGCTTTCCACCGTTTCGCCATGGCGTAAATGAAATTGTTCTTTATTATATTTTGTAAGTAATTCCCAAGCTTCATCTCTTGTAATTTGTCTTGACATGTGTATTCCCCTTTTCCATTTTGTATTTTATCCTATTTTACTGCAAAATGGGAAAGCGATCAACCCTTACAATGGAAAGTTCTGCTAGTAACACTTGAAATTATGTGAAAAAAAGGGTAGAATGACCTTGTTTGATATTATAAAAAGAAAGGAAGTAGCTTATGGACGTAACCAGCTTCGGTATTGATCATAACACGCTTTTGAGAGGAATTTATGTATCCAGAAAGGATACCGTGGAAAATGGAATTTTAACAACCTTTGATGTGCGCATGAAAGAACCAAATCGGGAAATGGTTTTAGATACCTCCGTTATGCATACCATTGAACACTTAATGGCAACCTTCTTTCGTAGCCACCCTTTTTGGGCGGAAAAAACAATCTATGTTGGGCCCATGGGATGCCGTACCGGTATGTACGTTATTTTCAAAGGCGACTTAGAACCCGCCGATGTAGCCACCATTATGAAAGAATGTTATGAATATATGAGTCGCTTTGAGGGGGAAATTCCCGCCGCAAAAGCGGAAATGTGCGGCAATTTCTTGGATCATAATTTGACAATTACAAAGCTTGAATGCAAAAAATTTACAGATGAAGTTTTAGTTTGCCTGAAAGAAGAAAATATGGTTTATCCCCGTCAAAACAGCTAGTTTTTTACACGCCTCACATTCCAAGTTAAAATCATAAAAACAAACATCCGAAAAACCTTATTGTTTTGGTTTCGGAATGTTTGTTTTTTTTATGGAAACATGAATTATTTCTTAAATTTCAAATAAAGAAAGGTTCAAAAAACAGCTTTTTCACACAAAGAGGATACCCATCATAGTATATACTATCATAAAAAGCATTAGGTAAAAAATTTGGCAAAAAAATTGTTTTTCATGTTTTATAAAAACATTTTTAATTATTCAAATTCTTTTACTTTGAAAGGGGAGATTTTCCATGGGCATGCCTGAATTTGAAAATAATGAAATTACACGAGGCCAAGCGATAACTGATATGATTGAATCTATCGCACAGGAACAAACAGCACTTTCTCACATTTTAAATGCTGAAGTCAAAAATTTACAAAAAATCGTTGGGCTTTCTACAGTGCCTGACGACATGGAACTCATTTTATCCACAAACAAATCCGTAAAACAAATGGTTACTTCCATTACCCGCTTGGAAGTATTGATACAGACAAAGCTAGAATTATTTGAGGATTGTTTATGTGAGGAAGATGAATAATTTTTCTAACGTCACCTACAATTTTTATTGTTAAACAATATCGTCAGCAAAAATAGCTGGCGGTATTTTTTTCGCCGAAAACTTCCATATTTATCAAATTGGATTAGCAACAAACCAAAAAAATTCATATCATATAGTAATTACTTTGACCATATCCATTGGGGGGTTTTCCATGAAAATATTTGAACTAGCCGACTCCATCGCCCTTTCCGTTACTTCCGCAAGAAAATACAACTCCTGCGCTTTTGACGGGTGTTTTTATTACTTTACCATCCAATGCTCCTTAGAAATCATCAAAACCAATTGTTCCTTCTACATCAACGAATGCTTCAATACCTGTAGAGAATATGACTGCATTTCATATGACCAAACGGATCACTGCTTTTGGGCAACAACAAAAAAACATAACAATGCAGTTTTTAAATTGAATTGTAATATGTGCGAAATTGATTGCATCACAATTCATGGTTATGACAATTGCGCAGGAGATATTGTGGGTATTTCGTATAACTGCTGCACAAATAAACTCATAATAGCTTTTTCAAATTGCATCCTAGAAACCAACAAGCAGACCGGCCTTTCGGTTTTATTTTACAAATCTAACGAGTTCCAAATCACAAGCGTTTTAAGTCTTTGCCCTGGTTTGGTAATCAGCATTCTATTTAACAATGAGCAATATGTGCTCATTGTTGGCTCGGACGGAACCGTGAGAGCTTCAAGCCCATTCAGCTACGAATTACGAATCAAAAGCATCTTATTTAATCCCTGCGTGGATAACAATAATAATTTCTATTTGGATTTTTTCGTGCTAAAAAAAGGCTGCTACCCCTATATCTATAGATGTCGGCTGCTTTTAAACCAGTTGCCTTTCCAACTCTGCCAGTGCAACTTTCATATTTGCAATGAATGCTGTTGTGAAGAAGAACATTGCTGCGATCCTTGCGCTTCCATTTTACACTCAATTGCCCAGGTTGAAAGTGGAATTGCAAAAATTTTGGACTGTGAAGGCAAAAAACTGCAAAAAATCATTGAAGAAAGTGCTGATATTGAAGTTATTTTAGACGCAAACAAAGAAGTGAATAAAACAATTTGCAATGCTTCTCAATTGGAATACCTTCTTTATTTAAAGCTTAGTACGTTGGTTGAAAGCGGAATTTGTAATGATATGTGTGAAGAAATAGAAATTGCAAATGTGACTACGTCATATAAGGACGTTATTCAGCTAAAGGCTAAGGATTCTTGTGTAAACCAGGAGGCATTTATCGAACAAAAACCAAAACAATATGAAAATTTTAAAGAGAAAATAAATATCATGGTTGATGAACCATAAAAATCAAGGGAACTAAAATATGAAATAAAACCTTCATTGCCAAAAACCCATAGAAATCCTTCAAGCGGTTTATTAGTGAATGCAACAATTTATTAGAAACACCAAAAGTTTATTAAAAAAGCGGCGAATAAATTCACCGCTTTTTTATATCTCTTCTTTTTTTGCTAAAGAAACTACATCTTTGTATATTTCATAAAAACTTTTCGTACAACCAATTATTAATTTCGCATTAGATGAGAATTACCATTTAATAGGCTTTCCTTCTTTTCTCCACTGTCTGAATTCAGCAGCAGCGGTAAACAATGCATCCGTAGAGGAATTCAAGCCAGTCTCGCAGGAATCCTGCACAACGCCGATAATAAAACCAACACCTACAACCTGCATTGCAATATCGTTAGAGATCCCAAACAAAGAACATGCTAGAGGAATCAATAACAAAGAACCGCCGGCTACACCGGAAGCACCACAAGCAGAAATTGCAGCAACAACACTTAAAACCAAAGCTGTTCCAATATCAACAGAATAGCCTAATGTATTTACTGCCGCCAAAGTCATTACCGTGATGGTAATTGCAGCACCAGCCATATTGATTGTTGCGCCCAGAGGGATGGAAACTGAGTAGTCGTCTTCATCTAAACCTAAGGATTCGCAAAGTGTCATATTCACAGGAATATTTGCAGCAGAGCTACGGGTAAAGAACGCCGTAATGAAGCTGTCTTTTAAGCATTTAAATACCAATGGATATGGATTTTGTTTGATATTTAAGAAAACAATGATCGGGTTTACAATAAGTGCAATGATTGCCATACAACCTACTAACAATAACAAAAGCTTGCCGTAATCTGTGAAAATGCCTAGACCGCTTGTGGCAACGGTTGAATAAACAAGACCCAAAATACCGAAAGGTGCAAAGCTAATTACCCATCTAACTGCCTGAGAAACAGCATCTGCAAAGTTGCCCAGCATTGTTTTTGTTGTATCAGAGGCATGCTTCAATGCCAAACCAAAAACAACTGCCCATGCCAAAATGCCAATATAATTCGCAGTTGAGATGGATGCCATGGGGTTTTGAACAACATTCATAAGCAAGGTTTTAATTACTGTACCTACACCATCCGGAGGTGCACTGCCCTGAACTGCATCGGTCAAGGTTAATGTTACAGGGAACATGAAGCTACCAACAACCGCCACCAAAGCGGCAGCGAATGTACCAATTAAGTACAAAATAACAACTGTGCCCATGTTTGTCTTAGCACCTTTCTTGTGCTGAGCCAAGGAGCTCATTACCAAGAAAAATACAAGGATAGGTGCAACGCCCTTTAACGCACCAACAAACAAATCTCCCAAGATACCAATTACTGCTAAAGAGGGAGCTACTTTACCAAGAATGGCACCAATAATCAAGCCTGCTATGATACGCTTAACTAGACTGATAGAATTCCATTTTTGAAATACATTATTCATATTATCAATTCTCCTATTTTTATAATATTATTTCGGTAACTTTGGTTGTACGAAAAAAATAAATATTAACAATGGCCAAACACCTTTTCACAAAGCCTTTTTCCCGTTGGAGTTGCCGCCAAACCGCCTTCTGCCGTTTCTTTTAACGCAGGAGACATTGCTTCCCCTATTTTCTTCATGGCATAAATAACTTCATCTGCAGGAATCGCACTTTCCACTCCTGCCAAGGCCAATTCTGCTGCTACAAAAGCATTTGCAACGCCCATGGCATTTCTTTTGATGCATGGAATTTCCACCAAACCTGCCACAGGATCACATACTAACCCCAAAATATTTTTTAAGGCAATGGCACAAGCGTGTTCACTTTGTTTTGGCGTTCCGCCACAAAGCTCCACCAAGGCTGACGCTGCCATCGCACTAGCTGCACCGCACTCCGCCTGACATCCACCTTCTGCGCCGGCAATGCTTGCCTTATTGGCAATTACGATACCCACTGCAGATGCAGTAAAGAGGGACATTACCACTTCATCCTCAGGAATATTTCTATCCTCGGAAATTGTTAATAAGGCCGCAGGTAAAATGCCACAGCTGCCCGCCGTTGGTGCAGCTACAATTCTTCCCATGCAGGCATTTGTTTGTGAAACTGCAAGGGCTTTCACCATTGCTTCCCCGAAAATTTTCCCACAAATATTCCTGTTCGCCTCTACGGCCTCTTTCATTTTAAACGCATCCCCACCTGTAAGACCGCTGGCAGAGCGTTTATTTGCATCCAAACCATTTTCAACTGACTCCCTCATAACGTTAAGCGAACGCTTCATATTTTCGAATAATACCTTTTCATCAGCTTCCGCCTGCTCTGCCTGATCTTTTAAAATCAGCTTACAAAGAGGAATGTTCTCCTTTTCTGCTTGCAAAACCAAATCCGCCAAAGAATCATATTTCATTTTTTCACCCCCAATTCCATATCATTTCATTAAAATAGAACAAAAATTATACACAGCACCGATAAAATCGTGTGGCACTCAAAATTTTTTATTCACAGACATCTTTTAAGTCTCAAAGGCATTTCGTAAAAACCACCACGAAAAGGCTGAAACGACTTTTCAATACCCGTAAAATTATGTCCAAGAAACTACAATTTAATTTTTTAAATAGCTTTTAATATTGTGGAGCCCAAAATATGGGGTTGCTTTAAAATGACCAGATTGATTGATTCATCTATGCCGCCATCAATTTCTATGGTCATTACCGCTGTGCCGCCCTTGTGATCTCTACAAAGAGAAAACCCATGAATATTCACACTGTGCACCGCAAGAATTTTTGTCACTACTGCAATCATCCCCGGAACATCCTCATGAGGAATAATCAGCGTATCAGATTTTCCAGTAATCGAAACAACAGTGTTATTTATTTTGTTAATAATAATATTCCCGCCGCCAATAGAAGCACCTTGGACTAAAATTTCATGCCCATCAGCATCCTTTAAAATGACTTCCGCTGTATTGGGATGTGCTCCGTCAATTTCTGTCTTTTCAAACGTATACTCCAGCCCTTCTTCTTTAGCAACTTCCAAGCTGATACGAATACGTTCATCATCTGTTTCCATGCCTAAAATTCCGGCAACAATTGCCTTATCCGTTCCATGCCCCATATAAGTTTTTGCAAAGGAGCCGCTAAAACGAATCAGCGCAGAAACAGGGACAGTTCCCAGAATAGAACGCGCATATTTTCCAATACGAACTGCACCAGCGGTATGAGAACTGGATGGACCAATCATGATAGGGCCAATAATATCGAACACCTGCAGCAAACTTATTCCTCCCCTCATTTGAAACTTCATTCATTGACAAAAAATGTAGACTGACAAATCTTTTTGTCCTTCCATAGCAATTATATATGAACTTTTTCGTCAAAGTCAATAGAAAATCACAAGAAAGTTTCTAGTGGGCGGACATTTTTTTATTCAGCAGCACATTTGTCTTTAAATGACGTACATTTAGTGAAATAATTGCTAAAATAGGCAAATGCCCTAAATTAAGTTATTTTTTTATGAAATTAAAAACACTTCATTGTTAATAAAATTATTTTCATTTTTAGTTTTTTTATCCAACAAATTCCAAAGAAAGTTTTTTTCTTTCCAAAAGCAAAATACGCTTATCAAGATATAAGGGGTTTCCTTCAACCAGTATTTATGTCAAAACAAAAAACCTCCATCATAAAGATAGAGGTTTTCGTTTACTTTATTGTTTTAATTTTTAAATAAACAAACGGAAATGGGATGTTCCATAATGGAAATCCTTACATATAACCGCCCATTCCGCCCATTCCCGGATCAGGCATAGCAGGAGCCTTTGCAGGCAATTCAGCAACAACAGCTTCTGTTGTCAGGAAAGAAGATGCAACGGAGGTTGCATTTTGCAGCGCACTTCTTGTTACCTTTGCAGGATCAAGAATGCCCGCTTCCACCATTTCAACATATTCTTCTGTTAATGCATTAAAGCCAATGCCTTCAGCCGTTTCCTTCACTTTATTTACGATTACAGAGCCTTCTAATCCCGCATTTTCAACAATCTGGCGCAAAGGTGCTTCTAAAGCCTTAATTACAATCGCTGCACCAGTTTTTTCATCACCAATCAGATTTTCGCATGCGGCTTTTACTTTGTCAATCGCATGAACTAAGCAAGTTCCGCCACCGGCAACAATGCCTTCCTCAACCGCAGCCCTTGTTGCAGCCAAAGCATCCTCCATGCGCATCTTCTTTTCCTTCATTTCGGTTTCCGTAGCCGCACCAACCTTAATTACGGCAACACCGCCACTAAGCTTTGCAAGTCTTTCCTGCAATTTTTCACGATCAAAATCAGAATCGGTTTCATCAATTGCCTTTTTAATCTGATGAATACGACCTTCAATTTCTTCTTTATCTCCGGCACCATCTGCAATGATTGTCAATTCTTTTTCAACACGAACGGTTTTCGCACGTCCCAGCATATCTAAAGTTGTTTCCTTCAAATCCAAACCAATTTCTTCGGAAATAACCTGTGCGCCTGTCAATGCAGCAATATCCGCCAGCTGTGCTTTTCTTCTTTCGCCGTAGCCGGGCGCTTTTACTGCAACACAGGTGAAGGTACCTCTTAATTTATTTACAACCAAGGTTGCCAAGGCTTCGCCTTCCACATCATCGGCAATAATTAAGATCTTTGCGTTTGCCTGCATAACCTGTTCCAAAAGGGGAACCAATTCCTGAATGTTGGAGATTTTCTTATCCGTTACAAGGATAAAGGGATCCTCCAAAATGGCAACCATTTTTTCCATATCTGTGGACATGTAGGAGGAAAGATAGCCTTTATCAAACTGCATGCCTTCCACCAATTCCAACTCGGTTTTCATGGTTTTGGATTCTTCCACTGTAATAACGCCGTCGTTTGTAACCTTTTCCATTGCATCTGCAATCATATCGCCAACTTCATCATCGCCTGCGGAAATTGCAGCGACATTCGCAATATGCTTTTTCGTTGTAACCGCTTGACTCATTTTTTTAATTTCAGCCACAGCAGCTTCTGTTGCCTTATGCATCCCTTTTCTTAAAATAATAGGGTTTGCACCTGCCGCAATATTTTTCAAGCCCTCTTGAATCATCGCCTGTGCCAAAACAGTTGCAGTTGTTGTCCCGTCACCGGCAACATCGTTGGTCTGTGTAGCAACCTCTTTTACCAGCTGTGCACCCATGTTTTCATAAGGATCCTCAAGCTCAATATCCTTTGCAATGGTTACACCGTCATTTGTAATCAACGGGGATGTAAATTTGCGATCCAAGACAACATTACGACCCTTAGGTCCCAATGTAACTTTAACTGTATTTGCCAATTTATCTACGCCTGCCGCCATTAAGCTTCTGGCATCTGTGCTATATTTAATTTCCTTTGCCATATCTATAACGCCTCCTTAAAATCAATTTTTTACTACTGCCAAAATATCATTTTGTCTCATGACCAAATATTCTTCACCGTCAAATTTGATTTCCATTGCGCCATATCTGGAAAAAATAACATGATCTCCTTCTTTTAGCACCATCTCAACCTTTGTATCCCCAACCATACCGCCAGGGCCTACGGCAACAACAATGGCTTCCTGTGGCTTTTCCTTGGACTGAGAGGTTAAAATCAAACCTGATTTTGTGGTCTCTTCCGCCTCTAACTGCTTTAATACAACCTTATCTCCTAATGGTGAAAGTTTCATATCTATACCTCCTTGTTTGTATCTGTTAGCACTCGGCTTTATCGAGTGCTGATTTCTGATATTATATTAGCATTTTTTCAAGAATATTCAAATTTTATTTTTAGCTATTTTATGCCGAAATGGATTAAATTACAATAAATTATAGGATTTTTAATACCTTTTTTAATTTTTGCTCGCAATTCCTTCCATTTCCTAAACATTTCATTTTTACGAAAAAATCATTTCCAATATTGTATTTTTTAAACCATTTCCAGATTTCACTCACATTTTTCCGCAAAAAAACCTTTAGGCATTTCTGCATTTTGGAAATTCATGAAAATAGTGTTCCCAAAACACAAGGGCTAATATCGCCCAATCCTTTCAAATGCCTAAAGGGAGTCCGTTATTTGTTCTTCATTTGGTCAATATCAGAAACTGCCGACAGTGCTGCCACTAGTCCTTCCCCTACCGCCTTCGCAATTTGGTATGGCGTACCAGTACAGTCTCCTGCCGCATAAACACGAGGTAAATTCGTTGCCATGCGTCGGTCAACCTCAATATTTTTGCCATCTGTCTTTAAGCCAAAAATCAAACTATCCAGTGGCATAGTATTTTTTGCAAAGAAAACTCCATCACATGAAATTGTTTCTTGCTCTGTCTGAAGGGCTGTCAATTTATCCTTAGCTCCAATTACCGCCTTGGGCTTTGCATCCAAAACTGTTATATTCTCTTTCAAATATAAAATATTCTTATACAAAGGGATATAGAGCACTTCCTTGCAAATATCAGCCAAAAAATTTGCCTCGGCTTCGCCCTCCTCATTCTCACTTACGACAATTACCTTTTTGTTGCGGTACAGCATTCCATCGCAGGTTGCGCAATAGCTGACACCTTTGCCCAAATAATCCATCTCACCGGCAATTCCTTTGCTTTTACTTAGCCCTGTGGCCAAAATAATCGCTTTTGCCTCAATAAAATTATTTTCCGCATTAATCATATAATGTTCACCCATGTTTAAAACCTGAGTTACACGGCACTCCTGAAATTCCACGCCATTTTTCACTGCATGAGCATAGAAACGATTTAGCATTTCCTCACCATTTACGTCAGGCATCCCTAAATAATTATCCACCTTTTCAGCGGCAAATAATAAGGAGCTGTCCAAGCTTCTTCCAAAAATACAAACTGTTTTATTTCGTTGACGGCAGTTCAACGCCGCCGATAGTGCCGCAGGGCCTCCGCCAATGATTGCTACATCAAGCATATAAAAACCTCCTAACCTTTATGCCAATCAAAAACTATTTTTCTCATTTTTAAATAAGTCATTCCAAATCATCGGAAAATGTTAAAAATAATAATCATAATCAATTATTCTTAACTGACTTTTCTTTTCTTCTGAAACCATATTATATTCCATTATTTTCTTGTTCTTTTCTATGATACCATAAACTCACCGCTTTGTCAGTGACTTTTACACACAAAGATATTTCTTACCGCAATAAAACAAAAAATATGCCATGTCTTTTCAAAAATATTATTTCACTCATAATATAAAAACAGACACGAGCCACGGAAAACTTTAAATAGAAAATTTTCCCATGGCTTGTGTCTGCAAAATACTTAAGATAGGTGCTTATTTTTCTTTTTCTGCTGCCCTGCTCTCAATAATTTTTTTCTGGATTTCCAAAGGTGCTTCTTCATAGCGATCAAAATTATGCTTATATTCGCCACGGCTTTGGGTCATGGAACGTAAATCCGTAGCATACTTATGCATTTCCGAAGTAGGTACCTCCGCAACAATGCATTTTTTATTTCCAACTGCATCCATGCTCAAAATGCGGCCACGGCGCTTATTAATATCGCCCATAATATCCCCCATATATCTTTCGGGAATCAGAACCTCTACATGCTCAATCGGCTCTAGTAATGTGGGCTTTGCCTGGGGCACGCCTTCTTTATAAGCAACAGAGGTTGCCATCTTAAACGCCATTTCGGAAGAATCAACGGGGTGATAAGAGCCATCTGTCAAGGTAGCCTTTAAACCAACAACAGGATACCCGGCCAAAACACCACTTAAAACACACTCCTGCAAGCCCTTTTCAACAGCAGGAAAATACTGCTTCGGCACAGAACCGCCAAATATTTTCTCTACAAACACATATGGCAAAGTCATATCGCCACTGGGTTCAAACTCCATAACAATATCGCCAAACTGGCCATGTCCGCCAGACTGTTTCTTATAGCGGCCTCTTACGGAAGATTTTCCCTTAACCGTTTCTCGATATGGAATAATGGGATCAATCATATCCACTTCAATTTTGTATTTTACTTTTAATTTATTTATCATTACATCAAGCTGTTGTTCCCCAATTCCGGAGATAAGGGTTTGCTTGGTTTCTTTATTTACCTCCATTTTAATGGTAGGATCTTCTTCTCTGATTTTTGTTAAAGCAGCAGAAAGCTTATCTTCATCGCCTTTTCCTTTTGGCTGAATTGCCATGGAAAGAACAGAACTTGGCAAAGGCAGCTTTGGAATCACAATAGGATGTTCTTTTGTAGCCAGAGTATCTTGTGTGGAGGTATTGGAAAGCTTCGCTAACGCACCAATATCACCGGTATGCAATTCACTTACCTCAATTTGTTCCTTACCTCTTACAATATAAAGATGACCCACCTTTTCAAAGGTATCTTTCTCAACGTTATAAATATTCATAGAA
>JAQUSU010000067.1 GCA_028710085.1 Anaerotignum sp.
GGAGATACCACATGACAATTTTTCATCAGTGTTTTCATTGAAAAGCACCTCCCATTTGTGTCAAAATATAGTAAATTGCCATTCTAACGGCAACACTGTTTGCAATTTGATCATTCACGATGCATTGCGGGCCATTAATCACGCCGGAGGAAATCTCAATTCCACGGCGAATAGGCCCCGGATGCATCACAATGGCATCCTTTTTAGCATACCGCAATAAAGCCTCGTCAATGCGAAACAATCTTTTATACTCATCTAAGGAGGGCAAAACCACAGTGTTTTGGCTGTCTTTATGCATGCGCGTGGTTAAAATAACATCCGCATTATTCACGGCTTCTCTGGCATCATAATAAACATTCACGCCAAATTTTTCTATTTCAGGGGAAATTAACGTTGCGGGCCCGGAAACACGTACCTCGGCACCCAGCTTCGTCAGTGCCCAAATATTGCTTTTGGAAACTCGGCTATGAATCAAATCTCCAACGATTGCCACCCGAAGACCCTCAAAACCGCCCTTTTGCTCCTTTATGGTCATTAAATCCAGCAAGGATTGCCCCGGATTTTCGTTAAAGCCATCCCCTGCATTAATCACAGATGCGCCCACCGTTCTTGCCAAAAGCTGAGGTGCCCCCGCCATAGGGTGACGTAAAATAATAAAATCCGCGCCCATTTGGTCAACCAATTGCCCCATATCCACCAGACTGTCGAACTCCTTATTTTGAATGGTACTTGTCATATCAACAACACTGGCACTCAAATGCCTTGCCGCCAATTCATAAGAAAGCTTTGCTCTTGCGCTTGTCTCATAAAATAAAATGATAACTGACTTCCCCCGTAAATGGGGAGAGGTCTTGTTTTTCTGACTTAAAATATATTTCATGGTCTCTGCCGTACCAAGAATATATCGAATATCATCAGCAGACAGATCCTTCAGACCAAAAAAATCCTTTTTTATCAGCGGCATTTTCTAACCCTCCTAAACTTATGCTTTTAAACGCTTGAGTAAGTTTTCAAAATTTTCAGGCAAAGGTGCCTCAAATTCCATATATTTTCCTGTTGTAGGGTGAACAAAGCCTAATACCCTCGCATGCAAGGCTTGTCCGTCCAAGTGAAACGGCTGCTTTTTCGGGCCGTAAACCCCATCTCCCAAAAGGGGATGGCCAATAAAGGTCAAATGAACACGAATTTGGTGAGTTCTGCCTGTTTCCAACTGCGCTTCAACCAACGTAAAATTGCCCATGCGCTCCAAAACTCTATAATGGGTGACTGCCCTTCGGCTGTGCTTTTGGGTAACCGCCATCTTTTTTCTGTCCAAAGGGTTTCTTCCGATCGGCTGATCTACCGTGCCCTCGTCCTCTTGAAAGCCATTAAAAACAATGGCATTGTATTTTCTGGTAATGCTATGCTCCGCCAACTGCCCCGCTAAGGATTGATGAGAGGCATCGTTTTTTGCAATCATTAAAACTCCTGAAGTATCCTTGTCAATGCGATGCACAATCCCCGGTCGTTTTTCCCCGTTAATTCCCGAAAGCGCATCGCCAAAATGATGCATCAAGGCATTTACAAGGGTGCCTGACGTATGCCCAGGTGCCGGATGCACCACCATGCCTTGGGGCTTATTGACAACAATAACATCCTCGTCTTCATACAAAATATCCAGTGGAATGTCCTCGGGCAAAATTTCAACGGCCTTTACCTCAGGAACCTCAACATCTATAATATCCTTCGCCCGCAGCTTATAATTCGCCTTCACATTCGCACCATTCAAGCGAACGTACCCTTCTTCAATCAGCCTTTGCACACCGCTTCTAGAAAGACTTTCCATACTTTCCGCGATAAACACATCTATACGGCAACCCACATCCTCTTGCTCTGTTCCAAAAGTAAAAAATTCCATATCATTCATCCTTCTTTTTTTCTTCCGGCTCTTTGATTACAAATAAAATCAAAAATGCCAATACAAAAACACCGACTACAACAAAAATATCCGCAACATTAAAAACCGGAAATTGTATAAAGCCAAATTCAAAAAAATCCACTACATACCCACGGAAAACCCGATCAATCATGTTTCCCATTGCGCCTGCCAAAATAAGCACCATGGCCATGCGCACAAATTTATACTCCTTCGTTTTCGGCAGCTTGGCGTAATAATAAATCAAGACAACAGTAATTACCCCTGTCAGCAAAAGTATGAACCACCTTTGCCCCGAAAACATACCAAAGGCAACCCCTCGGTTTTCCACAAAGGTTAAATTCAATAATCCCTCTGCCAATACCATTGAGCCTATGGGTTTGAGGTTCAACAAAGCAAAATATTTTGCCACCTGATCCAATCCTATCAAAATTGCCGCCGCGATTGTCGGTAATAACCACATATTTTTTCATCCTTTTTTATTTTAATTGATTCCTGATTTCCAAATTCCTTATGATAAACAGAATTATTCCGTCTTTTTTCGCTTTTACATTAAAATGCAAAATAGCCGTGGCAGCAAAATTGCTTTGTCACAGCTTATTTTAGGCGCCTCGCAGTTGCGGAGGATCTTCTCCCCAGACCGCAGAAAAAGCGGCTTCCGGCAAAAAAACTCTGTCCACCGCTTCTTTGGCTTGCTATTCGGTTGCTTTTCGCTCCTCATCCTTTTGGGCAAGGATTTCGTTCTTATCCAGCAATTCAATTTCAGCATATAATAAAAGCTTCACTCTGGTTCGCATTAATTCGTAGCGATTTTGTAAAGCAATCAATTCCTGCTCCATTTCGTAATTTCGTGTTCTTGCGTTTTGCAAAAGCTCCTCGGCTTGAAGCTTTGCGTCTTTCACAATCATATCTGCAGCTTCCTTTGCGGCTGCCTTCGTTTCTTCTGCCGCTGCCTCCGCCAAAGTTAAAGTGCGTTCTAAGGTTTTTTGCAAATTTGAAAACTGGTCTGTTTGAGCAGTTGTCTCCTTTACATGCGTTTTTTCTTCCATGCTTTGGGTATAAAGCCTTTCATAATCTTCAAAAAGATCATCTAAAAACGTATCTACCTCTTCCGGCGAATACCCAACCGCAACTTTTTTAAAATCCTTGGTAGCAATGTCATTCGGTGTAACCACGCAAAAACCCTCCTTATCTAAATGTACATTTCCACTTCTAGGGCAATTCTATCTTTTTTGGTTCTTCCGCTGACTTCGCCAACTAGAAAGCGTCCAAAGCCACGGGCAGAAACCATATCGCCTGTTTTTAATATGTAGGACGTACTGGTAACAACAGACCAATTTACGTTTACCTTCTCACTTGAAATTAACGTCTGTGCCTTCCCTCTTGAAAGATGCAAGGCTTCTCCCAAAACGGCATCCAGCCGCAGGGATGCTACGGTTTGACGGCGAATTTCTGTACGTTTTGGTGCTAAAATCTCCGCCTGATCGGGCTTTGTTACAGACACCGCTGTTTTTGATACTTTTTCTAAATTCGTTTGGATATAGTCTGCCATTTCCTCATTCACAAAGCACACTGCTCCATCCTCGGAAACCAAAATATCCCCAAGCTTTCCCCGTTCTATGCCTAAGCCAAGAATAGAACCCAGATAATCTCTGTGGCTCAGGTCTGTCTGGGCGAACTTTCTATTTTTTGGGGCAATTTGTAAGGCTGAAATAGGAAAGTGCTCATTTGAAATCATCTCTTGCTTTGGTGCTAAACCCAGCATGAGCCGCTCTGCATTTTCCACACCGCCAAAAGCAAGTACCTCTAAATCAGCGTTATTTTTCAACCGCTCCATACATCGCCCGCATCGTGCTGCATCCATAAAATCAGAAAATTGCACCTCATAACGTTTCAGTGCAAAGGCTGCTTGATCCAACACCTTGGCAAAAAACAGTCGTTCTTCCTGATCCTGAATGCCCTTTAGCATCTGCTGCTTATTCAAAGAATCACCCGCTCACTTCTTACAGCATTGTAATCAACCCAAAAATCAGTTGTTTTACAAGCATCATTAAAATCAAAGCAATGATCGGGGAAAAATCCAACCCCATTCCGCCACCGAGAGGGGATTTGTCCAGCATTCTTCGGCAGGGGCCCAAAATAGGCTCCGTCATATTGTAAAGAAATTGCCCAATCGGGTTATGATACCCCATGGGCAGCCAAGAAAGAATGATACGCCCAAAAATCAAAAGCTCCATGACATAGAAAAATAGGTCAACCGCTTTCGTCAATAAAATTTGTATACTATTCAATTATTTTACCCACCTTATCTACCACTGCTCATCCACGGAAGTATAACTCCCTTCGTCTTCAGTTCCTCTTTAAAATCTCCCGAAATATCAACATTTTCCGGTGCAATAATAAAAATGTTATTTGCAACCCTTTGAATAGAGCCTTCCAAGGAATAACAGGTTCCACTCAAAAAGTCCATAATACGCTGTGCAACAGGATACTCAACTTTTTCAAGATTTACAACAACAGGTCTTTTGGTTTTAATTTGATCACAAATTTCTTGGGCATCCTCGTAACAGCTGGGCTTTATGATCACAACCTGCATTTGAACATTTGTATTGATGCTATATACCTGAGGGCTTCCCTTTGCCGCTGGCTTGCGAGATTGCGGCGCAGCATAATCCATATCTCTGGAAACCTCACGCAAGCCATAGCTGCTGGATGCTGCTTGGCTTACGGGAACATCATATTCCTCATCTTCATAGTATTCATCATCATCATATTCACCAAACATTAGATCTTTCATTTTATTGAATAATTTAGCCACTTGTCTGCTTCCCCCTAATCCTTACTTTCCTTGCTATTCTTATTTTTCTTATTTTCCTCACTTAGAATAATCTCTCTCGCCAAATATGCCAGTGCCTACCCGAACGATGGTTGCGCCTTCTTCAATGGCAACTTCATAATCTCCCGTCATCCCCATGGATAGCACGTCCATTACTACATTATCAATTTTTTTTGCATTGATGTCAACCTGTAATTCCTTCATTTGACGGAAATATTCCCTGTTATCCTCTGAATTTTCTACAAAAGGCGCCACTGCCATCAGCCCTCTGACACGCAAATGGGCCATTTTTGCAAGCTCACGAATGAACGCCTCCGTATTTTGGGGCGTAATGCCATCCTTACTTTCCTCATCCGCTATATTCACTTCCACCAAAATATCCATCACAATATCCTTGGCCGCTCCACGCTTCTCAATTTCCTCCGCCAACTTAAGGCTCTCGACAGAGTGAATCATATCCACCTTGTCAATGATGTATTTTACCTTATTTGATTGCAAATGTCCAATGAGATGCCAGTGCACCCCCTCGCCCATAGGCTCATATTTATCCATAATTTCTTGCACCTTATTTTCACCAAGAGAAGAAAGCCCACACGCCACTGCTTGACGTATTCCCTCAACGGGCTGTGTTTTCGTTACTGCCAAAAGAAGTATGTCCTCTCTTTTTCTGCCGCTTCTTTCGGCCGCTGCGGCAACCTTCGCCTCTAGCACCTTGATATTTTCTGCAATACGACTCATATTCCGTCCTTCCCTTCTTCTTTGTTTTTAAGGCAACTCCGCACAATTATGCGGCATTACCTTAATAAAGATTTTGCCCATCTGTAATATTTTTCGCATCAGATACAACAACATCATACGCCTGCAAGCCATAGGTCGTTCCCGAGCGAATGATGGCATATTCCTGATTTTGATCTAAAATATCAATAGGTACAAATTTTGCCATTGAACTATTGGCAACGTAAACCCCGGGTTTTGGAACCAAATCAGACACGGTATAATGAGCCGCATCGACCCCGCTTCCCTGCAAAACAACATCTCCCAGCTTTAGCTCTCCATTTTGGTCGATATAATCATATTCATCGTCGTACGAAACAATTGTAACCGGCAAAAATTTGCCATTGCTGCCATTGACCAAAAGAACACCTTTGTTGCCCAAACTTTCTGTAATACAAGCCGTGGGAAGTCGAATGAGTGATTTTTCAACAATAGCATCATTGGGAACCTTCAAGCCTTCAATTGTTGTTTGCTGGAAATAAAATTCCAAAATTCTCGTACTTATAAAACGATCCATTTGCTCAAAGCTGGAAAAAACAACCTTTGTTGCCTTTTCGCCCAGCGCTATGGCTTCAATTTTTGCGTTTATTTGTACCACATCATCATCAAGCAGCAAATTCAGTGTTTTGTTCTCTCCCTCTTCCCAATTCAAAACCTCCGAATTTGGTAAATAGGAAGCAATATACCACTGGTTGCTAGTAATAATTTTAAACAACGGGTCGCCATCCAAAACCGTCTTAGCCTTTGAAATATATTTGGTTTTGCTGTCGCCGATTTGCGCCTCGGTAAGAGCGTCAAGTGTCTCAGGTGTGAGTGTTTCCTCCAAGCCATCATAGCAAAAAGCCAGTATCCCGCTTTCCTCGGCGCCAATAGAACTCATGCTTTGGGCTAATTGCTGCTCATATTGCGTTTTTTCGTCTGTCAGTTGAGAAAGGCTGTCAACATTTTCCGTCATCCATATCTCATTTCTTTGTGTCATGAAGGTCTGTACCTGCTCCTTCAAATCATATAAATAGCTGGCATCCGTTTTCATCGTCTTTCCTGCATAGGAATCTACAGCCTCTTGAATTTTTTCTTCAATTCTGGCGATATCCTCGGAAAAAGCAGATAAATCGGTGCGGCTTTTCTGACTTTTTAAAATATCCTTGTCCACCTCGTCCAGCTTATCCTCAAGGGCCACTGTTGAATTTGTATCCTTTACCGTACAAACCACAGCATTTTTAGAAACATAATCCCCATCAGAAAACTGATAATAGGGTTGTCCAGCGCGGTTACTGGTCACCACATATTCATCCCGCACAATCAGTCCCGTATACCGTTCAGGTGTGTCAATCTCGCCGTAACCAACTGTCTCCACATTCACATCGGAGCTTTTGGCTGTCATGGTGATCATCTGCCCAAAAAGATAGATTGCAATTACCAGAAACACAAACATGGGCAAAACCCGACTTACGCGAATATGCCGTGTTCTTTTTCTGGTTCGCTGCACTTCTCTTTGCGGCGGTGCCTTGCTGTTTGTTCGTTCCCCACCTGCTTGCCTTTGGGTAGTGTATCCATTCCCCTTTGTGGGGTAAGCATGCATGGGCTGTGGGGCTTGCCTTTGGGCTTTGTGCCCACTACCCTTGGGACGCCTTTTTTTTCTATTCTTTGAGGAGTCTCTTTCCATGGAAATTCTCCTTATCATCTTGATTAAACAAATTATATCACATCATTATATAATACTTTTCCTAGAAGGTAAACAAAAAATAATATTTGTAACTACATTATTTTCTTTTTTTCGATAAATTTCGCCTATAATAATATAAAAATCTTTTTTTAGATTATAGATTACTTATTTTATTAACTCTTGTAACTTTTTTTATCATAGAAAACGGCTGCCGTCCTTCGAAAGCAACCGTTTTGTAAAATGAACCCTTGTGCATAGGCGGGTATTTAAACTCTAAACTCCTTCGGTATCGTTGCCACCTACAGTAAATGCTTTTGTGCTTCGTTGTCCACCGTGTCAAAGCCAAAAACAGTTTGGCTTTTAAAGTGTTCTCCCGCTTTTAGCAAAGGGGATGGAAATTCAGGTTTATTGGGGCTGTCAGGAAAATGCTGCGTTTCCAAGCAGACAGACATCCCAGGGCCATATTCTTCCCCATTTCTCCCCCTTCGTGGTGACAGACAACAGCCGGTATATAGCTGAACCCCAGGCATATCGGTAGTTAGGGTGATTCGCCGACCGCTTTTTGGTGCATATAACTCTGCCATACGTCCTTCCGTTTTATCCAATGCAAAATTATGGTCATACGGAAAGGTTCCAATGGGGCGCATGGTGCAAAAATCAAAATCCGTTCCCTCCGTTGGGCGGAGCTCCCCTGTTGGAATATTGGTTTTATCTACAGGCGTATAGTGCCCCGCAGCTAAGAAAAGATTGTGATCTTGAATGGTACCGCCGCCGTTTAGGTTAAAATAACTGTGATTTGTCAGACACAACACCGTATCCTGCGCAGCCTCTGCCTCATATGTAATCCTAAGTGCACCATCCTCTTGAATTGCATACTGCACCAAAACCTTCAGCTCCCCCGGAAATCCGTCCTCCCCATCGGGGCTGATTCGACGGAAGGTAATGCTGTATTCGTCGGTTTCCACCTCCCATAAGCGTTTATGAAAGCCTTCTCCACCGTGCAGCGTGTTTTCCCCTTCGTTGGCGGTTAATTCATAGCGCACACCATTCAGACGAAAAGCGGCGCACCCAATACGGTTGGCATAGCGGCCGATTGCCGCACCTAGATAGGCATTATCCCTGCAATATTCGTCAAGGGAATCATATCCCAAAACAATGTTGCCCTGCTTCCCGTTTTTATCAGGAACCAAAAGAGATGTAATGATGCAGCCATAGTCAGATGCCGTAAGCGTTGTGGTTCCCCGTGTGATGGTATACAGTGATGCAGTTTTTCCATCCAGCAGGGTTCCCCATTCCATTTGTTCAATCATTTTTTCCACTCTCCCATCTGTAGATTTTTTATCCATTGCGGATGTTCCTAATAATAAGGAACCATATATCAATTATACCACATTCTTTGTGCCAAGCAAAAAAGACTTACAGCTTTTATGCCTTTCGCTACGCCAATGATGTTGGAAGAAAAGGAAGCAACAGTGGCGGCCTGATTTTACCCAAATGGAATTTGAAATATAGCTATGAACCAGAAAACATCAGTTATCATAAATGGATGAAAGAACCGGGAAGGATATCCTACTTGCCCGCGCAGACAAGTAGGGGCAAGGACCACAGAAAAATGGCCTTGCCCAAAAAGTATTTTTAATGTTTCTTTGCCTTTACATAGTCTCTGAAGCAGTTTTGGCTTATTCAAATAAATCTGTGCTCAAATATTTCAAGCCACTATCATTTAATGTTAAAACAATGGTTTTACCCTTTTCCTTTCCCCGCAGCAAGGCGATGGCGGCGCAAACATTGGCGCCAGAAGAAATTCCTACAAAAGTGCCCTCCAGCCTTGCCAAGTCCCTCGTCATTTGATAAACTCCTTCGTCGTTTACTTGTATGTATCCATCTATATGCGCCTTATTGATTTTTGGCAAATCCATTGCATAGCCACAGCCCTGCACCTTATGTCTGCCTTCGTTCACCAATTTCTTTCCAGCATAAAGCGCTGCATTCTCTGGTTCTACGGCATAACAACGAATATTGGGATTATGGGCCTTTAACCCTTGGGCGCAACCGGCAAAGGTACCACCACTTCCCAAAATATCCACAAAACAGTCAATCATTCCTCCGCTTTGTTTCCAAATTTCTTCGGCAGTATGGAGCAAATGTGCCCGACATGAGCTGTCTAAACGAAATTGATCGGCACGAAAGGCATTGCGCTCCCAAATCAATTGCTGTGTCTGTTTTTCCACCAAAGCAAGGTCTTGCCCTGATACCTGCCCTTTTACAGAGTCCTTACATTGGGGCACCATTATCACCTCTGCCCCTAATGCGCGCATCATCCTTGCCCGTTCAACAGAATTTCCTTCCGACATTACTGCAATAAAAGGATGCCCTTTCGCCTGGCAAACAATGGCAAGACCCGTTCCTGTATTACCACTTGTTAACTCAATCACTGTTTGTCCCACCTTTAGGCTGCCATCCGCCTCGGCTTCCTCTATCATTTGCAGTGCAGGTCTATCTTTTTTGCTATAGCCGGGATTCAAATATTCCAGCTTAGCATAAATTTCCCCCTCCACTCCGTAATGCTGCGTAATTCGTTTTAAGCGGAGCATAGGGGTTTCTCCTATCGCTTCAAAAATATTCTCCATTAATTTTTTCATCTGCCTTGCTTCTCCCTTCCTTGTATGATAAAATAATAATATATTGTTAGTTTTATTTTACATTCGTTAATTATATTTGTCAATAAGGAGACCTACATTCATTATGGATATTAATTATGTGATTGGAGAAAATTTAAAAGCATTGCGATTGGAACGGAATTTGAGCTTAGGGCAGCTTGGGGAAATTTGCGGCCTAAGTAAGGTAATGCTTTCTCAAATTGAAAAAGGTGACGGGAACCCCACTATAAATACCATTTGGAAAATTGCAGATGGGCTACACGTCCCCTATACGACGTTATTGGAAAAGCATGCAGTAGATGCTCAGGTGATTCGAAAAGCAAATTTAGAAGCACAACAAGACGAGAGCGGCCACTATCGGATTTTTTGCTACTACCCCAGTTCTCCGCAACGCAATTTTGAATTGTTTCGCTTGGAATTGGATGGAAACCACAGCTATACCTCCATCGGTCATCCCGAGCAGACCCAAGAATATATTTGGGTTTTGGAAGGGCAGCTTATTATGGAGGTAAAAGGCGAGCAGTATACATTAAATCCAGATGATGCCTTATGTTTTTCTGCTTCTGTCCCTCATACCTATCACAACTTAACGGATAAAACCATCAAAGCTGACATCATTAATTTCTACTTGAAAAAGTAACCCATAAAACTACCTTTGAAATTTTGTCGGTTGGAGATTTTTATCAAAAGCCACCTGAAGGATGCTCCCCTTGGTACCCATTTTCTCTCTGCTACCTGCTTTCATATTTTCCATCATCTTTTTTAGGGTTAAACAAAAAAGTCAACACCACAATCTATCTCTGCATCCACCCTTTCTGAGCAAATGCGGAGACATGCGGCGTTGACTTTTCATAATCTTGTTTTCGTCCGTTTTCCTTCTCACTTTCCATCTTATTATTTTTTCAGCAGACTATTATGGTTTTTCAAACACATTGTTTTCATTGCAACCCTCATCGCTTAAGCTGTTAAGCATCGTAAATCCCATAATATCAAGTGCGTCCTCGTCTTTAGTGCCATCCTTTGCTGCATAGTTAGAAAGCACGACAACGGCGGTATTATGTTCTTTGTCAAAACCAAGAAAGCTTTGATAGGAGGAGGTACCCCCATTGTGCCAAATATAATTGGTTTCAGGGTCAATTATCCAGCCTAGCCCCATAGAAAAGCCTTCGTTTTCAAAGGTTTCATATGTTTTATGGGATAAAGCCAGATAATCGGGAGAGGCCTCTAAATGCAGCTTGGCATAATCCAACAAATCGGTCACTGTGGATACATAACCACCAGCTGCAAAGTATGTATCATCGTCATTCCATGACCAATAATTTGACAAATTTCCCGTACCATTTCCAAGACGAGTTTGCTTCAGCCCAAGATCATTTTTTATAAAATCTTCCGCCAATTCTTTATAGGTTGTGTTATAAACCTCCCCAAGAATTGTACCCAAAGCAGCAATGCCGAAATTTGAATACGCCCAACCATATGCTTCGTCCTTCAAAGCATGGTCTTTTATCATTTTCAGCATATCTGCACGATTTATTTCCTGATAAATGTTCATTTTATTTTCATAAAAATCAGTATCAATTTTTTCAAGCTCTTTTGGGGACAATTCAGAAGAACTGAACGGATATTCACCATATCCCGACGTATGGGTCGCCAGGCTTACTACGGTAGGGTAAAAAGTATGCGAATCCAATGGCAAATACTCGGAAATAGACTGATTTAAATCGATTCGCCCATCGGCAATTGCCTTGCTCAGGATGGAAGCCGTAAAGGTTTTTGAAATAGAACCAATTTCATATTCATATTGAACGGGCTCCAATTCTTTGGCATCCTCACCAAACACCTTATAATTTATTTTTCCCTCTTTTAAAACACCAATGGTTAATTTCACATCACTTTTCTCTTTTGTATATTCCTGAACCTTTGCTGTAAATGTTTCTTCCTTTTCATTGTCTGATGAATTCAACCGAAACAAGAACAGGCTTAGTCCGGCTATGCCCAAAGCAATCACCACAATAAAAATTATAATTCTTTTTGCTGAAATCATAGAAATATCTCCCTCTTTAATCGTTATTTTTTTGAATAACGCATGCTTTCGTTGAAACAAAAAGTATATTTTACGATACCATTTATAGGAAAAATTGTAAATATATATGTTGAAATCTTAAAAGAATTGTAGAATTGCAGAAGGAAGCTTATCCCAGTGAGTAAGGGGTTCCAATAGAATGCCTTTTATGTGTCAATGGCGGGGATCTTGCAGTCAAAGTTTTATTCTAACCGCTTTATGATAAACAAAACGGCATAGCCGCTGCTTACGACTATGCCGAATTTTTCAAAGGAATGACTCTCTTAAATTTTAGAATTAGACTCTATTCACGCTTTCTTTTTACAAATAATGATATTCCCAGTGCTGCGCCTATTACCCCAAGGAGAATTACAATATGGGCTACCTGATTGCTATTACCACTGTCTTGGGTTTCAACCTCTGCAAAAGTATCCACTGCTGTTTCATCAGAACCATTCTGACCGAATACGGTGCTAAGATTATAGTAATCATCAAATTCTGTACGGTCAATATAGGAGGTAGTGAGCTGATTGCTGCTGTCGGTTAATACACTTGTGGAATAACTTCCTGCTACCGTTACCGTATACTCACTTGTTCCATCAACAACCGTTTCACCGTTTGCTACAATAGTGACTGTTTTCCCGTTTTCATCAACAATCTGAGCACCTGTTTCAGCATTTAAGTTTGTAAGCGTTGAATTTCCTGCTACAACCCAAGTTGAAGTGCTATCCAAATTCATTGTGATAGGTGCTGCTGATTCATCTGTGTTCACTGCATTTTTTAAAATAGTGGTTGCGCCTGTATATACACTGCTTTCCAGAAGGTACAAATCCAGGCTGCTTATTGTATCAACATCAATATTTCCGTTTAACGTCTCACCAATGCCTGTGAATTCAATGTTGGAGCCGTTCATTCCTGCCGTTCCCCAGTTATTCGAATCATTTCCCTGTATGGTCAGAAGGTTTACATTGCTGCTGTCAAAATTCAGGGTAGTATTGCTTAAAACTATGTTTGCTGTCGTATTGGTGGA
>JAQUSU010000068.1 GCA_028710085.1 Anaerotignum sp.
AGAATCAATGATGTCAGTTTTACGTTTGCGAATTTCTGTTCCTTTGCGCCAGCCATCTGTTTGAATTGGATTGATGACATGCACAACAAAATGGTGCTCAATGAGAAAGGAATAGAGAGAAAGCCAGTAATGGCCAGTAGCTTCCATTCCAATTTCAAGTTCAGAAGCATATGAAGTTATCTTTTCCAAAAGCGTAGCTGCTCCATCAGAAGTGTTGGAAAAAGAATGCGCTTTAAAGATAACCTTAGCTTTTTCGTCCATAAGCGAAGCAACATGTGTATTCTTACCAATATCAATACCTAAATATATTATATAAGGAGTGGTCGATGTCACTCTATCTAATAGAACAATTATACAGGATAAACCTGAATAATTATACAGTTAAGAAAGGATTATAGGTTACCTTTATCAACCTAAATATATTATATAAGGAGTCAGTTGATGCATTTACCCATACATCAATGAACTTAAAATGAAAAAACGAATGATTGCTTTTTTGATGACCACAATCATGTTATTTGCTCTAGCAGGATGCACAATGAAAGCAACAACGGCTTCACAGGAACCCTCTATTACTGACACCAGCACAGGGATTACCCCTTCACTTTCAGTGATTAATATGCCAAGCTCAGCTGCCGACACGACACATGCCATCGGCCTGACGGGTGTCTCCAACGCAAGAGATATCGGCGGCTACAAAACAATCGACGGCAAAACAGTTAAGGCAGGAATGCTATTACGGACTGCCGCTCTTGCCGGCGCCAATGACGCCGACAAAAAGATTCTGACCGAAATCTATAATGTCAAAATAATTGTAGACCTGCGTTATGATTCGGAAATTGCACAGTCGCCTGAGCTGACCTTGCCGGGGGTGACAAATATACACGCCCCGATTCTTAAGGACATTTCCGCTTCTTCGTCAACCACTTCTACAGCTTCATCCTCCGCCAAGTCGGACAAGATGGATACATTGATAGGTTATGTTAAAAGGATAGGCGATGTGGATGGGATGATAAATAATGAATATAGCGCAATGGTGACAGATAAATATTCCATTAACGGCTACAAACAATTCTTTGAGACCATCCTATCCGAACATGACGGTGCCATTTTGTATCATTGCTCGGGAGGAAAAGATCGTACTGGTATCGCTTCCATGCTGCTACTGAGCGCCCTTGGCGTTGACCGTCAGACGGCAGAAGCCGATTATATGCTGACGAAAGATTTTATAAAGGGCAGCATTGATACGACAACTGCTAGCGCAGCGGCCAAAGGTGCAGACCAGCCAACGCAAGATGGTATTGAGCTTTTGATGAGCGTGGACCAGAAATGGGCGGATACCGTATTTGATACAATTAACACCAAGTACGGTTCTATGGACAATTTTCTGCAGGAGGAGCTTGGACTGACACCTGATAAAATTGACCAGCTCAAGGGGATGTATCTGCAGTAACGGATGGAAAATTAATTACTGCTTCGGGAGCAGCTCCATTAGAATTACATATGTATGCTTGAAAAGCTTTGTTTTTTTTAATCCATTCGAGAAATGGAGTCAATATGGTAGAGGAGCTTAACTAAACGGATGATATAATAAACAAATATATTTTAGAAGGAAAAGCTTGATAAAAACCTCCGTTGATATATACTATATTCATAATGGCTATGGTGATATTGTCGCTTGGCTTTATGATTAAAATGAAGGGAGGGGGACGAATGATTCGTATTGCAATCTGCGATGATGAATTAAAAGAACTTGACCGTACTCACAGCTGCCTTGCAGCATACATGCAGAAGCACCCGCAAAATGAAATAACAATAGATTCCTTTTCTGCCCCATTAGAACTATTATCTTATGTGGCCGAGCATGGAGGATTTGATATAGTGCTGCTAGATATTTATATGGCTGGTATGCTTGGTACAGATGCAGCAAGAGAATTACGACGGCTAGGAGATAACGTTGAATTTATCTTTATTACTACCTCTCGTGACCATGCGATTGAAGCTTTTGAAGTAGAAGCTGCACAATATTTGGTCAAACCCTATACGGAAGCGCGGATTTATGCCGCATTGGATAAGATCATCCAACGTATCAATAGAGAAAGACGAGTGATTGTCACCATTAAGACATCGGAGGGTATTACACGCCTTGCGTTGCGGGATGTGGTGTTTACGGAAACGGGACGAAATAACTATCAGATAGTCCATACCATTCAAGGCAAGAAGATGGAGGTGCGCATGACGGCCTCAGAACTTTTTGAGCTACTCTCACAGAACAAATTTTTCATCAGGTGTGGTGCTTCCTTAAACTTGAACCTTAAATACATCCGCCAGATTTCAAAGGATACCATAACCTTTGATACTGGTGAATACATAACTTATCCTTACCGCTCCTACCAGAAACTCAAGGAGGCGTTTTTACGCTTTCAAATGTTCACAGAGGAATAACATGTGCCAATTACCCCTAAAATGATAGCAATTACCCCAAAAATAATTTTTGGGGTAATTTTATGATACGATAAAGCAGGAAGGGAGGCGGTAAACTTGTTATACAACATTTTATTGTTTTTTTCATTTGTGCAATCTGTAGTTGTCTTTACGCTGATGTCATCCTCGGCAATGCGCTTTCGAGAGCCCGCCAAAAAACGAATAATAATAGGATTATTTGTGATGCTTTGTGGGATAAGCCTCCTGTCTTATCACTTGTTTACACATGGCATCGATTCGGTAGATGGATTTGCAATCCTTATCATTTTAGTAATAGAGCTTTCTTGGTTTTTGATTTGCTCAGAAGATTATTTTTTTGTGTCACTTTTTAGTTTTATAACCTTTGTTAATATTTATCTGTCTATTAACTATATCAGTGATATGTTAGCGATATATGCGGGGGGTTCTGCTTTCGTAATTAATTTCATGATAAATCGTCTGGTAATATATGCAGTAATTCTTCCGTTACTTTACAAATTTGTGCGCCCACGTTTTCGACGGTTGGTGGGTGCGTTGGACAAGGAATGGCGTGCGGCAGGGTTGGTACCGATGATGTTTTTAATTATGCAAATTATGGTGCTATATTATCCCTCCCCCTATTGGTCTTGGAATAATGAAATTTGGTACAAATCCATTATTATTACTGTCTACATGCTGTTTTTGGCGGTATATTACCTGTTGTATATTCAAGCCAATGCCATTGTTGAAAAATACGCATTGGAAAAGCGTCAGTTGCTTATGGCACAGCAGGAGAAATTGTGGGAATCTGAGCTTGCCCGACAGAAGGCAGCAGTAGCCCTGGCATTTCAGCAACGGCACGATATGCGCCACCACAATGCAGTTATCATAGATATGCTGAAAAACGGTAATGTGGCGGAATTAGAAGACTATATGAAAAGCTTTAACGAAGCCCTAGACATGAGTAAAACCACAGCTTATTGTAAAAATCCCATTGTAAATAGTATTTGTAATGCCTATTCACTAAAGGCAGAGAGGGCAAGAATCAAGATATATTTCCATATGGCTGTACCTGAGCAAGCAGGGATTGACAACGTTGATTTGACCTGTATCTTTGGTAATGCACTGGAAAATTCTATTGAAGGGTGCCTGAGGCTTCCGAAAGATTGTGAAAAGGAAATCATTGTTACTGCCAAATATTTGGATGGAAGACTGCGCATACAGGTGGAGAATAGCTGTAGCGAGGAAATTGTCTTTGATGGGGAACTGCCAAAAACCCAAAAGCAGGGTGGTGGCACAGGGATACATAGCATAATCTATACCACCGAGAAGTATGATGGTACATACCGATTTTCCGTTGGCAATGGTAAATTTACCACCCAAATCGTTCTCAATGCACATGAAGTAATTCCAAAAAGTGAGACCCAAGAAGCGACTGTCAGTTGATAGTCGCCTTTTTTAACAAAAATACGCAATTACCCCTAAAATGATGGCAATTACCCCAAAAACAGTTTTCACCTCCTGTTTGTGCTAAAATGAAAGTTCATAAAAAGAGAATTTCTCTATGTGTATATACTTGGACTTTTAAAATAGGTTTTTCAGAAAGCACCGAGCCTAATTATGAACAGATTTTATGAGGAAATCATATGAAGATAAATTTGTCTAAAAAAAAGTATTATTTATTAATTTTCACGACTGCCTTATTGGTTGTAGTCTCTTTAGTCTATGTTTATTTTAATTGGCATTGTTTTTTATATAAACCTTTTGACAAAGGCCCACAAATTTCTTCCCCTGCATTTTTTAAGGTCGCAGAGAACGGAGACAGGTTCTATATTGATCAGGGAAATTACCGTATTATTGGAATAAACAAAGAAGGAAAATGTAAGTGGACATATATCAATACCAACGCATGTTATAAAGAACTTGCGCAAGGGCCAGACGGCAGAATATTTGTAACGAATTATCAGTATGTGAATGATGCATCCATTTCCAACATTTCAATTGACGAGTTTTCTCCCTCGGGGGAATTTTTGGGCAGCATTTATTCAGCTTCCTATACTGTGGAGCATCTTTTTGACAGGACGAGTCAAGTAATGGATTTACAGTTTTTTGATGATGCCCTTACGTTTGTAACAAGGACAGATGATGAACTTCTTTTATATTCTATCAATTTGAACGAAAACAATAAACCACAGATTACGGCTTCTGTTTCTTGGGAGGATAAAAAAGAGCATGCCATAAAATATTGTTATGATCATGAAAAAGGCATTTTTTATGTGATTACTGCACTGGGAAATATTTATGAAATCCCTGCAAATGCAGATGATGTGAAATTACTTTCTTATGAAAAAGAAAAAGGCTTTAACATTCCATATTCCATGGCGCTTGTGGGGGGACGTCTTGCTGTTTCTGATGTTGGTTCACGAACTGTAAAGCTTTATAATGGTCAAAGCTTTCACACGATAGCAACAATGACGAAAAGTGATGACTTTTTTACCGATCCTGCGCTTTACTATTCTATAGCCAGTGCTAGTGAAAATGGAGTTACGCTTGTATCAGGTTATGGTACCTATCGTTTGAATGTTAACACAAAAACGATAACTTGGGTAAACACAGATATTGCCTTTTCCACAGGGGAACATGTGCATATTATGTTCACCTGGGTTTGTGGATTATTTTTGTTTCTTTTGGGACTTAGCGCAGTGACTGCGTTTGCGATCTATTACTACAAAAGAGTGGGATTTACAGATTTTACATATAATTTTATGGTGATTATAATCGTTGTAGCCATATCGGCACTTGTCATTGTTAAATATACAGATGTTCTTTATAACGCTTATCAAGACAGCTCAATTGATAAAATTTCTTCCATTGGTAATTTGATTGCGAAAAACATTTCCGCAGAAGATGTAGAAAACATTGATGATTTGGAAGATTTCAATTCCCAAAGCTATAAAAATATAATAAATTTTCTTAATAATAATGCAAGCAATTCCGAGGATGATGTTTTTTTTGTTGATGAAACAGGGCTCAATAAAAAAGATAACCTTTGGGATGCAAATATCTATTTTGGAATTAATAAATTTTTTGACAATAGAATATATTTTATTTTGTCTATGCCTGAAGAAGCGGGAGCAATCTACCCATTAGAGGTTGCAGAAAAAGATGCAATAAACTTAATATGTGAGAATAACACACTTGTTTACCCGAATTATGTGGGTTACTTTGGTTCTTATTGCCTGGTTCAAGTACCAATCGTTTCAGATGCCAATGAAGTAGTCGGCGCTGTTGAGGTTGGGTTCAATAAAAACAGTTTTATGAAAGAAATGAGAGCAAAGCTAATTGAAATCATTATTTCAACTGCTGTAGTTTTGCTGCTTTCATTATTGCTGTTAAAAGAAATCTTCTTTGGGATTAAAATGTTTTTCGAAAAGAAATCCTTGGCATCCGATCAGCTTATTGACGCTAGCTCGGTTAGAACGCCAATGTTTTTGGGTCAAACTGCCTACCACATGTCGGTTGTGTGTGGTCCGTTGTTTGCAATGCAGTTATACAGTGCAACCTTTGGTGTTTCAAAGGAAATTGCGGTGGCAATTGCCTATTCAGTCACGCTTTTGTTTGTTGGTATTTTTGCTTTTGTATCAGGCATACTTGTAAAAAAAATTCCCCTGCATCAGCTGCTTGTTGTTGCCACTATCCTTGCCATTGTTGGAGAGCTGACCGCGGCGACCTCCGCCGGCCTTACGCAGTTTATTTTGGGGAGAAGTGTCTTTGGAAGTGGTGCTGGTGTTTTACTCAACGTCCTAGATACCATGGTGGCCATGCAACCGGATGAAGAGCGTGTCACCCGGGGGTTTACGATGAGTAGTGCGGGCACAAATGCCGGTACCATTGTTGGAATTGCCTTGGGTGCTACTGTGATCACCAGCTTGGGCTATCGCTGGGTATATGTTGCTTCAGCAATGATTCTTCTGCTTCTCTTGATTACAGCCATTCTTTTTTACAATAAGAATAATGTCCCCGATGCCATGAATTATGTGGAAGAAAATTCAGGTATGAGTTTGTTCCAGTTTGTTGGGAATAAGCGGGTAATCGGCTATATTTTCTTTTTAACCGTACCATATTTTATTTGCATGGGATTTATTGAATTCTTCCTTCCGTTAGAAGGGAGAAGCCAAGGTTTAAACGTGGAGACGATTTCCTATATTATCATTGTTTTTGGACTTATCTCAATTTATCTTGGCCCGGTGCTTACAAAGAAGCTTCTTTCCCTATTGGATTCTTATATTGTACTAATTATATCAGCTGTTGTTATGTCTACTGCAATCATTTACTATGGGCTGATTCAATCAGTTTTTGCGCTGGTGCTTGCCTGTGTTGCCATTGCCTTTGCTGACAGCTTTTTCCAATCGGTACAGAACATTTATTTCACACAACTGCCTGAATCGATAAAATACGGGCAGGGCAGTACGCTTGCCCTTAGCAATGTTGTTATTGGTATCGCCCAAATGGGTCAGGCCTACCTATTTGCTTTTGCAATGTTTTTTGGTATCAGAAAGACTTTTTTAATCATTGGCATTAGTTTTCTTGTTTTAACGGCAATATTCCTAATCCTTAATCTTGGAGACAAGGATTGTAATAAAAGTCAAAAAAGTATGAATGATATAAATTATTAAAATTGAAAGGAGCTTTGAAATTTATGAATATTTTACTTGGGGGTTCTGGGAACATTGGAAAGGCATTTATAAAGCTTGTAGAAAAAACATGGATGCAATCACAATATTACGATTTGTGACCTTGAATACAATATCCCATGAAGAATATTTAAGGCGTTCAACACAAATGCAACCTGCTGGCAAACTGCATGCGGTGTTTACCTTGGCATGGAAATGATTGAGGTTGTGGAAGAGGGAACAGTCGCAACGGTAAGCGATTTGTCAATAAAATATCCGCATGAAATAGATGCAGTTTTGAAAAAAATTAATTTTAAGATTGATACCACCGAGCATTACGTTTTAAAAGAAGAATTCAAACAATTTGTCGAGCAATTACAGGACAAGCTTGAAAATTCAGGGCATGGTGATTGCTTGGCTAAATATTAAGGGGCTGTTATGAATAGAGTAAGGAGAATTTTATGAGCATTTTGCCGATTTGTGATGAGCAACAATTTATTTTTGATGTAAATGAAGCACTACCTAGTATTCCTATGAAGATATCATATTCAATGGAATTTTCAACAAGCTTTTCCCCAGAGGAACTTTCCTTTGCAATTGATAAATGTATCAAGACAGCCGATGTTTTTGGGGCAAGATGTCTTGTTCAAGATGGCCGACAGTATATGGAATTTCTACCTTATCAGAAGTATGATATTCCTGTTTTTGATTTTTCTACTGAGGAAGAATATCAATTTTTTTGTAAGGAAGTTAGTGCAACAAAGATCAATAATAGGGATGAACTTTATTACATATTTATTTATTCAATTGCAGGTTCTTATTATTGCATCCACTTTATTTTTAATCACCTAATATTTGATGGGATATCCGTATTATTGTTAACGGATAAAATTCAGAAAGTTCTGCTTGTGAAAGACGAGGAAGTAAAATGGTATCCATTCTCAGCTTATCTGGAGAATATAAAAAGTTATGTTGAAAGTGAAAAATATTTTGCCGATAAAGAATTTTGGGAAGATAGGTTTTTGGAAATTTCTAATAGTGACTATCTTTTTAAAGATGTTATTGATATTAATGAGTCAGCAATTAAGGAATTAACATTCCAGACAAGCAAAAAATTTAAAGATGATATATTTGAATATTGCGCTAAAAGCAATATTTCAGTACATATTTTAATTGCTACAGTTCTCGCACAGATCATAAATATCAAAACAGGGTGTGAGCGTTTTTACTTTGAGATTCCTATTGGAAATCGTTTGGGAGCCAATGAAAAAAACAGCATAGGAGTTTATGAAATTGGGCCTCCATATATTTTCGATTTTACTATGTATAATAATACTTTTGATTTATATCAGTCGGTTCAGAAACAGTCCGTAGATTATTACAGGCACAAAAAATTTGATTGGAGCAAAAAAATAGTTTCTGAGAAATACGAAAAAAAATATGGCAGGTATATTCCACAGTTTTCCTTTTCATATTTTTGCACCAACAAAAAGCCATCTTTTTCCTTTGCTACATTGAAGCATCACAATTGTGAAACTGACTTTCTGCCTATGACTTTATATATTACAGACTACCTCGATTGGGAAACGATTGCATTTTCTTATATATATTGGGAAAATTATTTTACGGATGAGGAAGTGATAGAAATTCATAAGGAGATTGAAACCAGCATAGCAAAAATTATTGATACGAAATGCTTTTCGTAAAGAAAAAATAAGCGTAATAGAAGGTACTTGCCTAGGGGGAGATATTCATGTTTGAAAACATTTCAACGATCAGTGACTTGCTTTTTTTGACAACAAGTTATTATGGGGAAAAAACTGCTTTTTCCTATTTAAAAGATGGAAAAATGTGTTCTGTAACTTATTCTGATTTTTCAAAACAAGTTACAACTGTAGCAAAATCCCTTGTTTTAAAGGGGATTACAAATAGTAAAATAGCCGTTGCGTCTGAAAATTCGTATGAATGCTTATTGTGGTGCTTTGCTGTGCCCCTTTCTGGCAATGTTCTAGTTATTCTGGATAATATGGCAACAATACAGGAGAAAGCTTATATGGTTAAGCATAGCGACACAGCTTGTTTGATTTATTCCGGCTTCAACCAGCCGTTTTGTGACTATATAACAGAAAACAACAAAAGTGTTGTTCACACAATTTGTATAGAGGCAGATACTGAGAATTATCTTCACTGTCAATCAGAGGTCACCTTGCAAAAAACTGACGGTTCAGAATTATCATACATATTTTATACTTCCGGAACTACGGGTAAGCCAAAGGGTGTTATGCATTCTCAAATTAATTTACTGCGGACGAGCCTTTATTTTTCTTATAGTATTAAAGTAAAAGACTCTATATTTTTAACATTACCGTTAAATCATATTCTTCCCTTTGCAAATGTGGTATTTTTATCTATGTATAGTGGTTGCAATTTATTTATCTCAGCAGGGCTAAAGAAGCTTTTCATGGAAATGCAGGAAGTTCGACCATATTGTACTTTTTTGGTGCCGGCATTGCTAACGTATTTTGATAAAATGATCTATACGAAAGCCCAAGAGCTTATGAAAACAAGCAGTTTAGACCAACTTACTGCGCGCAAACAATCTTGTGCCCAATTGCTTGGTGGGAATTTAAAAATCATTGTAATCGGTGGGGCACCTCTTGATTTAGAAATTGCAAAACGTATGCAAGCGTTGGACATCCTGGTGCTTAACGGATACGGACTAACCGAAACCTGCGGTTCCATCACAGTAAATCCAAATGAGGATAATCGCCTTGGAAGTATTGGACGAATAAACTTTAATTCCGAAGCAAAAACAATAGACGGAGAGTTTTTATTTAAAAATCCATACTTATTTAAAGGTTATTATAAGGATTCCAAGGCTACGGAAGAAGCATTTCATGAGGAATGGTTTTTAAGCGGAGATTTAGGTTATATTGAAGACAATTATGTATTTATTGTGGGCAGAAAAAAGAATTTGATTGTATTACCCAATGGAAAGAACATTAGCCCAGAAGAACTTGAAATTGAATTGTTGAAAATTGAAGAGATGAAAGAGGTTGTAGTTTGTCTGCAAAACGGAAAACTTACAGCCAAAGTTTTTTCGGAGCATGACAAAATGATAATTCGTAAAAAAATAAACGAAATCAATAAGAAGCTGGCTTCCTATAAGCAAATTGAAAGTGTTGTGTTTTGTGATGAAGAGTTTCCGAAAACAGCCAGCAGCAAAATTAAAAGGGGAGAAATTTAATATGCTTACCGAATTGATAGAAATGATTAAGGATACATTTTCGCCAACGATTGAGGTTACAGGGGAAACAGCTTTAAAAACTGATTTAGCGTTGGATTCGTTTGAAATTATAAATCTCATCGGCATATTGGAAGATAAGTATAAGATTGACATTAATGTAATGGATATCGTTTCTTTAATCACAGTTGATGATATTTGTAATTTTATTGCGAATAAAAAGGACACAAGCTTAGAGAGGTAGGAAGTATTTCATTTATTATAAACTTTATATTAATTTAAGGTGAGGGTGCGCATGAATACTGATTTTGTAAACTTAACAACAGAAAACCTTGCAGGTGAGCATTTATGCTGCATAATCCGCAGTAAAAAGCTCAATCCAGGTGTTGAAGCAAAGCGACAATGGCTTTCAGACCGGCTAAAGGAAGGTCATGTTTTTCGGAAGTTCAATGAAAAGGCTACGGTTTTTATTGAATATGCGCCTCTTGAAACAGCTTGGGTTCCCATAATTGGTGACAACTATTATTATCTGTATTGCTTATGGGCCTCTGGTAGTCATAAAGGAAAAGGATATGGGGAATTGCTGATGGAGTATTGTTTGGCTGATGCCAAAGAAAGTGGTAAATCAGGGATTTGTATGCTTGGAGCGAAAAAACAAAAATCTTGGCTTTCTGACCAATCATTTGCGAAGAAGTTCGGCTTTGAGGTTGTTGATACTACCGAAAGTGGATATGAATTGCTTGCACTTTCTTTTGACAAATCAACGCCAACGTTCACGCAAAATGCTAAAAACCAAAAAATTGAAAGCAAAGAGCTAACAATCTATTATGATATGCAATGCCCCTATGTATATGAAAGGATTGAGTTGATAAAACAGTATTGTGAAATGAATGACGTTTCTGTAGCTTTTATTCAAGTGGATACGCTACAAAAAGCAAAGGAATTGCCTTGCGTTTTTAATAACTGGGGTGTGTTTTATAAAGGAAATTTTGAGACGGTGAATTTGCTGGATATCGCCTACTTAAAGAGAATACTTAAAAAATGAAAAAAATGTCATTTTCCCGCTGATTATTATGATTGTATTATAAGTTGAAGCACATACAATTCATTCTGTGTCATATAACTGGCAATACTATGTGCCATGGAATACCATGCTTCAAGAACTTTGTCGCTAGGAACCAACTTTTAATTATAGTTAAAGGTTGGTTCTTTTTCTATACGCTATCTTATTTGACGTGGCGGCGTTGTTATGCTTTGGGATGGGGGCTTGTGGGAGCTATATGGGAATGTTGGGGAGGGTCTGCATAAAGAGGAGCGTAAGGCAGTTCGAAAGAAGACAACTTGTAGAATGGTTTTTCACCCATTTGTTTATGGTTGATTTAGGAATATCATGCTAGCAGATATCGGATATAGGCCTCCCGGAGAAATTAAGAGGCCTATACTTCCGAATTGGAAAACGTATCATCAAAGCGTAGCGCAGTATCTTAATATTCTACTCTAAGCTATTTGCATAATGACAAGATGCGCAGATACGGGTTCGGTTCCGCCTGCACGAGGAGTAATTGTTAGAGCCGTTGATTCACTTGCTGGATTTCGTACCGTCAGTATTGAGTTGGCTACTGTAGTTTTGATAAGAGCAATTCCAACTATTTGAGAGGTACCAGTTGCCCGACCTACCACAGTTTCAGGTAGCTCGAAACTTCCTGCTCCTGAATCAAGAGTTAAAACTAATTGACCAGGTTCATTTACACTCACTTGAAACAACACCTGATAAACACCAATAGAAGATAATTGAAATGTACTATCACTGGTGCGTATAATAAGTGCGCCACTAGAAGGTCCGTTTTGTGGAAAGCTAACATCAGTGCCAGTGCCAACAGTTGCTGAATTATTGGGTGGCATTAGTGCAAAGAAATCTGCAAAGTTTAATATGCCACCTGCAGGGCCTTGAGGTCCGGTAGCACCAGTGGGACCGGTTGCGCCAGTAGCTCCAGTAGTACCGGTAGCACCAGGGTTTCCTTGAGGACCTGCTGGACCTGCTGGACCGGTAGCGCCAGTATCGCCTTGAGGACCTGCCGGACCTGCCGGGCCGGTAGCACCTGCATCGCCTTGCGGGCCGGTAGCGCCGGTTGTTCCGGTAGCGCCGGTAGCACCAGTATCGCCTTTGGGACCTGCTGGGCCAGATGGACCAGTAGCACCGGTGTCGCCTTGAGGACCTGCCGGACCCGCTGGACCCGCTGGACCAGTAGCACCCGCATCACCTTGGGGACCGGTAGCGCCGGTTGTTCCGGTAGCGCCGGTAGCACCAGTATCGCCTTTGGGACCTGCTGGGCCAGATGGACCAGTAGCGCCTGTATCGCCTTGAGGACCTGCCGGACCTGCCGGGCCGGTAGCACCTGCATCGCCTTGCGGACCGGTAGCACCGGTTGTTCCGGTAGCGCCGGTAGCACCCGTATCGCCTTTGGGACCTGCTGGGCCAGATGGACCAGTAGCACCGGTATCACCTTGAGGACCTGCCGGGCCTGACGGGCCTGCCGGACCTGTAGCACCTGCATCACCTT
>JAQUSU010000069.1 GCA_028710085.1 Anaerotignum sp.
CGTTTGGATTTTGGTAGCCGTCTTTTTCTGGAAAATAATATTCATATCTGCGGAAGCTTCAATGGTCAGCTTGAGCCAATTATTTTGCAGGATGAATTTGGAGAAATTGGAGTGTATTTATTGCCGTTTATCAAGCCTGCTTTGGTAAGTCCTTATTTTCAAGAGGATATACCCACTTATCAAAGGGCAGTGGAACTAATTTTCCAAGAAACTAAGTTAAAAAAAGAACGGCGAAATATTTTACTGGCCCATCAATTTGTGACTTGGCATGGCGCTGCAGAGCAGAGTGATTCAGAAACCTATTCCTTAGGCGGTGTGGACGAGGTGGATGCCAGCGCTTTTTTTGATTTTGATTATGTTGCGCTAGGGCATTTGCACAGTCCGCAAAGAATCGGAAAGGACGAAATTCGCTATGCGGGTTCACCGCTTGCCTATTCTTTTTCTGAAATTAGACGAAAAAAAACAATTACCCTTTTAGAATTGAGAGAAAAGGGCGAAATAAAACTGGATTTTATTCCCCTTTTGCCAAAACGCCCGCTTAGAGAGCTCAAAGGCCCTTTGTGTGCCTTGGTGGAGGCGGCAAAACGTGAGGGCGGATCAGAGGATTATATCCGAGCAATTCTTACAGATGCAAAGCTATTGAACGACCCCATAGGACAGTTGAGAGCGTTATATTCCAATATCATGACCATAGAGATGCAAGCCCAGGAAAATTACCAAGAAAAAGAGCTTTCCTATTCCGCAGAGGATACCTCTCCTCAGGAATTATTTCAAATATTTTTTGAGCGGCAAAACCATAGGGAAATGGATGAAATGCAAAGGCAGGTCGTTGAGAAGGCTTGGGAAGGATTGGGGGGGGAAGCAGAATGAAACCCATACACTTAACAATTTCGGCTTTTGGGCCCTTTGCCGAAAAAGTTGAAATACCCTTTCTGAAATTGGGTGAGGGCGGTCTTTTTCTTGTAAGCGGTGATACGGGCGCAGGAAAAACCACTATTTTTGATGCAATTTGCTTTGCGCTATTTGGAGAAACCAGCGGCTCCAGCCGTGGCATTGACAGCGTTCGCAGCGACTTTGCTCTTGGAACAACAAAAACCTTTGTTGAACTTATTTTTCAGCACAGGGGGACGCTATATCGCATTATCAGGAACCCCGCCTATCGTCGACCGAAAAAAAACGGTGAGGGAGTGACAACAGAAATTGCAGATGCAGCTTTTTTTTGTGGCGAAACAACTCTTTCCACAGGATTTGTGCAGGTGAAAAAAGCCGTTGAGGAGCTTTTGAGCGTAGATGCAAAGCAATTTAAGCAGATTGCAATGCTTGCCCAGGGAGAGTTTTTGAAATTATTATATGCCGAAAGCAGTGAAAGAGGGGCTATTTTCCGTAAAGTGTTTCATACCGATCTTTATTCTGATTTTCAGCAGAGGTTAAAGGAAGCCGAAAAACAAAATAGAACCAGCTATGAGGATAGTGAAAAGCGCTTACTCCACCATCTGCAACAGCTTTGCCCCCAAGGTACTATGGAGGAAAAGAGTATGGTATACCAAGGGGAAGCCATACTAGCCGAGGAGGAAAAAGCTCTGATTGCCAGTCAAAAGCAAATTAAATTGTTAAAGCAAGAAAAGGTTACTTTTGCACAAAAAGAGCAGGCATTGACTACCCTGATCAGCAAGGGGGAGATTAATAATAAAAGAATTGCTGATTTGGAAGAGGCAAAAAAAGAGTTACTAATTTTAACTAAACTAAAAGAAGAAAATTTAATAAAACAAAATATTCTTGCAAAGCAAAGAATTGCCCAAGATTATATTCTTCCGTTGGAAGAAAATTTTCAGCGTGAAACAGAGGCTTTTGAAGAAGTAAAAAAACAGGTTGTGGATTTCACAAAAAAATTACTGGTACTTTCTCCAATTTTAAAAGAAAAGGAGGAAGAAAGAAAAAAACTGGAGGATGAGCAGCCGAAGCTGAACGAGGAAAAGATTCGTTTAAAAAAGATGGAGAGTGACTTTACTGCTTATGCCAGAAAGGAAAATTTAATACGAGAAAAGGCTGGTTTGCAAGAGGAGAAACAATTTTTAGAAAATCAGGCAATAGAAATACAAAGCAATTTGAAGGCCATGGAAGACAAAATCAACGGCTTTAAAGTAAAATTAGAAGAAAAACCTATCTTGGAAAAGACCGAACTTGTGATTAGCCAAGCAATTCAGACAAAAAAAGAGCGACAGAGCCGCATGAAACAGATTGTTCTTATGCAAGAAGTGTTAGAAGCGGATGAATTGGCCTTGAAAGCGATGCGCAATGCATATAAAAAGGCAGACCTGGCTTGGAAAGCCGCAAGACGCCACTGCGAGGAGGTTGAATCTGCTTTTTTGGCAGAGCAAGCAGGTATTTTGGCGTCAAAACTGGAGGAGGGCATAGCCTGCCCTGTTTGCGGTTCATTGGAGCATCCACAAAAAGCGGTGTTATCCCAAAGTGCCCCTACGGAAAAGGAATGGAAAAAGGCCAAGGAACAAGAGGAAGTTGCCCATACCAATTTACAGGAATTTGCTACTGAGGGGAAAGGGCTTCTGGTGAAATGCGAGTCCCAAAAAGAATCAATTTTGAAGGCATATTTGGACGTTTCTACAACTGAGGTGACTTTCCCTGAGGATGTAAAAATTCTTGCGAAGGAAATCAATTTGCAGGAAAATGAACTTCAAGCGCAAAAGAGGAAGATACAAGAGCTTTCAAAACTGGAACAACAGCTTCTGCTTGAAAATGTAGTATTTTCAAAATTGGAAGGGCAATTGGAAACAAATAAGGAAAAAATCAAAGAAAACATTGAAAAGCTGAGCCTTTTACAAGGGGAATTAACGTCGTTGGAAGAACGCCTTGAAAAAAACACAACTTCAGCCCAGGCAAAAGCTGCTATGGAAGCGTTACAGCGTTATATCGAGAAAGCTGAAAATGAATATAGCCGCACCCTTACCATATATCAGGAAAAGAAAGAGGAAGTGCAAAAACTGGAGACCCGTCTGGAGGAAGCAAAAAACGGCGAAGTGCTAGGAAAAAAACGAGTAGAAAAGGTAAAAGTAACATTTGACAACATGCTACTTGAAAAAGGCTTTCTTTCAAGAGAGGAATATGGCTTAGCTTTGCCAAAATCCAGAGAAATTCTCGAGCAGGAGGAACAAAAAAACCGAGAATTTTTCAATCAATTAAGTCAGCTTGAGGATTTTATTCAGCGAACAGAGCTAGGTGAAAAAATAGAAAAAACAGATTTAGAAAAGCTCCAAGAAGAAAAGAAAGTAATTACCCTTCGCTTGGAAGAGTCAGACAATATTTTGGAGGAGCTAAGCCGAACGATCGGGATCAAAGAAATTGCCATCAAAAAAGGAAAGGAAGAATTGCACTTGCGCCAAAAGATTGAAAAGCAATATTTGCCCATCCTAGAGCTATCCAAAACGGCGAATGGAGAGCTTTCAGGAAAAGATAAAATTACGTTTGAATCCTTTGTGCAAGGGTTTTACTTTGACCGTGTGCTTCGTGCTGCAAATTTGCGTTTGGGAGAAATGACGGAGGGCAGATACCGCCTTTTACGGGCAGAAAATGCTTCGGATAAACGAAGTCAAAGCGGCTTGGAAATAGAGGTCATGGACTATTTCACTGGAAAAAGCCGTTCAGTGAAATCCCTTTCGGGTGGCGAGGCTTTTAAGGCTTCCCTGTCCTTGGCACTGGGACTTTCTGATGTAATTCAGAGCCATGCGGGAGGCGTTCAAATTGATGCAATGTTTATTGATGAAGGCTTTGGTGCGTTGGATGAACAATCCAGAGAGCAGGCTGTTCAAGTGCTACAACGTCTTTCTTACGGAAATAGGCTGGTGGGTATTATTTCCCACATTACAGAGTTAAAGGAAAATATTGATAAAAAAATTCTGGTTCAGCGAAGTCCTTCAGGAAGCTTGGTCGAAGTAATCGCATAATAATTCTATGACGGGTGGGTTTGCTACCCGTCATTTTTTGGTGTATTAAATTATTTTTTGTGATCCTCTTTTAGACTGCTTTAAATAATAAACATCAACAGAAATCGCCAAAACGGGAAAGTTGCAGGCAGAATACTATACAAAGCGAAACAATCACAGGATTTCTCTTTGTGCATATTTTAATCTAAGATAGGGGGCGGAAAAATGGATTGGACAGATAAAAAAATACTTGTCATCGGGGGAGATCAGAGGCTTCTCTTTTTGGCCGACCTAATAAAAGACAATTTTCGGTCGGTTCAATGCTACGCCTTGCAGGGCGCTGAATGCTTGGATGGAATTGAAAAGGCTACTTCCTTGCAAAAAGGAATGCAAGAGGCTGATATTATTGTTGGGCCTGTGCCTTTTACGAAAGATGGAATGCACCTTTTAACCAAGGATAATACGACTATTTTGCTGGCTGATTTCATCGAAAATCTTGTGGAAAATGGGGCGTTGCTTGGTGGAAATATTCCTGCTTCTGTAGTGGAGGCAGCAAAATTAAAAAATACAATTTGCTATGACTTTATGAAAATGGAGAATGTCGCGTTGGAAAATGCAATTTCTACTGCGGAAGGCGCAATTGCAGAGGCAATTACTTTAAGTACACAAAATGTGAATCAAGAGAACTGTTTAATTTTGGGGTATGGACGGTGTGCGAAAGCAATTGCCCAAAGATTGAAAGGGTTGAATGCAAAAATAACTATTGCAGCAAGAAAGGATATGGCACAAAAGGATGCCATTGCACAAGGCTATCAGGCAATTTCATTGGAAGATTTAAAATGCGATATTCCGAAGGAACAATTTATTTTTAATACCATTCCTTTCACGGTATTAAATGAGGAGCTCATTGAAAAAGTTTCTGAGGATGCGATTATTATTGATATTGCCTCCTCACCGGGAGGAACAGATTTTGAAGCCTGTTCAAGGAGGGGAATCAAAGCCAAGCTGTCGCTGGGAATTCCAGGTAGATTCTCGCCAAAAACAAGTGCAAATATTTTGCTTCATGGAATGATAGCTTCGTTAGAATGAAAGCTTTAGGGGGAATTTATTTTGAAACTAGAAGGGAAAAATATTGGCTTTGCAATTACAGGATCATTTTGCACATTCGATAAAATAATCAAGGAGCTTGAAAATTTGAAAAAAGAAAAGGCAAATATTATTCCGATTTTATCTGCCAATGCAGCAACCATGGACACAAGATTTGGGAAAGCTGAAGATTTTGTAAAGAAAGTCGTTGAAATTACAGGGAATGAGCCTGTACTAACCATTGTTGATGCCGAACCACTTGGCCCCCAGGGGTTATTGGACATTTTAATTATTGCACCTTGCACAGGCAACTCTATTGCAAAATTGAGCAATGGAATTACAGATACCTCTGTTCTCATGGCAGCTAAGGCACATATGAGAAATAATAAGCCTTTAGTAATTTCTATTTCCACAAATGATGCGTTAGGTTTAAATTTGTCCAATATTGGTCTTTTGATGAACACAAAAGGGATATATTTTGTGCCTTTTCAGCAGGATAATTATGAAGGTAAGCCCAAATCTATGATTGCGAAAACTGAATTCATTGTTCCAACCTTGGAGCTGGCTTTTGAAGGAATTCAAATTCAGCCTTTATTATAATAAAAGGTAGGTTTATGATGATAAAGAAAGGGCATTCTTCTGTTGTTTTGAAGATGCCTTTTTTGGGCTGTGCCTCCGGTTAGAATAGTACATGAAGAAAGAAATGGATTTTTGCCCACTATTTCAAAAACCACCCACATTATGATATGAAATATACCATAAAGAAGGGTGGTTTTTCCAAGTACATCCATCTTGGGATAGTCTTAAACGAGAAAAGTTTTTTACCAAATGAATTCTCATGGTTGTTTTTTATTACCTCAATTAGTAGTTTTAAATACGAATTATTCTTTCGCTATCTTGTGTTTTCTTGCATTTCGAATAAGTCCCGAAGGCTCAAGAGATATTTTTTTCTCTGAAAATAATTTCAAAAGACCGATTTGATTTGTGTTCTTTTCTTCTTGGCATTCTTTACAGTTGCAATTAGAAACATAGTCATCAGGTTCGTTATAAGTTGTTATAACACCTTCGTAATTTCTCAGTATGACTTTGTTTTCAGCCACAGAAACCACATAATTTGGCATAACCGGAATTTTTCCACCGCCACCAGGTGCATCAATAACGTAGGTAGGAACTGCAAAGCCGGAAGTGTGTCCTCTAAGGCCTTCCATGATTTCAATTCCCTTTGAAACCTTCGTTCTGAAATGCTTAATCCCCATGGAAAGATCACATTGATAAATATAATATGGTCTAACTCTCATTTTGACAAGCTCATGCATTAATTTTTTCATAACATGGATGCAGTCATTTACACCTCTTAAAAGTACAGTCTGATTACCTAAAGGTATTCCAGCATTTGCAAGCATTTCGCATGCTTTTTGAGATGCAGGGGTAACCTCGTTGGGATGGTTAAAATGGGTATTTAACCAAAGAGGGTGATACTTTTTCAGCATTTCTACAAGCTCAGGTGTGATTCTTTGAGGCAAAACAACCGGAACTCTGCTGCCAATTCTAATTACTTCCACATGGGGAATTGCGCGGATTCGTTTGATAATTTCTTCAAGTCTATCGTCAGATAGTAAGAGCGGATCTCCACCTGAGATGAGAACATCTCTGATTACCGGTGTTTTTTCGATATATTCGATTGCTTTTTGAATTTGATCCATAGGTAAAGAATGGTCGTTTTGTCCTGCAAATCTTCTTCTGGTGCAATGTCTGCAATACATAGCGCACATGTCGGTAACCAGAAGGAGAACTCTATCAGGGTATCTGTGCGTAAGTCCGGGAACAGGAGAATCTGCTTCCTCATGAAGGGGATCCTCACAATCACAGCTTGACCATTCAAGCTCCGATGTAGTGGGGATTGCCTGTTTTCTAATTGGGTCATTTGGGTCATTTAGATTGATTAAGGAAAGATAATAGGGCGTAATTGCCATTCTTAAAGTGCCGAGACACTTTTTAATACCCATTGCTTCTTCCGGGGTCAGTTTAATGTGTTTTCTTAAATCTTCTACGGTTTCTATTCGATTTTTGATTTGCCATTTCCAATCATTCCAATCTTTTGAACTTACATTAGCAAAAAATTTGTCTTTATTGAAGAATGCTTGTTTTGTTCTTTCATTGTTACCTAAAAAACTATTTTTAAATTCCAAATTTACTTGTTTTATCGTTGCTTCGCTACTCATCAAAGCCCCCCTTTGAATAATTAATTTTTTTTGAAAGTTCTACTGCTGTAGAGATTTAAACCACACATTCATATCTTCAATTTTTCCGCCTATTTGTGTGTTATTTACAAGGGTACCGGAAAAAGCATACCCGCATTTTGCAAAAGTAGCGTTCATCCCATACGAAACGGAACGAGCTATGGTATAGGCCGTTTTTATCTCTTGTTTTTTCATTTCTTTTTCCATTTGCGCTAGTAAGAAATAAGAAAATTTCTGTCCTCTATACTTTGGAAGGACTGCAAAATCCGTCATCTCCACGTTACTATCTTCTAAACTAATTTCGCAGGATGAAAGAGCCACCAGCTCACGCCCTTTCCATATGCCAAAGTAAATTACATTACTTTCCATTGTTTGCTTTATATATTCTGGATCAGAGATAGGAAATGGATAGGAATCAAAAACCTTTGAATACAAATTTGCCATTTCAAAAGCATCGTTAGAGTTTGCTTTTCTAAACGAAAGGTCGCTTTTTAAAATAATATTCTCTTCTTGAACACCCAAAGAGCCTTTCAGGAATGCAGTTTGCAGCACTTTTTCATTGCGTTCCTTAGTTATTGAAATGCTTCGTTTCGCATCCAGATATTTTGCCAAAAAAACACAATTTTCTATTCCATTGAAAAAAAGCGGTACATGAGCTTCCATAACGTACCCAATTTCCAAAAAAGCGGCGGCGGAACTTTCCGGAACCTTAGCAAATATTTTTGTATAGCCATTCTTATTAGCCATGTTTTGAATAACATCTAAAATTTCCGGCATATCTTCTTTCGCTAGATGCATAAGATAGATCCTGTTATTTCGGGTTCCATGCTGAATTATAGAGTTATTTACTGTAACGATAGTATCGTACATCTGTACCTCCTAATTACAATTCCGACATTTGCTGACAACTTATTATAACACATAAAGTTGTCAGTTGCAAGGGGAATGTCTTGTCATATATTGTTGAAAGAATTTCAAAATATTTTTTACAAAAAATAGATGCAAATTTTGCATAGTTTTTAAAAATGTTGATATGGATTTGAAAGGTTCATAAGTTTTTCTTTGAAATATCAAGAATAATAGTTCGCGGACCGTATTTCTTTTGCGTGTTTTTGGTTTTGCAAATTGATTTATTTGATATAAAAATCTACTGAATTCAGAAAAAATAAACAAAAAGAAACTACTTATCTTGGAAAAACCCCAAAATTCATTACTTATTTTTATTGATTTTGCTGAAAAATGAAAAAAGGATAGATTGTTTCTATATTTTTGTTATAATGATTTTGAAGAGGTTGAAAATTAAAAAGGAGGTAGAAAATGAATTTAAACCAATTGTATTACTTTAAGACATTGGCTGAGTTGGAGCATTATACAAAGGCGTCAGAGAAGTTAAACATTTCACAACCAACGTTAAGCCATTCTATTGCTGCTATGGAAAAAGAATTGGGGGCAAATCTTTTTGAAAAGCAGGGACGAAATGTGGTATTAACAAAGTATGGTAGAATTTATTTGTTTTACGTCGAGAATGCTTTAACGCAGTTGGAGCTGGGGAAAAATCAAATTGAAAGGCTGATTTCTGTGGGGGGCGGTCATGTAGGTTTGGCATACATGACATCAGTGGGTACCAATTTCGTACCCGAAATCATTGCGGGGTTTCTAAATGATCCGCAGAATAAAAACATTTCTTTTTCGTGCTACGAAGGCAATACAAAAACACTAATCTATAATTTAAAAAGAGAAAAATATGATTTGGTTTTCTGCTCTATGATTGAAAATGAAAGTGATGTGGAGTTTATTCCGGTTTATGAGCAGGGGCTGGTTGTAATTGTTCCTGAAAATCACGCATTAGCAACAAAAAAGAAGGTTTCCATTCAGGATATTTGTCCTTACCCGTTGGTTTGTTATACGAAGGAAAGTGGCATGCGTCGAATCATTGACGATTTGTTTACAAAGGCGCAAATTATGCCCAATATACTTTGTCAGTTTGAAGACGTTAACTCTATGGCGGGGTTGGTTGCTGCAAATCAAGGGATTGCTATTATTACGGACAACCCCACTGTCCAAAACTATAATGTAGTAAAATTGAATTTGGATACGGCTTATTCAAAACGAATGGTTTATCTTGCTTATTTGGTTAACCGATACTTACCCCCTGCTGTAGAAAAATTTAAGGATTATATTGTAGATATCACAAAAAAATAATTTCATTCCTTTTTTGGGCGCATATTAACAGATATGCGCTTTTATAAATTGTATTGAAAGAATAAGACTTGTCTGCATAAGAGTTTAAAATAAGTTGTTTTGGAGGATATGAATATTTTTAGGGCATTCCATTCACTTTTTATAAGGGCAACAGGGCAAAATAAACAAAAATGTTTTCCCCACGAGGAAAAATGTTTCTCAAAAAAAGACAAATAAATATTGACATCTTCACATTTCATGCGTACAATCTTAATATCAGTCATAAATTGACAAGATATATACGCTAATATGGAGGAAAAAATAACATGGAACAGAACATATGCAAAATTGCCATTTTGGGAATGGGAACCGTTGGTGGCGGAGTTTGTAAAATTTTAGAAAGACAGAAGGATAACTTGGTTAATAAAATTGGCGGCGACTTGGAAATTGCTAAAATTTTAGTACGAAACAAAGTAAAATATATTGACAAGGTTGCCCCTGAAATGCTGACTGACCAGTGGAGTGACGTCATTAATGATGATAGTATTAAAATTATAGTCGAGGTCATGGGCGGCATTGAGCCTGCGGGGACATATATTAAGGAGTCTTTGCAAAAAGGAAAGCATGTTGTAACTGCAAACAAGGATTTAATTGCAGTTCAGGGTCATGAGCTTTTAAAAATTGCAAAGGAAAATAATTGCGATTTGCTGTTTGAAGCTGCGGTTGCAGGGGGCATCCCTATTATTCGGCCATTAAAGCAGTGCTTGGCAGGCAATGATATTACAGAGGTAATGGGAATCATTAACGGCACAACAAATTTCATTTTAACAAAGATGTCTGAGGAAGGCATGGATTTTGCGGATGCATTGCAATTGGCAACTGATTTAGGATATGCTGAGGCTGACCCAACAGCAGATATAGAAGGGCATGACGCAGGCAGAAAGCTTGCAATTTTGGCTTCTATTGCATTCCATTCGCCGGTAACCTTTCCTGATGTTTATACCGAGGGGATTTCAAAAATCACTGCAAAGGATATTCGCTATGCCCATGAGCTTGGCTGTGAAATCAAGCTATTGGGCATTGCAAAAAATACAGAGGACGGAATCGAGGTAAAAGTTCATCCAACAATGATTTCTGCCAAGCATCCTTTGGCTTCGGTAAAGGATTCCTTTAATGCAGTATTTGTGCATGGCGATGCGGTGGATGATGCGATGTTCTACGGCCGTGGCGCCGGTGAATTTCCTACAGGCAGTGCCGTAGTTGGTGATATTATTGACGCTGCAAGAAATATGCAATTTCATTGCTCCGGACGAATTGGCTGTAGCTGCTACAAAAATATTCCTGTTAAAAATGTAAGAGAAACCAAAAGCAGCTACTATGTACGCATGAAGCTTGAGGATAGAGCAGGAACCTTGGCTGCTTTGGCGGGTGTATTTGGCAGTAATAATGTAAGCATTTCCAAGCTGCTGCAAAAAACAAAGCAGGGAAACACTGCTGACATTGTGATTGTAACCTATGATGTTATAGAGAAACAGTTTATGGATTCTATAACAGTAATTTCTACAATGTCAATGGTTAAGGAAATTTCATCAATTATTCGCGTTTATCAATAAATCAAAGTGTTTTCACATAAAAAGAATGGAGAGTCGAAAAGTGTCGAACTCTGCCATTCTTTTTTTTGTTTTTTACAGTAAATTTGACAGATTTCGCAAGGAAACGTGCCTATAATTTGTTTTAGGAGGGACGAAATGGAGGCTTCAATTTACATAGATGTATTGTTTTTTTCGGAATTTATGATGGATTTATTCCTGCTATGGGCAGCAGGGCGAATAAGTGGCTTTCAAGCCAAAAAATGGCGCCTAGTTATAGGTGCAATTTTTTCAGCACTCTGCCATTGCGTATTTCTGGTTTTCTTTTTTCCGAATAATGGCGGGATTTTTCTTTCTTTTGGATTATTGATCCTTGGGCTTTCGGTGGCATATTTGCCCAAAAGTATTAAAAATTTTGTACGCCTTTTTTTTACTGCTTTATTTGCATCTTTTTTATTGGGAGGCGGCTTGAATGTATTATTTAGCACTACGCAGGTACAAAAATTATTGGGGGACGGGCTGACTGTAAGAAATCATTTTTTCCCATGGCAATACTTGATTTGGGGAATTGCTGTAGGCTATATTGTGCTGAAAGTAAGCGGCAAATGGATGGAAGCGCATATCAGACGACGACGAGATTTCTGTACAGTATACATCCGTAAAAATGGGAAATGGGTGGAAGGACGCGTATTGATTGATACAGGAAATGGCCTCAAGCACGATGGAAAGGGTGTGATTGTAATGGAAATCGCAACGGTTCTATCTTTATTTTCTGCTGAGGAGGGAGAAAAAATATTGGGTGGCGGAAAGGGTGGTCTTGTGCCGATAAACTACACAAGTTTGGGAAATCCAGAGGGCGCACTATGGGGCTTTGTTGCCGATGAATGCCGCATTTGTTTTGGAGAAAAAACAATAAAATATAATGGGTTATACATAGGTATTTCCTTTGAGTTTTTTACAGGGTCATATGAGGGCTTAATGCCCCCTTGCTTGTTGGAGGAGGACAATTTATGAAGCATTGGAAATATTTCCTGTTTTTGTTGAAATATCATACAGGATTGTTCTTGCGTAGATTACGCAGAAAAGGTGATGAGGTTTTTTATATTGGTGGAAGCGATGTTTTTCCACCACCTCTTAAGCCGGATGAAGAGGCAATTTTATTAGAACAGCTTGGCGGCGAGGATGAGATCAAGGTAAAGTCTGTTTTAATTGAACGAAACTTGCGCCTTGTGGTTTATATTGCTCGAAAATTTGAAAACACAGGTGTTAATGTGGAGGATTTGATTTCCATTGGAACCATTGGATTAATTAAAGCCATTAACACATTTAACCCTGAGAAAAAAATAAAACTGGCAACCTACGCCTCCAGGTGCATTGAAAATGAAATTTTGATGTATTTGCGGCGGAACAGTAAAACAAAGTCTGAGGTGTCTATTGATGAACCCTTAAACGTAGATTGGGAGGGAAATGAGCTGTTACTTTCTGATATCCTTGGCACAGAAGGTGATGTTATATATAAAAATATAGAAGAAGAGGTGGATCGGTCACTTTTAAATAATGCCATGGATAAGCTTTCGTGCAGAGAAAGAAAAATCGTTGAAATGCGCTTTGGGATTTTGCCTGAAACAACGGAAAGAACGCAAAAAGAAGTGGCGGATATTTTGGGAATTTCCCAATCCTATATTTCAAGATTAGAGAAAAAAATTATCGGACGTTTGAAAAAAGAAATTAATAAAATGATGTGAGGTTATTTTTTGAATGTAAAATTTCAATACCCTTCAAAGGCAAGGCACCCTTCATTT
>JAQUSU010000133.1 GCA_028710085.1 Anaerotignum sp.
ATTTTGCAGTAGATTTTCAAAATACCGTGTGTTATAATAACCTTTGATTGTTCAGTTTTTGGAACTGATATTTTGATGACGATAGTTTGATAAAAGAGAAAGTTTGGTTATCAAAGAAACAAATTTTTAAGGAGGAGCTTCTACATGAACACAACATTGTTGAGCAAGGAAAAAACAGAAGTAAAGTTTTCTTTTGAAGTAAATGCCGAAGTATTAGAAAAAGGAATGGCTTTTGCTTATAATAAGCATAAAAATCAGATGTCAATCCCCGGTTTTAGAAAGGGGAAGGTTCCCAGAAAGTTAATTGAAGCACAGTATGGCGAAGGTTTCTTCTACGAAGATGCAGTAAACCATATTTTCCCTGAGGTATATATGGAGGCTGTCAAGGAATTGGCTTTGGACGTGGTTTCCACCCCTTCCTTGGATGTTGAATATATTGGGTCTGACAAGGGCGCAAAATTTATCATTGAAGTTACGGTAAAGCCTGAAGTGAAATTGGGACAGTATAAAGGCCTTTCCACTGAAAAGGTTGTATCCGAAGTGGCTGAGGACGAAGTGTTGGCTGAATTGAAAAAGGTTCAGGCAAAAAATGCAAGAACCGTAGAGGTTACTGACAGAGCTGCCAAAATGGGCGACGCTGTAAAGATGAGCTACGAAGGTTCTGTTGACGGTGTTCCTTTTGAAGGCGGAAAATCTGATGAGCACACCTTGGAATTGGGCAGCGGTATGTTCATTCCCGGCTTTGAAGAACAGCTTCTGGGCCATTCTGTAGGCGAAAAATTTGATATTAGCGTAAAATTCCCCGAACAGTATCATTCAGATGAATTAGCGGGCAAGGATGCGATTTTTGCAATTGAAATCAAGGGCATTACAAAGAAAGAACTGCCTGAATTGGATGATGCTTTCGCAGAGGATGTTTCCGAATTTTCCACTTTGGATGAATATAAAGCAAGCATTCTGGAAAAGCTTGCAAAGGAGAAAGAAGAAAAGGCAAAACAGGTTCAGAGTGACAAACTTCTGGATGCTGCAGCTGCAACTTGTGAAATGGAAGTTCCTCAGATTATGTATGATAACAAAATCAACAGTATGATGAAGGAATTTGAAGATAATATTGTTCGTCAGGGTTTATCCTTAGACATTTATTGCCAGTATATGAGCACCACTCCTGAAGAAATGAAAGAAAACTTCAAGGAAACCAGTGTAAAGAGCGTTGACGCAAGATTGATGCTGGAAGCCATTGCAGCGGCAGAAAACCTGACAATTTCTAAGGAAGAGCTGGAAGCTGAAATTTGCAGATATGGTGAAAGTTATGGTATTGATGGAAAAACCATGCTGGATATGATTAAAGATGAAGATAAAGAAGCACTCGAACAGGATATGCTTGTAAGAGCAGCGATGAAGCTGATCGAAGATACAGCCATTTTAACAGATTCTAAGGCTGAATAAGACCATCCGATTAGGCACAGGATTCCTGTGCCTAATTAAACTTTATAGAGTTTTGGTATTTCAAAGAATTAAAAAAATTGGGAATGGAGGAAGTTCATATGAGTTTAGTACCTATGGTAGTCGAGCAAACAAACCGTGGAGAGCGTTCTTATGATATTTATTCCAGACTGCTGAAAGACAGAATTATTTTTCTGGGCGAAGAAGTAAATGAGGTTACTGCAAGCCTTGTTGTGGCTCAGCTGTTATTTTTAGCGGCGGAAGACCCGGATAAGGATATCAGCCTTTATATCAATAGCCCCGGCGGCGTTGTTACCGCAGGCCTTGCTATTTATGATACAATGCAGTATATTAAGCCGGATGTATCAACAATCTGCATTGGTATGGCAGCCAGTATGGGAGCTTTCCTTTTGTCGGGCGGAACAAAGGGCAAAAGATATGCATTGCCTAATGCCGAGGTTATGATTCACCAACCAAGCGGCGGAGCAAGAGGACAGGCAACGGATATTTTTATTCATGCCGAGAATATTTTGCGCACCAAAAAGAGATTAAATCAAATTATGGCAGAAAATACAGGTAAGCCTGTTGAGGTAATTGAAAGAGATACTGAGAGAGATAACTTTATGACGGCTGAGGAAGCAAAGGCTTATGGCCTTATTGATGATGTTATCACAAAACCTCAGACAAAGGAGTGAGGCTGAATATGGCAGGAAAAACAGAAGATACGAACAAATTGCGTTGTTCCTTCTGCGGGAAGACTCAGGATCAGGTGAAGAAACTGATTGCCGGGCCGAATGTATATATTTGCGATGAATGTATCGATCTTTGTGCCGAAATTATTGATGAAGAATATGATGTTTTAGCAAATAAGGAAGATAGTTTTAGCGTACCCAAGCCAAAAGAGATCAAAGAAACGCTGGATCAATATGTAATTGGTCAGGATAAAGCAAAGCAGGCGTTATCAGTAGCGGTTTATAACCACTACAAACGTATTTATATGGATGCCAAGGCGGAAGATGTAGAGCTTCAAAAAAGCAATATTCTTTTGGCAGGCCCTACGGGTACGGGAAAAACTTTGCTTGCCCAAACTTTGGCGAAGGTGCTGAACGTTCCTTTTGCGATTGCGGATGCAACCTCTTTAACAGAAGCGGGATATGTAGGCGAGGATGTTGAAAACATCCTGTTGAAGCTGATTCAAGCGGCAGACTACGATATTGAACGTGCGGAAAGAGGAATTATTTATATTGATGAAATTGATAA
>JAQUSU010000070.1 GCA_028710085.1 Anaerotignum sp.
AAAAAATGTTGGGAATGAATGAACCACCCCAACATTTATTATAGAGCCGAAAAAGAAAAATATCAAAATAATTGCGAGGAAAACTGCAAGAACATACGAAGAAATTTTAAGGAATGAAATCAATGCAGACCGAGAAGAGAAAGGCAAGAAGCCTTTAAAATCCAATGAAACAGAACCTCCGCCGACAAAAACGATTACAGTATCTACCGTTGACCCAGAGAGTGGGCTTTTCCACAAAGGCGAGCATAAAATAGTAATGGCATATACTGCACACACAAGCTGCAATAAAAACAATTTTATACTGTCAGTTGAAGTAACAGCGGGAAATGTTCATGACAGCATTGCTTTTGATAAAATATATGAAAAAACAGTAGAAAAATTTCCAGAAGTAAGAATGGTAACAATGGATGCAGGCTACAAAACACCTTGGATCTGCAAAAAGATTATAGATGATGGAAGAATGCCGTCACTTCCATATAAAAGGCCGATGGGCAAAAAGAACTTTTTTTATCCAAATGAATATGTATATGATGAGTTTTACAACTGTGTAGTGTGTCCGAATAACCCCCATTGATCAGTTTGAACCCGCATCGAATGCGGGTTTTTATAAAAGTTTTTGGTCTTGCTTTTTTCAAAAAGCAAACAGGTTTTCATCACTTTTGCTACGCAAAAGCCGGCTTCGCCGTCTGCCCTATCTTGGGCAGTGAGAGGGCAACGCCCAAGGTCTTTTTATGTTTGCGCCTATTTTTGATTTGGGCGGTTTGTGAGGAGAACACGCTCCACACTCCAATAGAAGTTTTCCTCCCCGATGATATCTTTTAAATCGGTTCTTTGCATCATTTGCATGGTGCGTGCAGGTAAGCCGCAAAGAGCCACATCCACACCTTGACTGCGCAGACCTTCAATTAATTCCCGTAGGGACTGGGCACAGGAAATGTCAATATTGGAAACACCACGCATGGAAAAAAGAACGGTGTCCGCACCCCCTACTTTTGCTGCAATATCAGCCACTGCCTGTGTGTTTGCAAAAATCATGGGGCCTGTAATATATACAACCTTTGCGTTTTTGTATCTTTCGCAAAGAATGGGGTCCGTTACGTTCATGCGGCGCATATCCACATCTTCATAGTTGATTTCTATGAAGGAAAGGCGTGTGATTAAGAATACCAAGCCAATCAAAACGCCAACCAAAATGGCAATGGTAAGGTCGAAGATGATGGTAGCCGCCATGGTTGCCACGAACTCCAGCATTGCGCCCTTAAATTTATGGGAGAAGATATATTGTATGGATTCCCATTCGTTCATGCGCCATGCCGTAACCATAAGCACCCCTGCCAAGGCGGCGAGAGGAATTTGGGACATAACGGGAGCCAAAAGGAACATGGAAATCAGAAGCCCTACGGCATGGAAAACACCAACCAAACGGGTTTGCGCCCCTGATTTTACTGCGACACTGGTACGGGCGATGGCGGCTGTGGCAGGGATACCACCGAAAAACGGAAGCAAAATATTGCCCACACCTTGGGCAATTAATTCCTGATTGCTGTTGAGGCGAACCCCTGTCATTCTGCCGGCACTGGCACCGCATAGAAGGCTTTCAATCATGCCTAAAATGGCGATACTAAAGGCGGGGGTAATCAGCTCTCCCACGATTTTCATGTTTAAAGCGGATATGGTCAAACGGCTTTGGGGAATCAGCGTTTTGGGAATTTCACCAACCATGGATACATCCAGCTTCATAAATAAGGAAACAGCGGTGGCAAGAACAATACTCAATAAGGATGCCGGAATAATAGCGTTCCATTTTTTCGGGAAGAACACCATAAATAACACCACAAATGCACCCAAAAGTATGGCATTCAAATTTAGCGAAAAGCCTAAGTGAGCATAGCTCAATAGCTTTGCTATGGCTGTGGTTCCTTCCGAGTGGGTGCCAAAGAAGTTGTCAATTTGCCCTAAAGCAATAATCACAGCGATTCCTGAAGTGAAGCCTGTGATTACAGGGGCGGGAATAAAGGCGGTGAGCTTGCCCAAGCGAAGCACCCCGCAAAGCAGCAATATGATACCGGCGATTAAGGTGGCGATATAAACCCCGTCAATGCCGTAGGTAGCAACCAGTGACATTAGAATTGCTGCCATTGCTCCCGTTGGCCCTGAAATTTGATAGTACCCACCTGCCAAGGGGCTCATAATCAGCCCTGCAATAATGGCGGTAATTAAGCCTGCCGCCGCAGTGGCACCACTGCTGACACCAAAGGCAAGGGCTAACGGAAGGGCAACCGCCGCTACGGTAAGACCTGCCATCAAATCCTGTGTTAATTTGGAAGTGTTATACCCTTTAAATTCTTGTTTTAAGCTGTCTGCAAAATTGCCCAGCATGATGATATCCCCTTTCAGTACCTATATAAAAATTAAAATTTGCTTAAAAAGTCATGCTTGCTTATCATAACAAAGCTTTCGTGCTTTCACAACAGCAAAAACAGGGATTTTATAAGGGTTTATATGAGAATTTTTGTGCATATTTGAAGATTTTATACAAAATTGTTTTAAAATAAAAAAAGCCTGCTTTTCCAGCCAAAAAATCATGGAAAACAGGCTTTTTTCTATGTTATTTTATTCTTAACCCATCAAAAACCGAATAAATATGCGGTTTCAATTGAGGGAAATGCCCAAGGGGTTCAGCCTTAGCGTTCCTCTCTGAAATAAGGATTATTCAAATCCGCAGGAGGCATATCCTCTTTTTTATTTTTTCTTGTACTGATAATTACAATAATAATGGTTGCAGCATAGGGCAGCATGTCAATCAGGTACTGGGAAATATGAATCCCCATGCTCTGCATACGGTAGCCTAAAATGGATAATCCGCCAAACAAAAACGCGCCAAGCATTGCTTTTATGGGGTTCCAGGAGGCGAAGATGACCAAAGCAACGGCAATCCACCCACGGCCTGAAATAATATGCTCCTGCCAAACAGGAACGGTAACCAAGGACATATACGCGCCGCCCAAGCCGCACAACGCACCGCCCAAAAGAATATGAGTATATTTGTAAAGCGTTACGTTAATCCCCGAAGCATCCGCCGCCGCCGCACTTTCCCCTACCGCCCGAAGGTTCAAGCCCTTTTTGGTACGGAATAAATAATAGGTTGCCACAATGATGACAAGATAGCCAAAATAGACAAAAACATCCTGTTTGAAGAAAATTTCCCCAAGATAGGGAATGGAAGAAAGCCCTGGAATGGGTCTGGCTACGAAAAAGCCTTTAATGTCTGCGGGGACGATGGAGCCCATGACTCTCTGCCCCAAAAAGCTGGCAAAGCCTTCCCCGAAAATGGTTAGTGTTAAGCCGCAAACCGTTTGATTCACACGCAGAGATACGGTTAAGAAGGCATACAGCAATGCGCCCATGCCTCCTGAAAAAACGGCACCCAGCATGGCGAGAATGGGGTTAAGGGTGTTCAAGCCCACAATAAAGCCAACGATGGCACCCATATACATCATGCCCTCCACACCAAGGTTTAGGTGGCCTGCTTTTTCGGTGAAGATTTCGCCCAAGGTAGCGAAAAGAAGGGGCGTGCCCGCAATGATAGCGGCTGAAAGAAAACCTACCAGCATATTATTTCGCCTCCTTTTTTACTTTAGCATACATGTGGAAAGAAACCTTGTATTGCAGGAAAAATTCGCTGCCCAATACAAAGAATAAAATGATTGCCTGAATCATATCCGCAACGGAGGCGGGTACTTGCATGGAAATCTGAATGTAGTTGCCGCCCTGTACCAAAATGGCAAAGGCAATGCAAACAAACAGGGTCGCAATGGCATTCAAGCCTGCAAGCCATGTGGTAATAATCGCCGTAAAGCCATAATTGGCTGAAAGGGAAGAGGACAAGGTTTTTTCCACCGCGGAAGCCTGAATCATCCCTGTTAAGCCGCACAAACCGCCGGAAAGGAGCATGGAAATAATAATGACGGAGGAAATATTCATACCCGCATAACGCGCGGTTTCAATGCTTTCCCCAACGACGGAAATTTCATAGCCCTTCTTGGTGTGGTTCAAAAAGATATAAACCAAAACTACCAAAATCAAAGCGATCATCCACCCAATATGCACACCGCCAACGGAGGGCAGAATTGCCTCCTTGGAAAAGGTTGCAATTTTGGGGAAGCCTTGAGAAGCAGGGTCCTTCCAAGGGCCGTATTGCAAGTAGGTTACAAATTTGATTGCCAAATAGTTTAACATCAAGGTAAAGATGGTTTCATTTGTCCCCATTTTTGCCTTGAAAAATGCAGGAATGAATGCCCAAAGGCCGCCCATAACCATAGCCGCAATTGCCATGGATAAAAGCATCAAAGGCCTGGGAAGGTTTAAATTCAGTGCAACGGCAGAGGCCGCAAAGGCACCCATCATAATCTGACCCTCTCCGCCGATATTCCAAAACTTCATTTTAAAGGCAACCAAAATACCTAAGGAGGTAATCAATAAAGGGACTGCCTTTAACGTGGTTTGTTGAATACGGATGGATGTACCCAAGGCACCCTTTACCATTGAGGTAAAGATGGTAATGGGGTTATATCCCAAAAGGGCAATGACCAAGCCTGCAAAAACAATGGAAAGAACCACGGAAACAATTCGTATCATGATTGCTTTATTGCGAGGCAAGTCATCTCGTTTTACAATTTTTAAAGGAATCATGACTGTGCCCCCTTTTCTAATGAACCGCCGGCCATTAAAAGGCCGATATCTTCTTTTGTAATTTCTTCGGGGTTAACGATACCTGTCATTTTACCGCCGCAAAATACCATAATTCTATCGCAAAGGGCCATCAAAACGTCTAAATCTTCGCCGATGAACAGCACACCGACACCCTTTTTCTTTTGCTCATTGAGTAAATCATAAATTTTATAGGAAGCACCGATATCCAAGCCTCTTGCAGGATAAGCAGTAATTAAAACCTTGGGGTTGGAATCAATTTCCCGTCCCAAAAGAACCTTCTGAATGTTGCCGCCGGAAAGCTTTTTGATGGGGTGAAAAACATTGGGTGTGAGAATTTCCAGCTGCTCAACCAAACGTTCGGCTTTTTGAATACTTTCCTTTCTGCGAAGGAAAAAGCCGGGCTGATTGGGATAATCCCGTAAAATCATATTATGCACCATATCCATAGAGCCAATTAACCCCATGCCCAAGCGATCCTCGGGGATAAAGCCCATTCGAATGCCAAGACGAATAATGTCACGAGGTGTTTTCCCCAGAATATTTGCATTTTCAAAGAAAATACGTCCCTTTTCTGCGGGTAAAAGCCCTGCAATGGTTTCGCAGATTTCCTTTTGCCCACTGCCTGCAACACCTGCAATGCCTAAAATTTCACCTGAAAATAGGTCAAAATTAATATCTTCCAAGGCGTGTTTATTTTCCTTGGTGGAAACGTTGAGTCCATCCACCTTTAGCAAGGCGGTAGCATGAGGACAGTGGGGTTTTTCCAGCGCCAAATCCACCTTTTTTCCAACCATCATTTCAATCAGACGGCTTACTTCAACATTTTTTGTTTCCACGGTTTCGATGGATTGACCACGACGTAAAACAGTGATACGGTCGGAAATTTCCATGACCTCATTGAGCTTATGGGTGATAATGACAATGGCACAGCCTTGTTCCTTCATGTTTCTTAAAATGGCAAAAAGACGCTTGATCTCCTGAGGGGTTAAAACTGCGGTTGGTTCATCCAAAATTAGGATTTTTGCCCCACGGTACAACACCTTTATGATTTCCAGCGTCTGTTTTTCACCTACAGACATTTCGTATACTTTTTTGTCAGGCTTAATATCCAGACCATATCGGTCACAAATGGCTTGCATTTCTTTTGTAAGCTGTTTGCCGCGTAAAGCAATGCCTTTGCTGCCCATGACCATATTTTCCTTTGCCGTCATGACCTCCACCAGCTTAAAATGCTGATGAATCATACCGATGCCCAAAGCAATGGAGTCCTTGGGGGAGGAAAATTCCACTTCCCTGCCTAAAATAGAAATGGAACCGCCATCGGGAGTATAGATGCCGGAAAGCATACTCATCAGGGTACTTTTTCCGGCGCCATTTTCTCCTAATAGCGCGTGAATCTCACCGTTTAACACAGTGAGATTCACATTTTCATTCGCCTTAACGGACCCAAAAGCCTTGGAAATGTTTTTCATTTCTATCGCTTTTACGGGTTCCATATTTTTTCTCCTAGTATTTCCTTATTCTACTGCGGAAACGCCTTTTACCAAGGTCTGCATTACTGTCCAGATGCCTGCTCTGTCAAGGGTTTCGCCTTCAGCAACCAATACATTGCCTTTTGTATCAGAGATAGGTCCAACGAAAACGGGGTATTCGCCAGCTTCCATTTTTGCAGCAACTTCGTTTACTTTATCCTGAACGTCCTGAGGAACTAAATCTGTCATAGGTGCAAGACCGATATAGCCGTCCTTCATTGTTCCGTAGTAGGATTCAGGAACATAGGTACCTGCAATGATTTTTTCAATCGTAGGTACGAGGTACTTATCGTGATGCCAAACAGGGGCTGTCAAGAAAGCACCGGGAACGATTTCAGAGTTATCAAGGTTGTAGCCGATTGCTAATTTGCCTGCTGCTTCAGCTGCCAACTGAGGGCCTGCGGAATCTGCATGCTGTGTAATAATATCACAATCTTGTGCCAATAAGGATTCTGCTGCTGCTTTTTCGCCAGCGGGATCGCCCCAGCTGTTTGTGTAAACAACCTTAACCTCAACATCAGGGTTTACACTCTGTGCGCCCAAGGCGAAAGCATTTACGCCAATATGAACTTCTGTATAAGGGAATGCTGCAACGTAGCCCAGTTTATTAGTTTTTGTCATCATACCTGCAATCATACCGGTCAGGTATCTGGGTTCTTCCATTGCACCAAAGTAGTTGCCGAAGTTTGTATCGTTCATTTTGTTGCCGGAGAAATGTAAGAAAGTTACATCAGGATATTCTGTTGCCAATTCTTCCAAAGCGTCCATGAAGCCGAAGCTTGTACCAATGACAATGGAAGCACCCTGATCAATCATATTGATTGCTGTGGTTTTTACGGTTTGCTTATCTTCCGCTACGTTTTCAGCAATAATGGTTTCCACCTTGTCGCCAAAGTATTCCTTTACAGCCTTTGTGCCGTTATGCTGTGCCTGAGAATAACCACCGTCATTCTGAGAGCCGATGTAGATAAAACCTACCTTTGTTGCTTCTGCTGTGTCGCTTGCTTCCGCTGCTTTGTCTGCATCAGCCGCAGGTTCAGAAGCGCCGCCGCCGCAGCCAACCAGAGCTGTCATGGACATTGTTACTGCCAACGCAAATGCCAAGAATTTTGTGAACTTTTTCATGGTTTCTCTCCTTTTCATTTAAACAATTGTAAAAAAAATAGTGACAGGTATGTTAAACGCCCTCCCCTTTTTTTTGAAGGCGGAATAACCAAATGATAAAGCTTTTCTTTTTGGCCAAACATAAAACAGCAAAGGAGGACGCATTAATCTTTAAAAAAGATTTTTCCGTCCTCAATTTTGGTAATGACAGCCAGTGAATCCACATAATACCCAAGCTCCCGCAGCTTTTTGCTTCCGCCTTGAAATTCTTTTTCCACGATAGCGGCAATGCCGCAAACGGTTCCCCCTGCTTGCTCAACTAGGCTTGCAAGGCCTGCGGCAGCTTCGCCATGGGCGAGGAAATCATCAAGAATTAAGACCTTGTCATCTTTTTCTAAATATTTTTTCGATACTTTGGCAATAGAAACGGTGCCTTTTGTAAAGGATTTTACGGGCGCACCGTAAAAATCCTCAGTCATTGTGCTTGGCTGTGTTTTTTTTGCAAAAACAACAGGCACTAAGTCGAAATAAATGGCTGTAATGGCGGCAATGCCGATGCCCGAGGCTTCGATGGTAAGAATTTTATTGATTCCCATGTTCCCGAAGCGACGATAAATCTCTTTGCCCAATGCCATAAATAAACCAATATCCATCTGGTGATTCAAGAAAGAATCCACCTTTACGATCTCTGTGCCTATTTCTGTTCCGTCGTTTATAATTCTGCGTTTTAATAATTCCATGTTAGATGGCTCCCTCTTGCGTAAAAAACTTGTTAATAAAAAAGGTATTTTTATTATACGGGTGTAAAATCGGGATGTAAATAGGATAAAGTCGAATTGTATAATTTTTTGTTACGATGTATAAGCTTAATGGAAAAATAAGCGGAAAACGGATTATAAATCTATTAGCGTTTGGGGAAAAGTAATGAAAGGGAAGGACAACATTTCAAAAAACAACCTTGTCGTGTGTATTTTTTTGTAATAGTTTTAAAATAGGAGGGCAGCAAAAAAAGCTGCTCTCCTAAATGGATCAATTTACTTTTCGCCATTTGCCTTTTCCATTTCATTCAGTGAGTTGTGCAAGGCGATTCGACCAAGAATATCTGAACGTTCTTCGGTGGTTAAGGTGTAAAAACGTTTCATGTCCGCGTCGTTGTGGATAATTTCCTGCGCCAGTTCTGGGCGAAGGGTTGAGATATCCTGAAAAATTTTCATACTGTCACCTCCCGCAATTATTATGTGAAAAAAACGGGAAAATAATTCTGATAGAATTGCTTTTTGTACTGGAATGATTGTATAATTTATGGGAATTGTTTTTTAGGGAAGGAGCGAGAAAAATGGATTTATTTGACAAATTAGGAGAAGCAGCCAGAAGCTTAACAGAAAAAGCCGGGGATAGCCTGGAGATAAACCGTTTGAGCGGAGAAGTTTCCATTGAAAAGGGAAATATCCAGTATTATCAAAGAGAGCTGGGAGAACACTATTGGGCGAAGTTTGCCGTTGGCGAAAAATTGGATGATGAGGCCATGCTGATTTGCGATAAGGTTGTTGTCAGCCAAGACCGTATTCGCCAAATCGAAATGGACATCGAAAAAATAAAGAAGGAACGGGAAGCGATTTTGGAGGAACGGGCAAAAGCGAAACGATCCCAATTAGAGAAGGAAGAACAGGCAAAGAGCGAAATTCCTCAAGCCGAGGAGGCTGCTTTTACTGAGGCGAGTGAGGAAAAAACGGAGGATGGGCCTAAGTTTTGCCCCAATTGCGGTGGTGCGTTAAAAGAAGGACAGCGGTTTTGCATATTCTGCGGGGCAGATGTTACAGGATGATTTCGTTGACTTGCCGTTTTTCCTGTGATACCATTTAAGGAAGGATTTGGATAGACAAAAGCGGGATTCGTTGCAATCCCAAGCTGACAGTCAGTCTGAACGAAAGAAGAAGGTCAGGAAAATTCACGGTGAGGGAGTGCCTTTTTCGCCAAAATTTGAAGAAAAGGAAGGCATTCTATCATATGGGTAGGATGCTTTTTTGATGGGAATATATTTTTTTGATACAAGAAAAATATCATAAATTGAAGATGATACATATGCCCAGCGATATTTTACAAAAAGAGTTTTTTTTAGTTCTTTAAAAAAGTACAAAATAAAAGCTAATACTCGTGCAAAAATGTAATTTTTGCTTATAAAGTTTCGCTCAAGCCTTTACAAAGGCTTGCAAGGTTCGGGACAGCGTCCCGAGAACTTTCTTTATATGCACATGTCTGGGTTTTTAAGGGGGAGCGTATGGCACAGGAAAATGTACTGGGTACGGAAAAGGTTGGAAAGCTATTGTTTCAGTTTTCGGTTCCTACGGCGCTGACGTTAATGGTAAATAGCCTGTATAATATTGTAGACCAGATTTTTATCGGCCATGCCGTTGGAATTGACGGCGTGGCGGCGACCAATGTTTGCTTCCCGCTGTTTATTTTGGTGGCAGCGGTATCGCTGCTGATTGGGGATGGCTGTGCCACCAATATTAGCCTTTCCTTGGGGCGTGGCGAGGAGGAAACGGCGCAAAACTATTTTGCCAATGGATTTTTGCTGCTTTTGATTGGAGGCGATGTTTTTTTATTCGGAGGATTGATATTTTTAAAGCCAATGCTGTTGTTTTTTGGGGCATCGACGGCGGTGCTTGATCTTTCTGCGGCGTATACAGAAATTATTTTATGGGGCTTCCCTTTTTCCATGCTTACTATGGCCCTTACCGCAATCATTCGGGCAGATGGGAACCCCCGTTATATGATGCGCACGATGATAATCGGGACAGTAATCAATTTGGTGTTAGACCCCGTCTTGATTTTCGGGTTTGACATGGGGGTAGAAGGCGCGGCACTTGCCACCATTACAGGGCAAATTGTATCGGGAATCCTTGCCTTGGCATATCTGCCAAGGATGGAGCATATTCGCTTACATAAGGAAAAAATGAGCTTGGAGAGAAAGTACGTTTTTTCCATCTTCAAACTGGGCTTTCCTAGCTTTTGTATGCAGACAGCCACGGCGGCAACGCAGATTGTCATGTATAATTTAATGCGGCGCTATGGGGAGGCCAGCGTTTATGGCAGTGAAATTACCCTTTCCGCTTACGGCATTATGACGAAATTATACCAGATCGCCCATTCTATGTTTGTTGGGCTTGCGGCGGGCACACAGCCCATTCATGGGTATAATTTCGGCGCAAAGAAATTTCAGCGGGTGGGGCAAACCTATCGTGTTGGGTTTATTGCCTCCCTTGTGATTTCCTTTCTTTGGTTTGGTATTTTCCGTTGGGGAGGCACCATTATTGCGGCAATTTTTGTACAGGATGAGCCACTGTTTTTGGAATTTGCAAGAGATTGCTTTCGGGCGTATATGTTGGCATTTTTCCTCTATGGGCCGCCCCAGATTACCGCATCCTTCTTTCAGGCGGTGGGCAAGCCAATGAAAGCTCTTTTGGTTGCGTTGGCAAGACAAGTGATTTTTTTGATTCCCTTGGCATTATTGCTTTCGGGAAGCTTTGGGCTGAGGGGCGCTTTATTTGCCGCACCCATTGCGGATACCTTAGCGTTTTTACTGGCGATGGCTATGGTTTTCTATGAATTTCATACATGGAAGAAGGTTTACAATATTTCGGAAACGAATGAAATTTGAAAGTTGGAGACAAACCTTGGGCGCCGGGTCAGGAATTTTGCTGCGCAAAACCATCACTGTGTGATGTCAGCGTTTTCTTCGCTGTTCCATCCAAACCTACTTGCTTTTTGAAAAAAGCAAGACCAAAAACTTTTGTACAAACTGCATGTTCACGCGGAATATAAAGGGTCAAGGGTGAAACCCTTGTGAGAGTTTGAGGGCAAAGCCCTCAAGGTTTTGATTTTGAACTTCCTCTGATATATAGTTTTTTCTCATTTTTCTATGGTTGAAATACGGAATAATGGACGAATTTTCCGTGTATCTTAGTTAATAAACGGCATAGAAGGGCTGAGAAAAATGAAGAAAATGTGGAAAAATGGGTTTTTCTATCTATTGCTATTTGCCTTTTGCTTTGTAGGTGGCAGATTGACTGCTGCCAGACAGGCGGTCAGGGCGTCCAATATGACTCCCAAGTGTGAGCTTGCCATTGTCATTGATGATTTTGGGTATAACGGCGATGGTACCGAGGGAATGCTTGCCTTACCCATTCCGTTTACGGTGGCGGTGATGCCTTTTTCTGAGTATTCCGTGGAAAATGCAAAAAAAGCGGAGGAGGCAGAAAAAGAAGTGATTATACATATGCCCATGGAGGCCTTAACGGGTAAGCCTGAATGGGTGGGGGATAAGGGAATTTTTCGGAAAATGACCGACGAGGAAATTAAGGTGTTAGTGGAGGAAGCATACACCATTTTACCTGATGCAGTGGGCATGAATAACCATATGGGCTCAGCAATCATGGAGGATTCCAGGTGCCTTGGGGATGTATTGGATGTGGTCAAGGAGAAAAACGGTTTTTTCATCGACAGTGTGACCACTTGTAACAGTCAAGGCAGAACCTTGGCGGAGGAAAAAGGGGTGCCGTTTTTCGCCAGAAGCGTATTTTTAGACGGCACAAACGATGTAGAAACGGTAAAGAAAAACCTGCGGAAGGCAGCGGAAATTGCCCTAAAGGAGGGGAAAGCCCTTGCCATCGGTCATGTTGGGCCCGAAGGGGGCGAGGTTACGCAAAAGGCAATTGAAGCCCTGATTCCAGAATTAGAGGAAGCCGGCATAACCTTTGTTGCCGCAGGGGATTTGATAGAAGAATAAATCGGAACAAGAGCATTTGAAGAGGTTTTTGACGGACAGATTGATTTTTCTTTTCTTGGGGGATATGGTATAATCAGGATGTTGACAAAGTCAAAACCTTGAGGGTTTTACCCTCAAACACCCACAAGGGTTTCACC
>JAQUSU010000071.1 GCA_028710085.1 Anaerotignum sp.
AAAAAAAGCGGTAATTTTCTAATTTCAAAATTACCGCTTGCTAAAATATGCTTATGTTTTTTTATTCCCCATCCTTCAAGTGCAGTTGTAGCTGCAAGCCGTTTGCCGCTTTGTCTTTTTCTTGAATAAAATGTCCTGTTGAGGGTATTTTTTTTGTGCGGTAATACTCCGCATTTTCCGAGACGAACCCCTCCGGCTTGAAAACCGTGGAAATCTGACTGTTTTTCTTTAAGGTGTAAACCTGAACGCCAGAGGCGCTTTTGGTTGCATTCATGGGAATCAGTTCCGTATTCAACAAGGTTGCCTTGTCGTTGTTGCGCATTAAAATATAATCGCTTTCTTCCTCCAGCTTTTCAAGGTAAACCAACTTTGCCTTAGAGGAATAAGCATTGACCAGCTTGCGACGGTTCATTTTTGTGGCATACGCCGAAAGCTGAACCTTTGCGGCCTTGCCGTTTTCAAAGAAGAAAACCATAAAGCCTGTGTAATCCGTAGTGGCAGTCATATAAAGGATGCGCTCCTCCGCTTCCATCCCTAAAAGGTTTGGCAGATAATCCCCTAAAATGCTGGCTTTAGTATCGGGAATGTCGCTGGCCTTCATTTTATAGACATTGTATTTGTCGGAGAAAAATAGAATTTCGGTGCGGTTGGTCGTTTCTATTTCGGAAAGAATTTTGTCTTCCTCCTTCAGCTTCTGCTCTCCCGCAGAACGCAGGGAAGAAAGGGGGATTTTTTTGAAATAATTCTCATCCGTCAGGAAAAGACGGATACCGTAATCCTCAATCAGGTCGTCCTTTGTGATGGTGACAACCTCATCCTCTTGTACAATTTCCGTTTTTCTGGGCTTGCCAAATTTTTTCTGTACATTTTTCAACTGCTTGCAGATGATAGCTCGGATTTTCCCGTCATTTTTCAACGTATCCTTGAGGTCTTGGATTTCCTCCGCCAAGGCCTTTAATTCCTCAATGCGCCTTAAAATATATTCCTTATTGATATTTCTCAGTTTGATTTCTGCGATATATTCCCCTTGAACATGGTCGATTTCAAAGCCGTTCATCAAATTGGGCACAACCATGCTTTCTTGCTCCGTGTTGCGGATGATGGAAATTGCCTTGTCAATATCCATGAGAATTTTGGAAAGACCCATTAATAAATGGTACTTTTCCTCTTTTTTGTTAATGTCATAGGCAAGCTGACGGCGGATAGAATCCACGCGAAACTCCACCCAATACTTTAAAATATCCCTCACGCCTAAGGTCATAGGTTTGCCTTGAATCAGAATGTTAAAATTGCAGCTAAAGCTGTCGGAAAGGGGGGTTAGGCTGAAAAGCTTATGCATCAAAAGCTCGTGATTGGTGTTGCGCTTGATGTCTAAAGTGATTTTTAAGCCGTTTAAGTCTGTTTCGTCTCTAACGTCAGTAATATCTCTAATTTTTCCGCTTTTCGCCAAAAGAAGAATTTTGTCGATAATGCTTTCAATATTGGTGGTATAAGGGATTTCGTAAACCTCAATACAGCTGTTTTGCTTGTCGAAGCGATATTTTGCGCGTAGCTTCACGCTGCCACGGCCTGTTTTGTAAATCTGCTCCAAATCCTTACGGTTGTAAATTAATTCACCGCCCGTTGTAAAATCCGGGGCTGGAAGATGTTCACAAAGGTCGATGGAATCGTCCTTGATGTATTGTATGGTTGCCTCGCAAAGCTCGGATAAATTAAAGCTGCAAATGGAGCTTGCCATACCAACAGCAATGCCTAGATTTGGATTTGCCAAAATATTGGGAAAGGTTGTGGGCAAAAGGGTAGGCTCCTTGATGGTACCGTCGTAATTGTCCACAAAATCCACGGTATTTTTATCAATATCGCCAAAAATCTCGTTGCAAATTGAACCAAGCTTGACCTCGGTGTAACGGGGTGCGGCGTAGGCCATATCCTTGGAATATTGCTTGCCAAAATTCCCCTTGGAATCCACAAAGGGCACCAAAAGAGCAGCGTTACCTTCCGTTAAACGCACAAGCGTTTCGTAAATCGCCCCATCTCCGTGGGGGTTTAGCTTCATGGTTTGACCCACCACGTTGGAGGATTTTGTTCTGTCACCCTTTAGTAAATTCATGAGGTACATGGTATACAAAAGCTTCCTATGGGAGGGCTTAAACCCGTCAATTTCAGGGATTGCACGGGAAACAATGACACTCATGGCATAGGGCATATAGTTTAATTCCAAGGTTTGGGTAATGGGCTGTTCCTGTATGAAATTTTCCTTGGTCTCAGTGGTTGTTGTTTTCTTTTTTGCCATTTTGGAACACCGTCTTTCTTTCTTAACTAATGTCTGTCAAATCCAGATATTTGTAGCCTTCTTCGGCGATAAATTCTTTTCTGCCTGCCAAATTTTCCCCAAGAAGCAGCTCAAACATTTCTTGGGTACGCCTTGCATCGTCGGGGGTAACTAAAACCAAGCGCCTTGTTTGGGGGTTCATGGTGGTTTCCCACATCATTTCGGGTTGATTTTCACCAAGCCCCTTGGAACGGCTAATTTTTGTTTTCCCCTTGAGTTTGCCAATAATTTCCGTTTTTTCGTTATCAGAATATGCAAAATAGGTTTGCTTTCCGCTTGTAATTTCATAGAGAGGGGATTCGGCAATGTAAACCTTTTTTTCGTGAATCAAGGTGGGCACCAAGCGATAAAGCATAGTTAAAAGGAGGGTACGAATTTGAAACCCGTCCACATCGGCATCGGTGCAAAGAATGATTTTGCTCCAACGCAATTGGCTCAAATCAAAGGAATTTAACTCCGACGTATGCTTTGTTTTGATTTCCACACCACACCCTAAAACCTTCAAAAGATCAGTAATAATGTCGTTGGCAAAAATCCTGTTGTAATCTGCCTTTAAGCAGTTCAATATTTTCCCGCGAATGGGGATAATTGCCTGAAATTCCGCATCCCTGCCCAGCTTACAGGCACCCAAAGCAGAATCACCCTCTACAATATAAATTTCACGGCGGGTGAGATCCTTGGTACGGCAGTTGACGAATTTTTCCACACGATTGTTCATATCCAAAGAGCCTGTCAGCTTTTTGCGGATGGAAATTCTGGTTTTTTCCGCCGTTTCCCGACTACGTTTGTTTGCTAAAATCTGAGCTGCAATTTTTTCCGCCTCCATTTTATTTTCAATAAAATAGATTTCCAGCTGTTCTCTGAAAAAATCCGTCATAGCATCTTGAATAAACTTGTTGGTGATGGATTTTTTTGTTTGGTTTTCATAGCTGGTAACGGTGGAAAAGGAGTTTATGATTAAAATCAAGCTATCCTCAATATCGGTAAAAGTAATTTTCTTTTCATCTTTTTTGTATAAATTATTGCTTTTTAAATATTTATCTATGGCAAAAACAAAGGAGTTTTTTACTGCCTTGTCAGGGGAGCCACCATATTCCAAAAAGCTGGAATTGTGGTAGTATTCCAATACATTTACCTGATTGTTAAAGCAAAAGGCTGCTTCAAATTTCAGCTTGTATTCTGGCTTGTCCTCGCGGTCGCGACCCTTTGTTTCCGTTTGTAAAAAATAAACATCGGTGAGACTGTCTGCCCCTGAAAGCTCCAACAAATAATCCTTAATGCCGTTTTCATAGCAATAGAGAAATTTCTCGCCGCTTTCTTCGTCAAAAAGCTCAAAGGTTAAGCCGGCGTTTACCACTGCTTGTTTTTTCAAAATATCCTGAAAGTAGGAGAGGGGAATATTAATGTCTGTAAATACCTCCCGATCAGGACGCCATTTGATTTGTGTGCCTGAAGGATGCTTTTCGGCACCCTCCTTCATCAGGCCGCCCACGTTTTCCCCATTTTCAAAATGAAGGCTATGGCAGATGCCATCACGATAAATGACTGCATCCATATATTCCGAGGCATACTGTGTTGCACAGGTGCCAAGGCCGTTTAGACCCAAACTGAACTCATAGTTTTCCCCTGTATTATTTTGATATTTTCCGCCTGCATAAAGCTCGCAGAAAACCAATTCCCAGTTAAACCGATCCTCCTTGGAGTTATAATCCACGGGGACTCCACGGCCGTAATCCTTGATCATGATGGAATGATCCTGATAACGAACGACTTCAATTTTATTTCCGTAGCCTTCCCTTGCCTCATCAATAGAGTTAGACAGGATTTCAAAAACTGCATGCTCGCAGCCATCCAAGCCGTCGGAACCGAAAATAACACCCGGCCGAAGGCGCACACGGTCTGCGCCCTTCAAAGAGGTAATACTTTCGTTAGTATAGTTTGATTTTTGTTGTGATTTCATGAAAACACCTGCTTCTTTTGTTATCTGGCTCTATATATATAGGTAGGGAGTTAAAAAATCCCAATATATATTAATTTACATTAGTTTGCGCCTAGTGTCAAGGTGGCGGAAAAACTCCAGTGCTTTATTATTGACAAAAACCTTGATTTTTTATGTTAAGATTGGTATAATAAATAGGCTTTCCGACTGGATGAGCCATACTGAATATTTGGAGACGTATCGAAGTGGTCGCAACGAGCTTGACTCGAAATCAAGTTGTCCGCAAGGGCACGTGGGTTCGAATCCCACCGTCTCCGTTTAAAGCCTTGAAAACATTCTGTTTTCGAGGCTTTTTTTGGTGCTTTAGCTCCAATAAACCACCAGCTCTGCTGGTGGAGTGAAATGCTTATAGCAGAAATAAACCTCCTTTGATAAGATTAAAGTGGTTCCCCAACCGCTAAAATATCAAAGGAGGTTTTGTCATGACTGACATAAAAAGTTTATCACATTCAAAATGGAGATGCAAATATCATATTGTTTTTGCACCAAAATACAGAAGGCTTGAGATTTATGGAAAGATAAAAGCAGATATTGGTGTAATTTTAAGAAAACTATGTGAACAAAAAGAAGTAGAAATAGTTGAAGCACAGGCATGCCCAGATCATATTCATATGTTGGTGGAAATAACACCTAGTATAAGTGTAGCATAATTTGTAGGTTTTATAAAAGGAAAAAGCGCACTAAAGATATTTGATAGACATGCAAATTTCAAGTACGAATATGGAAATCGGCACTTTTGGTGTAGAGGGTAATTTGTAGATACGGTAGGGCGAAATGAAGGTGTAATAAAAGATTAAATAAAAAATCAGTTACAAGAGGACATTATAGCAGATCAAATATCAATAAAAGAGTATACAGACCCGTTTACGGGAGACAAGAATAAAAAGGGATAAAAAGAAGCCGCTTTAGCGGCTCCCTGAAAAAGTAATGCGGTTGGTGGAACATTTAATGCGTCTTAAGACGCTGTGTTAGTAAAATGCCCTTCTAGGGCTAGTGCAAACCACGCGTTTAACGCGTGGTTTTGATTTCCAGCGTATCCGATGCCATGGATGAGTTTTCAAAGTGGCATGCAACGGGCTACTATTCTAAATATTACAGCTTTAAAGCTTATGCAGGGCAAAAAATAGCCCTTAATCTCGCACTGGGCAGCCAGTTTGGTGACTCGGCGGATTTATCCCTGTGCAATTATCCGGATATGAGCGGTGGAGAATTATTGCGTAGGACGCAAATTACGCAGGGAACCAGCTTCCGTTACCCAGAAACGGGATATTACACCATACCTGAGACGGGTGAATATTTTATCAGAATCAACAATGCCAATCCGGAGGTTGCGTATACTCCTGATGCCTTACATACCTTTACGCTTACCCTTGAAACGGCACCGTTGACCGACGCCACCGTTAGTTTTACAAAAATAGGCGGCGATTCAGCTTCCGTAGAACCCGAACCTGTAAAAACGGATGCCAACGGATACTGGTCAGCGGAATTTGTGAATGGGAATACTTACCGGGCAGGTTTCCAGAAGGAGGGCTATTACTTCACACCGATTTATAAAGATTTTTTAGGGGGAATTTTATCGACAGCAGTTCGATTCTGATTACCGATGGAGCCCCCCAATGAAGGCTTGGTAATTTCTTCTGCAAATGCAGGAGGCGTATGGTTGTGCAATAAATAAGAGCTATGATATTACCTGGGGCTATTCAGGGAATGCCGACCAACAGGTCGCAAGCAGCCTGTTAAAGGATGGCACAAAGATTGCTGATTTGCAGACGACTACCGCCGGCACCGGCTATTACACATGGACACCGCCTGCAACGCTAAAGGCGGGAAGCGGTTACCAGATTCAGATTCAGAACCTGACAATCTCCGACGTTACATTAAGCGGTGTTTTTAGCATTGCCGTGGGAGGCAAGGTAGAGGTCAGCGAGCATTTGCTGCCCGGAGATACGGTTCCGCTTGGACAGTATCATGAAGCAGCGAAGACATATGGAATGGTAGAACCTATGAAAAACTCAAATTCATGCAATATGAATATGAGTGATTGCTGGGACTTTAACTTCAGCAGCTTGGGATGTTGTACAGACAGAGGATATTATTTTCAGGCTAAGAAAGGACAGCTTTTGGAGTTGTCAGGTTATATTGGGGACTCAACTGCAAAAAGCTGTTTTGCTGTCGTTCAAACTGATTCCAGTGGAACGGCAACGATTTTGGATATAACGTCTATGCACCAAGGCACTGCCAGACAATATTGGGCCTATACGGTTCCTGAAGATGGGGTTAATATTGTTTTGTAGCTTGTAACGGGTTGGCTTGCCAACACGGGCACCATTTATTGCCACTTTGATGCGAACATCGGTATTTCTGGAGTGACCATGCAGATTACACCACAAAGCGGTTTTGAGGCACCCTATACGGTGACGACTGATGCGTACGGAAATTGGCAGATGGTTCCTCTGGATTCCGTCAGCGGTCAGTTCGGTATCAGCAGTCCTCTTACAGTAACCGCTCCTACGGGTGGAAGCGCGTGGTCAAAAGGGATTACCCGCAGTATTTCGTGGAACTATGGCTACGCTGATATAGGCTATTGGGTAAAAATCGAACTGCTGAAGGGCGGAGTATTGGTCTCAACCCTAAGTGAGTCCTGTGTGGCAGGAGCGAATGGTGTTGGAAGCTTTGACTGGACCCCATCTGCAGAATTGACAGAGGGAACGGATTATCAGGTCAGAATGACCAGCGGTACTTACCCCAATATTACCAATGTCAGTGGGAATTTTATTTTGTCTGGGAATTTCACAGCCGGCGGCACCGTCACCATTCGGTACAACGGGGAGGCAAGTCCCATTACGGCAACAAACGTGTAGCAGTCCTTAAAAGTGTTTAGTAATGATGGAGTGTATAAGTTTTCTACGCCGGTAGCCGTGTCTGTTTCTTTAGGAGAAACTGTGCGTGGAACGATAGATTCAGCGGATGCACAGTTAAAAGGCTACACAGACTACGGCTATTTTGATGAGTATCAGCTTGTTTTAGATGCGTCCCAGCCCTTTGCCATTGAAGCTGTCATGGATGACGGCTCGCAGCCGAAGATGCTGGTTAAGCTTGATGCGGGAAATTATAAGGGCGCAGGATATACTGGTTATTCTTATCCATTAGCTACAGGGCGTTTCCCTGCCAGCGGCTTTCAGACATCTAGTGCGCAGTCGATAAGGGTACAGATTTTCAGTAAAACCCCGGGAGCATATACAGCGAAATTTATAGGCTCCCTTACGGGTGCGGCGGTCAACTTCAGCAGCGAAACGGCTGTACCTCCTTCCGTTGTAATCATTGACGGCTCTCAGCCGTGGTCGGCGAATTTACGTCCGGCAACGTTTATGGAGCTTCAGCAACCAGGGATGGGTATACCATAACGCCTGAGGTCGAAACCTTTGACGGCCCAAGGAGTGATATAAACTTTACGGCCGTAAAGAATACCATACCGAAAATCACGGATTTGAGTTTGGATAAGTCCAGCGCAACATTTTCAATTGCGAATACAGTGACAGCTACAATCAATACCGAGAATGTACCGGATGGTACACCGTTTTTGATCAGAATGGTAAATCTACAAGGCGGAACAGTCATTTGCCCTATTTCTTATAGTGATAATGAGGAATATGGTGATCTTAGAAAAGTGATAAAAGACGGCATGATTTCCAATAATCAAGGAACAGGCACACTTACGCTTCTCGTAGGATATGAGAGTATACCTGCGGGTTTATACCAAATCTGTGCGCAGGTGGTAGGTTCATCTGTTATAGTCAGCAAGCCCTTTACGATTTTAAACGAAGGAAGCAGTGCCCAGATACAAAGTGCGGAAATCACGCCCAACACTACATTTCATGGGCTGCTCCAGACCGTGAACGTCTCTGTCAAGACACTGAATGTTCCGGACAGCACGAAGATAAGCGCTGTGTTGACCGACAGCTTAGGCAACAGATATAATCCTGAAGTCAGCACCGCAAATAAGGTTGTTATAGGGAATCAGGCAGAATTCAGTATGAATATTCCGGAAGTGCCGGCAGGAAGCTACTATATTCAAGTAACAATAAATACGCCTGTGCCTATTACCGTCAATCTGGCGTATACCATCAAGCCATATACGGTAACCTTCAAAAATTATGACGGGAAGACGGTAAAGTTGGCGCAAGCAGAATACTTAAAGGCTGTGGAAGCTCCGGAAAACCCGTTGCGCGCAGGCTATACCTTTACCGGCTGGGACAAGAGCTTCAATAAAGTGACTTCGGATATGACGGTAACTGCCAAATATCAGATTAATCGCTACACAGTCAGCTTTAATACCGGCGAAGTGCGGTCGGCAGCAAGACGGTGAACTACAATACCAAAGTAGCCAAGCCGACAGACCCGACAAGGGCTGAATATAACTTTAGCGGATGGTGCAGCGATGAGACACTTGCAACCGCATTTGATTTTAATTCTGGTATCAAAGGTGATACAGTGGTTTATGCCAAATGGACGAAAATTGAGGCGCCGAAATACACTGTAACCTTCGTGGATTATGAAGGCAATACGATATCGACGAGCTTGGTAGATGAGTCAAGTGGTGCGACTGCACCGGCAACAGCAGAAATTCCAATAAGGGAAGGTTATGCCTTCATCGGCTGGGATAAGATATTTGATCATGTGACTGCAAATATGACAGTGACTGCCCAGTATCAGATTCGCAGCTATACAGTGGGTTTTGCTGTCAATGGTGGCAGTGAGGTTGGAAACCAGACGGTGGTATACAATAAAAAAGCGGTAAAACCTACAAATCCAACCAAGGGCGGTTTCATCTTTGCAGGCTGGTACAGCAATGAGGAACTGACAACTGCGTTTGACTTTAATACGTCCATCAAGGATAACAAGGTGCTATATGCAAAATGGTCGTCAGTAACTCATACAGTAAGCGTAACACCAAATTCATCAGAGGGTGGAACAGTCAGCGGCAGCGGCACCTATGAGGAAAATGAATCCGTCACTGTGACAGCAACAGCCAATACCGACTACTGCTTTGTAAACTGGACGGAAAGCGGCGTTGCAGTAAGCACCAACGCAAGCTATACGTTCCAATTAGGAACTGGGGACAGAACACTGATTGCAAACTTTAAGGCAAATCCCATAACCCATACAGTAACCTTCAAGGACTATGATGGAAAAATATTGAAGACTGAATCAGTGGAATCAGGAAAAGAAGCAACAGCACCTCCCAACCCATCAAGTGCAGGATACGCATTCACCGGTTGGAATACAACCTTCAGCAAGGTGACAAGCGACCTGACTGTTACGGCAGAGTATAGAAAGGTTAGCTCAGGCGGCAGTTCGGGCGGTGGCGGAAGTGCTGTTTCTACAGACACGACGAAGACATATCAGGCTGCTGTTTCAGGAACCGATATAACACCAACCAATGTGTCGGTCATAATTGATTCAAATGTGGTAGTGCGGCAATCGAAATTGGTTCTGAACATGCTGGCTTTGTAAAAGACGGAGGAACAGAATCCATTACAATGCCCTCGATCCCCAATGTCACCGACTATACGATGGGTATTCGCGTTCCTTATCTGTCAACAGATGATACAAAAGGTGCACTGACTCTAGAATCAGACATAGGAAACATTACGATTTCGTCAAATATGCTGACGGGGAGCATGGAAGCAAAGCACAAATTACAATCGGTGAGGGCGATAAATAAATATTGGCGGATGAAGCAACAAAAACAGCCATAGGCGATAAACCCCTTATTCAGCTAACGTTTGCAGTAGATGGAAAGCAGATTTCGTGGAACAATGCAAATGCACCTGTCACGGTATCCATACCTTATACGCCGACAGCGGCAGAGCTTGGCAACCCTGAAAACATCATAATATGGTACATCGATGGCAGCGGTAAAGCGATATCAGTACCCAACGGACATTATGGCTTGGCCACAGGAAGAGTGACCTTTGCCACAACGCATTTTAGCTATTATGCTGTAGGCTACAATAAGGTCAGCTTCAAGGATGTACCGGAAAGTGCTTGGTTTCACAAGGCAGTGAACTATATTGCAGCGAGAGGTATTACTACAGACACGGGCAATAGCAATTTCACTCCCCAGACAAGGCTGACGCGCGGAGAATTTCTTGTAATGCTGATGAAAGCCTATACAATCGCTCCGGATGAAGAACGGGTAAATAACTTTGTAGATGCAGGTAGTATATATTATACCAGCTATCTGGCAGCTACAAAGAGATTAGGCATCTCCGGTGGTATTGGTAACAATATGTTTGCACCGGATAAGGAAATCACAAGACAGGAAATGTTCACGTTGCTATACAATGCTTTGAAGGTCATCAACAAGTTGCCACAGGGCAATTTTGGCAAATCGATTTCTAGCTTCAGCGACGCTGAACAGATTTCCGTCTGGGCAAAGGATGCCATGACATTGCTCCTTGAAACAGGAACTGTCGGAGGAAATGACGGAAAACTTGCTCCGACAAGTGCAACGACCAGAGGGGAGATGGCGCAGGTACTCTATAACCTGCTGTCGAAATAGACTGTTGCAGAACAGTCCTGTATAATATTTCTCCAAATAAGACATATGTTTCTTGCAAATAAATAAAGCCAGGCAAGCCCATCAGAAGATGGGTACGCAAAGACTTAGGGTCTAAGGCGTGTAAACGCTAAGGAATTCTGACTGCCAGAAGTTAATTTTGAGGCCTGCTCTTTTTATAAGGGGCAGGCCTTTGTCATATCCGTAGGTTTCCTTAGATAACTTAGTTCCAGGTAACTTAGTTCCGATGAGTTTAACCTTGAACAGAAGCGAGTGGAAGAGCATGGAAAACTGGTGGACTAAGGCATTAGATGCTGGTAAGAAAGTTTTGGCAACACCGCACAATTCGCGGCTGAAGCCTTGTACGCCCATCTGCTTGCATCTTTTCCGTCAGCCTGCACAAAAATGCTCGCAAATACCTCCAGTATTCACTGCGCTTTTTGTTTTGTCTGAAGAAAAATCTGACTGCACAGTTGGACCCACAGAATTATGCGGTATTACCTTATGTAAAAATTGAAGCAGCATATTGTGGAACTTCCCAAAGGTCAATTTCTTTTGATGTTGAATATAAGAAAAGGAGAAATAGTAGAACGCGGCAGGCATGCAGATTTATTAAAAGAGTTTAGCACAAAAAGATTGCACAACATTAAAGCTATCCAATAGGATTTTCGATTTTTTTGAAGTTTGTTGGTAGCCACGGACGGTTTTCGTCCGTGTTTTTTTGTATAATGTAATTTAAAAGGGTGTCTCAATTTTTTTCATGCAGAGAGTGCTGGTATTGCTAATATGGTGATTTGGGCACAGCCGCTTTCGAACTTAATTTGTCTAGTGAATACGAATATGATATATTAGTTTATAGCAAGCGTATGTAAGCAGGAACCCTTAAATAAATAATGAAAGACCAACTATCAAAAGTCAATAGAAAAATGAAAAAAGATTTATGAATATCTAATGATTTTTTATGCATCACAAAAAGACCTGCAAAAGCAAGTTTTTGAAAGATATGTAGTCGAGATTTATTA
>JAQUSU010000072.1 GCA_028710085.1 Anaerotignum sp.
CCGCTTCTGGGTGCGCCGTTATTGGATGCTCCGCTTCTGGGCGCTCCATTATTGGATGCTCCGGTTCTGGGTGCTCCATTATTGGATGCTCCAGTTCCGGGTGCTCCATTATTGGATGCTCCGCTTCTGGGCGCTCCATTATTGGATGCTCCGCTTCTGGGCGCTCCATTATTGGGTGCTCCGCTTTTGGGTGCTCCGCTTTTGGGTGCTCCGTTATTGGGTGCTCCGTTTTTGTTTTCTTCCTTCTTTACTATTTCTTTTTCAGATGCGTCATTCTTAGGCACATATAGCCCTTTTACTTTTTTCACAACATCCGCTTCCAAAACTCCCATATGGCTGCTTACTTCAACGCCAATATCTTTTAATTTTTCCATTAAGTCCTTATTTGTAACGCCAATTTCTTTTGCTAATTCATATATACGAGTCTTTGACATTCGCTACACCTCTGCTTTCCAAGCGACAAAACGCTTTTCCCTATCTCATCCACAGCCTATTCCTCTTGTGCCAACTCCATCAACCTTTTTGCAAATCCTGCATCCATCACGGCAAATATAGCACGCATTTCTTCACCAACGGCGCTACCCAAGTCTTCTTTTTCTCCCACTTCAATCAATGGGATTTTATAATATAGAGCTGAATTATTGAATTTCTTTTTTGTATTCACCGATGCATCTTTGGCAAGAATAAGCAATTTTGCTGTTTTCTTATGAATTGCATTTTCCGCGGCAACCTCACCGCCTGCTAATTTCCCCGCCTTTTTGCATAACCCTAAAAGAGAATAAAACTTACTCATTTTCTTCACCACTCAACTGTGTTAAAAGTTGTTCATATACTTCTTTGGGCACAGCTGCCTTAAAGGAACGTTCCAATCCCTTTGATTTTTGTGCCTTGATTAAACATTCACTGTTTGGGCAAATATAGGCGCCCCGTCCTGGCTTTTTCCCTGTTCTGTCTAATGAAAACTCACCTTCATCATTTCGAACAATTCGAATCAGCTCTTTTTTGCTTTTCATTTCCTGACATCCCGTACATTTTCTAAGAGGAATTTTCCTTTGCTTCATACGACCATCCTCCTTTTCTTATTCCTGTTCTTGTGTCAGTTCCTCAGCTTCCTTCACTGTCTCATTCACAGGATTTTTCGCCAAGAAGTTTGTTTCCTTTGCCTGTGTTTCACTCTTTATATCAATTCTCCATCCAGTCAGCTTTGCAGATAGCCTTGCATTTTGCCCTTCTTTCCCAATGGCAAGAGAAAGCTGGTGATCGGGCACCACAATTTTTGCACTTTGTTCATCTTCATTGATAGCCACCTGCAATACCTTGGATGGGCTTAATGCTGCCGCAATAAATACCTTTGGATCATCGCTCCAATTGATAACGTCAATCTTTTCGCCGCCAAGCTCCTTCACAATTACGTTTACACGGTAACCGTTTTGTCCAACGCAAGCACCCAAAGCATCCACATTTTTGTCTTTGGAATAAACAGCAATCTTTGTACGACTGCCGGCTTCTCTTGCAATGCTTTTAATTTCAACCGTACCATCATATACTTCGGGCACTTCCTGCTCAAATAACCGTTTTACCAATTCAGGATGGGTTCTTGATACAAAAATCTGTGGGCCTTTTGTTGTCTGCTTAACTTCCAAAACATATACCTTTAAGCGATCCATAAAGGTGTACTTTTCGTTGGGAATTTGCTCGTTAGATGCTAAAACTGCATCAATCTTTCCCATCTGTACAATAATATTACGTCTGTCTCTTCTTTGAACGATACCAGTTACTACCTCACGTTCCTTTGTAATATACTGATTATATAATATTTCTCTTTCCGCCTCGCGGAATTTTTGAACTACAACCTGCTTTGCTGTCTGCGCGGAGATACGTCCAAAATCTCTTGGGGTTACTTCCAAGTCAACCACATCACCCAATGTATAGTTGGGATTTAAAACCCTTGCTGCCGGCAGCAATATTTCGTTTTGTTCATCTTGAATTTCCTCTACCACTGCTTTTTGTGCATAGCAAGCCACATTTCCCGTTTCTCTGTCGATTACAACCTTAATATTCTGACCGCTGCCGAAGTTCTTTTTGCAAGCCGAAACCAAAGATGCCTCAATTGCTTCAAAAATAATTTCCTTATCAATGCCTTTTTCTCTTTCAACCAAATTCAAAGCATCCATAAACTCCGCTCTATCCATTTTTCCTATTCCTCCTCTTAGCCTTAAAAAATCACTGACAAGCGAACGTTGGCAACTTCTTTTTGTTCAAACGTAACAACTTGGTTTTCATCATCCTCAATGGAAATAACTGCATTTTCCAGCCCCAATAATTTCCCTTGATACTGTTTTTGTCCATCTTTTGCTTTATACAGCTTAATATCAATCATTTCACCACGATATTTTTGAAAATCCGCTTCCTTCTTTAACGGGCGGTCAATACCGGGAGAACTCACTTCTAAAATATAGGCCTGCTCAATCGGATCATTGTCATCAAGCTTTGCTTCCAGCGCACGACTTACGCCTTCGCAATCTTCAATATCCACGCCGCCTTCTTTATCGATATAAACTCGTAAATACCAGTTTGCGCCCTCTTTTACAAATTCCAAATCCACCAATTCCAAATTTTTCTCCGCAACAATGGGTTCCAAAAAAGGTAGTATTTTTCTTTCCGTATTGCTTACTTTTGCCATTCTCACACCTCGATTAAAAAAAATTAGCCTATGCAATAACAAAGAGTGGGCATTTACCCACTCTTTTGTCCGCATACTATAAGTTTCTTGCTTCAGTATAACACCGCCCAATTCAAAATGCAAGACCTTTCCTATATTTTTCCGCCTTGTATTTCCCCCGAAAAGCCCTCTGTCAGATAGGATAACGTCATATTTCATTCTGAAATATATTCATTACTTCTCTTTTATAAATTTAATTATTCGCATAAATTTCCGTTTTATTCATAATATTAGATAATATTCGCTAATAATGGAGTTAGTAAAATTGGTAAAAACATCGCCGGAAGATAATTTAACACCTTTAATTTCGTAATTCCAACAATATTTAGCCCCAATGCAAAAATTAAAACCGATCCCACACATGTCATTTCCGCCACAACAGCATCTGTTAAAAACGGGGCGACAATTTGGGCAAGCAAAACAATACTACCTTGAAAAACCAAAACAAATACAGCAGAAAGCATGACACCAATGCCAAGTGAGGATGCAAAAATCATTGCAGAAATAAAATCAAGTACAGATTTGGTAAACAGCATTTCATAATTCCCCGATAACCCGGCCTGCATAGAGCCCACAACCGTCATTGCCCCAACGCAAAATAATAAGGACGCAGCAATAAACCCTTCGGCAATAGAAACGCTTCCTTTTTTGCCCTTGAATTTGTCCTCCAGCTTTTTTGCAAAGCTGTTTAGTTTTGCATCCAAATCAAATCCTTCACCAATCACAATGCCGATGGCCATTGAAATAATCAAAACCAAGGTATTGCTTCCCTTTAATGCGCCTGACCAACCAATATATAATGTACAAAGTCCCAGACCCTTCATCATTGCCTCTGAAATTCTGTCCGGAATTCCTTTTTTCACCACCATACCAATACTACTGCCAATCAAAATGGCAATTACATTCACAAAAACCCCCAGCATTTTAATCCCCCTATCTTTTGTACAAGCATTGCAAGTATACCATTTTTTGTATTGTTTGTCTATAAATACAAAGGCCTCAAGCATGCAAAAATCCTCCGCATTTACGGAGGATAATCAGCTGTTGCCTAAAACACTTTGTTTTTGAAATCTTGCTTAAGCCTTCTGTCGGAACGCTAAAAACCTGCATCCCCCGACACCTTGCTTTATATAAGCCTTTAAAATAATTACTCTTGTATGTAGGTTATCACAATTTCATCATATTTTCCGCTCTTTTTCAAGTTTTCAAGTCCCTTGTTAAACATCTCCAAAAGCTCTGGATTTTCACCTTTGGGAACGATAAAGCCATAGGGGCTTTTTTGTTCTATATCAGAAATTATTTTAAACTCCAATCCCTGAGAAATAATATACCCCATTACAGGATAATCTTCAAATAATGCTTGACTATTGCCCTCCAAAACGTCCGTATATACATCTTTGAATTCATCAAAGGTTACTATGCTAAAGCCATATTTCTCCTGAACGGATTCTGCAAAAGCCTCAGCTTCAGTGCCAAATGCAACCGCAACCGCAACGGCAACGGTTTTACCCGCTAAATCATCATAGCTGTTAATGTCTCGTCTGGATGCAGCTGTAGCCAAAACAATGCCACCTTCAAAATAAGGTTCAGAATAATCAAACAGCTCTTTTCTTGCTTCTGTAATACTAATGCCCGCCAAAGCACCATCCACCTGGCCCTCTGCCACAGCCTGTAAGACCTCATTAAAGGGCATATGGCGTAATTCATATGTAAATCCCTGATCTTCGGCAATTGCTGCCAGTAAATCCATATCAATGCCCACATACTCTCCCGTATCATTTTGAAACTCAAAGGGTGCAAAAAATTCATTTGTTGCAATCACATAGTTTTTTGTTTCTGCAGGCGCTACCTCATCTTCTGCGTTGTCTACACTGATTGTAACCTTGTCGCCACAAGCAGCCAACCCCATTGTCATAGCAAATGCCATGATTAACACACTTATTCTTTTGAATAAAATCACTTTTAAAGCCCCCAATCTTTTTTCATGATTATTATGTTAATCGCTTTCGCCTTATTTCAAAATTAAGTTTATTTACACAGCATATTCAGCAACGAGCTGCTGCCTAGTCTGTCTGCACCCGCTTGCAAAAAATCCTCTGCATCTTGAATGCTTTTTATTCCCCCTGCAGCCTTAATTTTCGTATCTCCAAAAACATGCTTTGCAAACAATTGAATATCCTCTAAGGTTGCTCCGCCCCTACTAAAGCCCGTGCTGGTTTTAATGTAATTCGCCTTGGAAAGGCTTACAATTTCAGCCATACGGATTTTCTCTTCCTCTGTAAGTAAGCAGGTTTCTACAATCACCTTAAGGATTTTGCCACCGCAAACATATTTTATTGCATTAATCTCCATATGGATTTTTTCATAAAGTCCTTCCTTTAACCAACCCAAATGAATCACCATATCAATCTCATCTGCACCGTTTTTTATTGCCTCACTGGTTTCAAAAACCTTTGTTGCGCTCGTCTGATACCCATTTGGAAATCCAATTACCGTACAAATAGGAACTTTACCTTGCACAAAAGCCGCTGCCTGAGAAACAAAAGACGGCGGAATACAAACCGATGCGGTTTTTTGTTCCATCGCCTCTTTGCATAGTGCCATAATCTGTTCCCATTTCGCATCTTGTTTTAATAAAGTATGATCAATGTGGCTAATTATGAACCGTTTATCCATATAATACCCTCCTAAAATGCAATCCTTCAAAAATGTATCAGCCATGTGACACATCCCGTATTTTCAATTAATTTGCTTATTATATAACCTATTCTGACCTATCAATAAATTTTCCGAAAAATTACAGAAATTTATTTTAAATTATTCCCTATTTTTATGCATGAAGTAAATTCATATAAAAAACTTTGCTTTGCAGAAACATTTGAGGGTGTCGACTAAGTCGACACCCTCAATATTGCTTTTCAACAACGTTTTTTTATTCTTCTGTTGCAGCTACTTCAGTTGCAGCTACTTCTTCAGCAACTACTTCTTCAGCAGCCACTTCTTCAGCAACCACTTCTTCTGTAACTTCTTCTTCCACAGGAGCTTCTGCCTGTCTCTTGGAAAGGCTGATCTTCTTTTGCTCAGTGTTAACATCCAAAACCTTAACGCTGATTATTTCTCCAACCTTCAGTTCATCTTCAGGCTTTACAACATGCTTGTTTGCGATCTGAGAAATATGTACCAGACCATCTACACCCGGTTCCAATTCTACAAATGCGCCAAAAGGTACCATACGAACAACCTTACCTTCAACAATTGTGCCAACTGTGTATTTTTCAGCGACAAAATTCCAAGGATTCATGTCTCTATCTTTCAAGGAAAGGCTGATTTTGCCTTTTTCCTTGTCCACATCCAAAATGTATACTTCGACTTTTTGACCTTCTTTTAATAATTCTTTAGGGTTTGTAATTCTGCCCCAGCTCATTTCGGAAATATGAATCAAGCCGTCAACGCCACCCAAATCAACAAATGCGCCAAAATCAGTCAATCTGCTCACTGTACCAACAGCCTTTGAGCCTGCTTCAATGGTAGCGAACAATGCTGTTTTCTTTGCACTGATTTCTTTTTCAACCAAAGCTTTTCTGCCACCGATAATACGACGTTTTACTCTATCCATTTCGATAATGTTAAAATCCAATTCCTTGCCTTTGAAAACACTCAAATCTTCAATAAATCTATTTGAAACCTGAGAAGAAGGAATAAATACTCTAACGCCGTTAACAACTGCGATTAAGCCGCCCTTCACAACTTCTGTTACAATGCCTGTAACAACTGTTTTTTCGTTAAAAGCTGCTTCCACATCTTCTATGCCCTTTTGCGCTTCAACGCGCTTTTTGGACAGAAGAACATTGCCGTCGCCGTCATTTACACGAACTACGAATACTTCAATTTCATCTCCGGGCTGAAGTTCTTTACTAGGGATCATTGATGGATCATTGCTAAATTCTCCTCTGGGAATAACACCGTCGGACTTATAGCCAAGATTTACGGAAACCTCTTCGTTCACAATGTGAATTACAGTGCCCTTTACAACGTCTCCGGTGTGCAGGGTAACGAGAGAATCTTCTAACATTTGTTCAAATGAAATTTCCTCACTTCCTTCTAAATTTTGTACTGCATTCTCAAATGCTTCGCTCATAGTAACAACTACCTCCTTAATTATTGCAGGTGGTGTAGACGCACCCGCAGTTATACCTATTTTATCATTCTTTGAAAAATTATTCAACACCAAATCACAAATTGTTTCAATGTGAACAGTATTCTGGCAATTTTTTCTGCAAATCTCCACCAGCTTTTGGGTATTGGAGCTTTTTTTGTCACCAATGACAATCATTTTGTCAACATTTTGAGATAAACGAACCGCCTCCGTCTGTCTTTTTTCCGTAGCGGAGCAAATGGTGTTGAATATCTCCAACCGAATATTTTTCTTTTTCAATGCTTCCACAATCTCGTCGAAACGACTCTGGCGAAAGGTTGTCTGCACTACAAGAATATATTCTGCCCCTTCTTGCAATTCCAATGCAGAAGCCTCCATGGGAGTTTCTATGATTTTTGCGGCATTTTCGCACCAGCCATTGATTCCCATTACCTCAGGATGCTGGCTGTTTCCTGCAATAATGATACCCTGATTTGCGTCGTAATGTTCCTTCACGATCTTATGAATTTTTTTCACAAAAGGACAGGTTCCATCCACAATTTGCAGGCCCTTTTCTTCCACCCCATCATATAGGGCTTTCCCAACGCCATGAGAACGCACCAAAATCGTTCCCTTGTCAATATTGTCAAGGCTTTCTATAATGGAAAGCCCCTTCTTTTCCAAATCCCCCGTCACCTCTTTATTATGGATCAAAGGGCCGTAAGAATACGTTTTTTCGTTTTTTTCTATTTGATTGTATGCCATTTCAATGGCTCTTTTCACGCCAAAGCAAAACCCTGCTGATTGGGCTAAAATAACCTCACTCATAGTTTAACCTTCATCTCCCGAACTTTTCCCATTATTTTTTCAGTAATTTCTTCCATCATTGCAGTGTTAATTTTTCCACCACGATATTCCTCTAAAGATATGGGCTTACCAAATTCAATTCTAATCTGGGAGCGAAACTTGTATTCCCCAGAAATTGCCACAGGGATTATCGGTGCATCACCCTTTAAGGCAAACATCGCGACTCCTGCCTTTGCGGCTTTTTCCTCGCCTTCCTTCACACGGGTTCCCTCAGCAAAAATTCCCAGCATTTCTCCGTCTTTTAGCACATTGATTGCTGTTTTAAACGCCTTCATATCCATAATCGTTTCACGGTCTACAGGAAAGGCCTTTAAATTCCGTAGCAATGCCCCCAGAAATTTGTTGTTGAATAACTCTTTTTTAGCAATATAGCGGGGAAGTCTGTCCAGATAAACAGCCATGGTAAGAGGATCGTAATTACTGATATGATTGCAGCAAAGCACGCCATTCCCTTCAGTGGGAACATTTTCCTTTCCCACGATCGTTATTTTAAACATAATTAAATAATACAGTCTCACAAACACCTTTACCACAGGATATAACATCATCCTCAAACCTCCCCTATTTTTTCTTCTGTAATCCTTATGATGGTTTCCACAACATCATCTATTGCCATCGCAGTAGTATCCAAATATACCGCATCCTTTCCCTGACGCAACGGGTTATACAAGCGGTTCATGTCGTTTTCATCCCGACGAATAATTTCCTCGCAAATCACCTCAAAAACAGGCTTTTCGCCTTTTGTCGCAAGCTCTCCCATGCGGCGTCTTGCCCGTTCCTCCACACTTGCATCCATATATATTTTTACCTCCGCCTGAGGAAGTACGAAATTACCAATATCTCTGCCATCCATAATGACAGAATTATTTTTTGCCATATCCCTTTGCATATCACCCAGTTTTTGTCGCACCGTTTGAATGGTTGCAACCTGGGAAGCTCCCTGTCCAATTTTCTGGGTTCTAATTTTGGAAGTAATATCCTCTCCATCCAAGAAAATTCGTTGTCCATCGCTTGTGGGCTGAATTTCCATCTTTATATCCTTCAATAAAGATAAAACGCCCGCTTCATCCAAAGGGCTGACGCCTTGTTGTATGCAAAAATACGCTACCCCGCGATACATAGCACCTGTATCCACATAAATAATACCCAGCCTTTTTGCAACAGCCTTGGCAACGGTACTTTTCCCAGAACCTGCCGGACCATCCACCGCAATGGCAAACTTTTTCATCCTGATTCCTCCACTCATTGTGACAACACGCCTTCTCCCGCCGTAAAACCGCTAGAAAAAGCAATTTGTAAATTATAGCCACCCGTATAGGCATCCACGTCCAAAACCTCGCCTGCAAAATAAAGATTTTTCACAAACTTACTTTCCATGGTAGAGGGATCAATTTCATCCACGCAAATTCCGCCGCAGGTGATCACCGCTTCGTTAAAGCCTGCCGTTCCTGTAATGGTTAAGGGCAACCCTTTGAATAACGCAAGCAGGCGTTTCCGTTCTTCCTTGGTGATATTGTTCACCTTTTTATCCGCCGCAATCCCAGAAAGGGCAACAACCACAGGGATTAGTTTTTGCGGCAGCAAATCCTCCAAGGCATTGCTGAAATCTCGATTAGCATATTTTTCAAAATCTCTGAGCAAACGCATGTCCAGCTTTTTTTCATCCATGGCGGGCTTTAAATCAATCAAAAGCTCATATCCCTCATTCATGGAAAGAATCAGGTGTCTGCTTGCACTTAAAATCACTGGGCCTGAAACACCATAATGGGTAAACAGCATTTCCCCGAACTCCTCAAAAACCGTCTTTCCTTTTTTATTCTTTATCTGAATGGAGATGTTGCGCAGGCTTAGCCCCATCAGGCTTTTACACCATTCCTCCGCCGTTTTCAAGGGCACCAAGGAGGGAAACAGCTTTGTCACCTGATGCCCTGCATTTTTTGCAAAGCGGTATCCATCCCCCGTAGAGCCTGTGGCAGGGTAAGATAAACCGCCCGTTGCCACAATCACCGCATCCCCTTCAATAACTATCCCTTTTTTCAAGCGCACCCCAACAGCCCTTCCGTCATGAACTAAAATTTCCTCTACAGGGCTGTCCAAATGCTGCTTCACTTTATTTTCTCTCAAATACTGTTCCAACGCAATTATAACATCCAAGGACTTATCAGAAACAGGAAAAACTCGCCTGCCTCTCTCCACCTTTGTTTCTAGGCCTAAGCCATGAAACAGCTCTTGGGTTTCTTTGCTGTCTAAACGATAAAAAGCGCTGTACATGAAGTACGGATTTCCGGGGATATTTTCCAGAAGTGTTTCCACATCACAATCATTGGTAAGATTACAACGACCTTTTCCCGTAATCAAAAGCTTTTTTCCCAATCGATTGTTTTTTTCAAATAAATGAACCTCATGACCACGGCTTCCCGCTCTTCCTGCTGCGATCATTCCGGCAGCACCGCCGCCCACTACGATTACTTTTCCCATATTTTCACCCATTTTTCAATAATTCCGCCATTTCCAAATGTGCCTTGTCATTTAATGTCATTAAAAACTTATTATCATCAAGCGTAATATCAATCATGGAAATAGAGGTATTTGTTAACCACATTCTACGGTACATATTCAAATCCAAGCCCAATAATTTAATCATAAAAACACGCAAAAGCCCACCATGAGAAACGATGGCAATGCGCTCGCCTCTGTGCTTTTTTATAATTTCCTCAAACCCTGCCATAGCCCGCTCCGCCACCTTGTGGAACGAACCCTCTCCGGGCATGGTATGTTCAAAGGGGTTATCAAAAAAATCCGTGTAGGGCTTTCCGTATTTTTCGGTTAACTCGGGCACAGTATGCCCTTCCCATTCTCCAAAATTTATTTCTTTGAAATGCTCGTCCAAAATAAGAGGAAGACCTTTTTCCGTAGCAATAGGCTCTGCCGTAGCAATTGCCCGCTTCAAAGGAGATACATAAATTGCATCCAAATGCATATAATGAAAACGCTTTGCTAAAAGCTCAGCTTGCAATTTCCCCTCATCGGAAAGCTCAATGTCTGTCCATCCTTGATAACGTCCGCCGCGATTCCATTCGGTTTCTCCATGACGGATTAAGTACAACCTTGTTTTTTCCTGTTTCATATGAAATCATTCCTTTTTCTGCGATGTCTTAAGGTAATACCGCATAATTCTGTGTTGCCTTAACTATATATTATACGTCATAGTCCTTTCCCTTTCAAGAAAAAAAGCCCCGAAAGGCGCATCTATGTGTAAATCGAACTCAAAAAATCCAAAAATGTATTCCTTAGAGTCCAAAATTACAATCAGAAGCCTTGGAGCTTTAAGCAAAACCACTTTCCCAAAAGGGTGCGTTTATAAGCTTTTCAAATATTTTACTTCCGCCGGCGTAAGATGGCGATATTTCCCCTTGGGTAAATCTCCCAGTGTAAGCTCACCCGTGCCAACCCTTTTTAACTGAGCAACAGGATGCTTAATGGCTTCGCACATTTTACGAACCTGTCTGTTTCTGCCCTCGTGAATGATAATTTCCACCGTGGATTGACGTTCTCCCTTTTCCAAAATCTGCATTTTAGCAGGCTTTGTTTGTCTTCCGTCTATGAAAACCCCTCGGCGAAACATTTGTAAATCCATATCATCCGGCGTTCCATAAAGCTTTGCAATATATGTTTTGTCCACATCATGCTTGGGATGCGTCAGCTTATAGGTCAAATCCCCGTCGTTTGTCAATAGCACTAAGCCTGAGGTTTCATAGTCCAATCTTCCCACGGGAAAAATTCTCGCCGCAATTCCACTCACCAAATCCATAACCCCGGGACGGCCGAATTGTTCCTTTGCCGTCGTCACATAGCCTTCGGGCTTGTGAAGCATAATATATATCATTTCCACTTCTTTTTTGCTGATTATTTTATCCAAGTACAAAACCTCATCCTTTTGGGGATCAATTTTGGTACCTAATTCCGTAATCACCTTGCCATTTACCTTTATTTTTCCCTCAGCGATCAGCTCCTCGGCCTTTCGACGGGATGCTACACCTGCTTCCGCAAGAAATTTTTGCAATCTTTCTTCCATACTGTTCCTCCGTATTCATCTCATTGGAAACAGTATACCCTACAAAAAAGGGAAAGTCAAAAAAACTCTATGGTAATACCGCAT